>PLGA01000300.1 GCA_003139735.1 Bryobacterales bacterium | reverse complement strand
GCCGAAGCCCTCAAGCGCGACGGCGTGGCCGCGGTGTTCCAACCCGGCGCCACGCTCAGTTCCATCGTCGAGTTCATTCGCACCGCGACGGCGGAGGGGCCGGCCCTATAGCGGGCGGCTCGGCGGGGCATATCGCATGGCTTTCTCCGAAATGGGCCGCGAGGCGGTAGAATAAAAGCATGGCCAGAGGTTGGGAACGTGAGCCGGCGGCAGCGGCGGCTGCCGGCATGGCCAAGGACCATCTNNGCCCCCGATCCTGAAGAACTCCAGTTGATCCGCAAGAAGGAATCCATCCAACTTTCCCGCGTCAGGGTGATCCGGGAAATGAAATCTTCGCAGAACCCACGCTACAAGGCCCTGATGGTGAAAGCTCTGGCGGATCTGGACGCGCAACTGAAGACCTTTAAGGATTAGCTATATTACCGCCGGGGGCCTGGCTGCAGGTTCCCGCGCGCCGCCGCGCGGATTCGCCGGTTTGGGGAGGATCGGCCCCCGCGCCGGATCCGGGTGTTTCCAGCCTTTACCTGGGCAGATACATCCGCAGAAGGCGCGCGCCGCTTTCCGCGCGGATCTCGGGCTGGGCACCGCGCCATCGATCTGGAGTTCGGGTCCTACCGCTCCATCAGTGGAATCGAGGTGACCGTAAAGCCTCCGGGAATCGTGGCGGCGCGTAAGCCGAGCGGTGCGATGCGGCCCCCCAAAGGAGTTTGAAACTCGACCGTGCCGCGTATTCCCTGGGTAATCGCCCACCCTCCCTGAGACGCGTCCGGCAGCATGAATGAGGTATGGCCCCGCGCTGCAAGATCAATCGACCCCACGCCGATTTGCGCGCCCGCGTCGTTCCGAATCACGACGTTCACCGTCGCCGGCTGGTCCGCCGCGTTCGCAATCGCCAGACCCGTGGTGATGCTGCCGGTATCGTCAAAAGCCAAAATGTAAGATGACGCGTTGTCCGCCAGGAGGGGCGACGCCGCCTCCTGCCCCGTCGGGTCATAGCGAAATACCGCGAATCCGCCGACGGTTCCGCTGGTGGTGACCACGGCCGAGCCCTCGGTTGTGGTTGCGCCGGAATCCTGCGCGGTCACGATGAGCGAACCGCCCGCGGGAATGTAATTGGACAGGCTATTCGCCGTGGCGGTCGCGCCCGTCTGCGGGAAGCTCAGTGGCAGCGAAACCTGAGCACCGCCGTTCCCAAAGAAATCCAGGTTGACCGCCGCGGGCGCGGAGCCGGTATTCACCAGCGTTTAGGTGGTTTGCCAGCCGCCTCCCGCGGCGAAGTGCGCCATCGTTCCGCCACCTGGCGCCACGTCGGCTAACGTCGGCAGCGAGGTCACGGCGAAGCCGGAGCTGTTTGGAATGGCGCACGCCCGCAGCCCGAGCACGCTGATCCGCCCGCCCGGAGGCGTATCGAACTCGACCGTGCCGCGTACGCCGGCGGCGGCCGGGAATCCGTAGGTGCTATCGGTCAACATGAAGGAATTGTGGCCCAGCGCGGGCAAGCCGATCATTCCGGTTCCGATTTGCGCGCCGGAGTCGTCGCGCATAACGACCTCGAAAACGGCCGCGGACTCCGCCAGATTGGCGATCGCCAGACCCGTTGAGACGACGCCCGTATCGTCGAACGGCAGCAGGTATTTCGTGGCGTTGCGCTTCTCGATCGGCGACACGGCGGCCTGGCCGGTTGGCGCATACGTGAAGATCGCAAAACCGTCGATATCGCCGCTCGTGAGCAGTTGCGCGGATCCCTCCGCGGTAGCCTGCCGCGCCGGGCCGGTTGTGTCGAGAATGAGCGTGGCCGCCGGGTCGAGCGTTTCACCGAAAGTCGCCCTAAGCATCGTTCCCATGGAGGTCTGCTGCGGTAAGGTGAACGGCAGCATGGGCGTGCCGCCGTCGTCGCCCAGAAAGTCCAACTGCGCCTCGCCTTCCGAGCTTCCCAGATTCACCAGCGTGAGCGAGGTGTCCCATCCGCCCCCCGATGCAATCTGGGTAATCGACCCGGCGAGGCTCATCCCGGTCTCCGCGGCGCCCTGCTGCGCGATCGTAAATGGAAGGCCGGCGATGTACAGCGTGCCCCACTGCGTCGCCCCCGAGTTGGCCGCCACGGTAAACGACACCGCGCCGGACCCCGTGCCGGATGCGCTGCCGTTCAACGTGACCCAGGTCAGTGGATTCGCCACCACCCAGGAGCAGCCTTCCGGCGCGGTCACCGTGACCGAATCGCCGCCTCCCCCGGAGGCATAAGTCCCGCCGCCGGCGCTCAGCGAGAAGGCGCAGGCAGTGGAACCTTGCTGTATGACCGGCAGCGCCGCGCCCCCGATCGAGACAATGGCGCCTCGCTGGCCGCCGGAATTCTCCGCGGTCGCCAGCGTCACCGTTCCGTCACCGGTCCCGGAAGCCGTCCCCGAAGACGTGATCCAAGACGGAAACCCCGAAGCCATCCATTGGCAGGAAGGGCTTGCCTGAACCGCGACGGTGTCGTTTTCCCCCGCCGCGGCGGCGTTCAACGCGCCCGGGATGAGAGAGACCGCGCACGACGCGGACGGTTGTGGCGGCGCGATGCTCAATATCGCATTCATGGCCGGGTCGATGCCTTGCATGTACTGCGCGAAAGTCAATCCAACGCCGATGTCCGGGGTGAGACTGGAATCGGGGTCTGTCGTGCGCTCCACGCCGTTCGAGTAACTTGCCGCTAGAGAAAAGTAAGGTAAGGGGAAGGTCCCTTTGCGCAGTTCGAACTGGGGTTTGCCGCCGGTGGGCTCCCCCACGAATATCGCAGCCGTGCGGTCGTGGAGGTCGTCGGTGGCCTCCATCGCCGCGGAGAAGGTGGCGCGCCCCACGATGACGTACAGCCGGCCCGGTTGGTTGAATCGGCTCGCCTGAATCTCGTCGATCCACGGGCCCAGGATAGAGGTAGTCCCTCCGGTGTTGTTGCGCATATCGAGAATGATGCGCTGCACGGAGTCCTGCGCCATCATCTGGTCCAGTTGCTCGAAGAATTCCGAAGAGGGCTGCTTGGGGTCCTCCAGGCAACTGTTGTATTGGAAGTAGATTGTGGCCCCTCCGTCGAGCAGGGTCGCCCAGTAGTTCCAGCCCGGATTCTGCCGGTAGAGCGGCGGGGCGCCCTGATAGACCTGAATTTGCTGCGGCTCCGCGGAATTGGCATACGTCTGGACGTTGGCGGAGACGACGCTGCCGTCCGAAAAGCCCACTTGAAGCGGCGCGCTATCCGTGCCCGGAATCAAGCCCGTGCCAAACAGGTAATCGGCGTTCGTCAGATCCTCAATCGGAATTCGGCTCTTGACCCACTGCTCGTTGTCGTGCGCCACCAGCGCGGTCAGGGTGTTGGTCGCAGCGCCAATGCTCTTTCCACCCACCGATAGAAGATTTCCTCCCAACAGGTTCTGATACGGCGCGGAGGCCGAGGTTACGTAGATGCCGTCGTCAAACCAGTAGAAGGAGAGCGGCAACTGCTGGAACGGGCTCGGCGAAGGCCATGAAATCCCCGTGTGGGGATCTCCGATCGACGCCACCAGTGTCTGCAGACTGGTCCGGATCGCGGGATCGGAGAGGCTGGGGATCTGGCTATAGAGGCTTGCGGCCGCGACTTTGAAATCCGTCACGCTGATGCCCGGAAACGGCAGCGAATGGAGCGCGATCATTTGCTGAGCGAGGGTAAGCACATCTGCGCGCCATTCGTCCGAAGCGGTAACCGCGGGCGGCGGGACGCCGGTGATGCCGGCCGAGCCGGATATCAGGACGCCTTGCGAATAATCCGAGCTCGTTCCCGACGATCCCGTCGAAGAGATGGGTGTGCAGTACATACTACTTCCCTGGCAGTAGAGTGCGCCGCCGTCGTTTCCAGGTGGATTGCCCACCGCGTTCGCGCCGAACGTCGCGGCGACGTAGGATTGCTTACTCGCCGTCCCAGCGGGTACGACATTCAGTATGTAGCTCCCCGGCGGCAGCCACACCTGCAACCCGTCCACCTCGATCCGATACACCTGCAACGCCGCGTCGTAAGTCTCGGTGGCGGCGCTCACGCCCGAGGCGACCGTCGGACCCACTGCGCCCAAAGCCGGGGAACTGCGAATGTCCCAGGCTGCCTGCGTCACGGCGAGCGCGTTGGAGAAAGTTTCGTTCGAAAAGACCCCGGCCACGATCCATCCGCCATCGGGAACGGTGAAATCGTCATAAACCCGCGCGAACTGGATTCCCGAAGTGTACCAGTTCGACGCGCCGGGGATCCCCATGCGCCGGTCGCCGTTGTACCATCCCACAGTGACACCGGGCGGTGTTTGCGCTCTCAGCGCCGGTTGGGAAAGAGCCAATAAGAGCCCGCAACACACGATCCTTACGAACATTGACGAGTTCTCCTCACCAGCTATCTGGCTTTAAGGATGACTGGCCAAGCTTTCTAATTTTTCATTCCGGTCACCAACGATTGTACACCGGTATGTAAGATTTAGGGCCTGTTTTTCTTTACTTTTATTTGTAACAAGTCCGCCAGGTTAACCTGCCTGTTTTCCGCGCGTAACCGCACTGCGGTTACGCGAAAATGGAAGTGGTTGGAACAAAATAGCTTGGCCGAAAACCCGTAACCGCAGTGCGGTTACGGGCGCGGCAGGGCTGGGCGCGTCGGGACCTTAGCTGGGCAGATAGGTCCGCAGAAAGCGGGCGGCGCTTTCGGCGCGGATCTGGGGCTGCTCGCCGGTTTCGGGCAGCAGCCAGACTTCGCCGGGATGGAACGCTTCCTGGCCAATCCGGCCGCGACCCTCGATCACGATCCACATCTGGCACTTCTCGGGGGTGGGAGCGATTTGGCCGCCCGCTTTCAATTGCGCCAACTCGGTCGCGAAGTATGGGCAGCGAGCCAGCTCGTCGCGGCCGGGGGATAGCGACCGCGGCCGCACGAGGCCAGGGTGAACGCCCAGGTCGGAGATGGCAACGGCTTTCGCCAGGTGCATCTNNGGGGTGGACGCCCAAATCGGAGATGGCAACGGCCTTCTGCAAATGCATCTCGCGGGCGCGGCCGTAATCCCACAGGCGATAGGTGATGTCCGTGTTCTGCTGGATCTCATAGAGCACCAGTCCGGCGCCGATGGCATGCACGGAGTGCGCGGCGTTAAACAGCGTATCGCCGGGTTTCACCGGGACCCAGTTCAGGAGCCGCTCGATCTCTCCCGTCCGCGAGGACTGCTCCAGCCGCTGGCGGGTGATGGGCTCGCGGAAGCCCACCGCGATGTCGGCGCCCGGATCGGCCTCCAGGATGTACCACATCTCGGTTTTTCCGCGCGGCCCGTCTTCGCCATCGGCGGGATGCACCTGCACGGAAAGCCGCTCGCTGGTGAAGAGCAGCTTGACCAGGATGGGAAGCTCGTGCGGGCTCAGGTACCAAACCTCGCCGATGGGCTTTTCCGAATCCGGGAACCAGGGGGCGAGGCGCGTCTTGCCCCACACCTTTTCGCGAAAGGAGGGAGTGAGGTGGATGGGAGCTTGCATGGATCTCCTAATGTAGCTAGGAATGGCTGACGATGAAGCGATGAAGGCGCACGAGCCCGCGCTCCAGCTCGGGCATGGATGCGGCGTAGCTGATGCGTATGTGGCGATCCGTGCCGAAAGCCTCGCCTGGAACGGCGGCCACATGCGCATCCTCAAGCAGCCGCCCAGCAAATTGGAGCGTGTTTTGGATGCCGTTCTTTCCCAGCGCGACGCCCACGTTGGGATAGACGTAGAACGCGCCGCGCGGCTCGGCGCAGGTTACGCCGGGGATGGCGCGCAGGCGCTGGACCACGAAATCGCGGCGGCGGCGGTATTCCTGGAGCATCAGCGCCACGGAATCCTGAGGGCCGCTAAGCGCCTCCACGGCGGCCTTTTGCGCGATGGAGGTGGGGTTGGACGTGGAGTGGCTTTGGAGCTTGGTCATGGCCGTGACGATGGGTTTTGGCGCCAGTCCGAAGCCGATGCGCCAACCGGTCATGGCATAAGTTTTCGATAGCGAGCCCGCCACCAGCACGGTCTCCTTGGCGCCGGGCAGCGAGGCCGCCGAAAACGGCGCGCTGTCGTACAAAAAATGGCAGTAGCACTCGTCGGTCATCAGGTAGATGCCGCGCTCGGCGGTGAGGCGGACAATCTTCTCGAACTCGGCGCGATCCACGACGGCGCCGCTGGGATTCGACGGCGAGTTGACGATGACCATTTTGGCCCGTCCGTGGAGATAGGGATCGATCATGGCGGCGGTGAGCGCGAAGCCATCGGCCTCGTTGGTATCGACGAAGACGCACTTGCCGCCCGCGTAGTTCACAACGTCTTTGTAGGTCACCCAATAGGGCGCGGGGATGACCACCTCGTCGCCGGGGCCGATGAGCGCCTGGGTGAGCTGGAAAACGGCGTGCTTGCCGCCGACGGTAACGATGCATTCTTCGGGCGTGTACGCGGTTCCGAAATCCCTGGCGTGCGCATGGCAGATGGCGGTCTTCAGCTCCAGGGTTCCGGCGGCGGCGGTATACTTCGTGAAATTCCGTTCGAGGGCGAGTATGGCCGCCTGTTTGATATTGGCGGGAGTCGGGAAATCCGGCTCGCCGGCCCCGAGATCGACAACGTCCACGCCCCTCGCGCGAAGATTCTCGGCGTCCGCAGCCACCTTCATGGTGGACGACACGCCGATGAGAGAGATACGTTCCGTTATGCCATTTACAGCAGCTTTCATGAGTCCCCTCAAACTCTCTTTACTTCTTGCTTAAACTTCCGATGCGCTCGCGCATGCGCGCCTCCACCAAAGGCGGCGCCAGGCCGGCGATGTTCCCCCCCAGACTGAAAACCTCCTTCACCAGCCGCGAGCTGATGAAGGAATACGCTTCATTGGCCATCAAGAACACGGTTTCGACTTCGGGACGAAGCCGCCGGTTCATTAGGGCCATTTGCAATTCGTACTCATAATCGGAAATCGCGCGGATGCCGCGGAGCAGGACCGTGGCGGAACGGGAGGCGGCATAGTCCACCAGGAGGCCGTCGAAAGAGTCCACCTCGACGTTGGGGTAATCGGCCACCACCTCGCGAAGCATCTCGGCGCGTTCCTCCACCGAAAACAACGGCTCCTTGCGCTCGTTTCGCAGAATCGAAACGATGAGCCTGTCGAAGAGCCGCGCGCCGCGCTGGATCAAATCGAGATGGCCGTTGGTAATCGGGTCGAAGGACCCGGGATACAGGGCGACCGTGGGGCTGATCTCGTGCGGCTGGTGATTGTTCACGTTCTCGACCGGGTTACTCACAATTCTATCGAAAACGGCGGGGCGGCGGAGCCCCATGCTACGATCATTTTTCGAGGGCTTGTGAATCGACGAAAAATTCTGGTTACCGGCGGGGCGGGTTACATCGGCTCCCACACGGTGCTCCTGCTGCTAGAGCGGGGCTACGATGTCGCGGTGGTGGACGACCTTTCGAAGGGACACCGGCACAATGTGCCCGCAGACAAACTGCACGAGATAAACCTTCTGGATGGCGGGGCCCTGTCCGCGCTGATGCGCCAGGAGCGCTTCGACGCGGTCATCCATTTCGCCGCGTTGGCCGAGGTGGGCGAATCGATGCGCGAGCCGGAGCGCTACTTCCGGAACAACGTGGGCGGCTCGCTTTCGCTTCTCGGGGCCATGGTCGAGACGGGAGTGAAGCACATCGTGTTTTCGTCCACGGCGGCCGTGTATGGCACTCCCCAGAGCACGCCGATCCGGGAGGATTTCCCCATCCAGCCCGTCAACCCGTACGGCGAATCGAAGGCCATGGTGGAAAAGATGCTGCGCTGGTTCGATGAAATCCACCACCTGACGAGCGTTACCCTGCGCTACTTTAACGCCGCCGGCGCCGATCCCGAGGGGCGGCTGGGCGAGGAGCATGATCCGGAATCGCACCTGATTCCGTTGGTGCTGCGGGCAGTCATCACGGGCCAGCCGGTCACGGTGTTCGGCAACGATTACGACACGCCGGACGGTTCGTGCATCCGCGATTACATTCACGTGAACGACTTGGCCCAGGCGCACATCCTGGCGTTGGAGCATTTGTGCGGCGGCGGCGCTTCGGAGCGTTTCAACGTGGGCACGGGAGCGGGACAGACGGTGTTAGAGGTGATTGGCGCGGTGGAGAAAGTCACCGGCCAAAAGGTTCCGTATGTCATGGGCTCGCGGCGCGCGGGGGACCCGCCGAGCCTGGTCGCCGCGCCGGACAAGCTGCGCGCAACGCTGGGCTGGAAACCGCAATATGCGGAGCTGCGGACCATCGTGGAGCACGCTTGGAAGTTCGCGCGAAAGCGGGGGAACATTTGACGCGAAGACGGGCCCGCAAGGGCAGCGGGCGCCCCGACGCGGAGCAGACCCTTTAAGCGTTCGGCGCACAGTTCGGGTGCGCGGTTTTCCCGGGGTTCGGGCAGGGGAGGGAGCAGAGAAAATGCGTTCCCTTGCGAGGTTTTCAGGGAGCGGCATTTAAACAGAACGTCATAAGTAATTGCGCATCCGCCGTAGGGGTCGGGCATGCCCGACCCCTACCCGGCAGTCGAACTGCGCCGCCAACGAGTGCTCCTTGCGCAAACAATAACGGCGCGGCATTTAGCGCGAAAGGGTAACCCTGGAATCCTTCTTCAGGTCGATCACTTTGCCCATGTAACGCACCGTCGGTGTGGTCTTAGTTAGCTAGCCCGATGCGCGCTCCCGCTCGTCGACGAGTTGCAGGAAAGACTGGGCTTCGGCATAGCCGGGGCGGACGCCTGGTTGAAATCGGCGCGCGCGCACGAGATCCACCTTGTACAGCAAATGATACGTTCCCAGGAATAAATGCGCCCTGGCGTCGCACGGCCTCACGCGGACGATACACCTCCGCCCCGTAGCGGGCCGCGATGCGCGGCGTGGAATCCGTCGAACTGGTGTCGACGACAATCAACTCGCCAGCCAGATCGCGCGCCGAATCGCTAATTCGGCTGGACGCCGGGGGCGGCGCCGGATAGTTTTTCGAGTTGGGACAGCCGCGTCCGAACGTCGGCTGCGTCCGGGGCGCGCGGGGCGAGCCTCAGGTACTCGCGCAACTGGGCGGCGGCCTCGACGAACTGGCGGCGGATTTCGAGAATCCTCCCCAGCATCAGCCAACTTTGCGGGAACCGATGCCCCGTGTCGAGCCTCTCGGCTTCGCGCGCGCTCCGCTCGGCGGCGTCCGCGTTCCGTAGGTTGAAGTTGGCCAGCGCGTTCAGGTAATAAGCTTGCGGGTACTGGTGAGGATCGAGGCGGAGCGCGGCGCCGGTGGTTTCCGCGAGTTCCGGCCATTGCCGCGCGACGGCCTGGAGAGCGGCGAGTTGCAGATAGGAATCGAGGTATTTCGGATCGGCGCGGATGGCGGTTTCGAACAACCGGCGCGCCTCTTCCAACTGCTGTCCTTCGATGCGCAGCTTGCCGAGTTCGCACCATGCGGCCGCGTACTGGGGATAGATGCTCGCGGCCTTTTCGAAGTCTTGCCGCGCGTCCTCCAGCCGATTCGCCCTCACGGCCCGCCGGCCTTTATCGAACGCCTTACGCGCGTCCTTCGGCACGGCGAGCGCGGCTACACTTACCGCTTGCCCTTCCACCGGGACGATCCGGCGCAGAACGATGGTTCCGAGATCGGGGTTGTCCATGGGCCCGCGGTTGGTAAGGCTGACGCTCGCGGATTTGTATCCAGGGAGCCTGGCCTGCATATCGCAATTCACGAACGCCTTGTCGCCGGCGCTGGGACGGGGGACGGAACCAGCCGTTTCGTCGGACGGCGCTGGAGTACTGGCGGCAGACTGCTGACCGGAATCCGTCGTCGTGGCATTGGCCGTAGCCGCCGTTGGCACCGGCCCCATGATGTTAGCGAGCCGCCCCCTGGAGCCGTCGTTCGACCATGCGCTCGCGTCCTGAAAAACCCGGTTACCGCTGGGGCCGGGACGGAAGCTGAAGAGGCCCATTTTGTCGGTACGCGCCGCGACGTACGACTGGCCGTTACAGGTGGCCACGATATCCACCCGCTCTTCGGGCGGCAAGCCATCTTCGAGAACGACCCGGCCAGTCACATACCAGGAGGCGTTCCGATCATTCTGGCCCGACGCCGTCCGGCACATGGGCAGGACAGCCCAGAGGAGGGTCGATATGCAAAGTATTCTCTTCACACGGGCGCCTCCGCCCCGATTATCGCATGCCCTGAACGGCGCGACAGCCGCTCCAGGCGGCAGGGCGCAGGCTACGGCTAGGGCGCTTTGGCCGCGGTCGCGGAGAGGGTCTCCAGCCGGGCCAACTCCGCCCGAACGGCCCCCGCGTCCGGCGCCTGCGGCGCGAACTTCAAATACTCGCGCAACTGTTCGACGGCCTCGGGGAATGCACGGCGGCCCGCCAGGATAGCTCCCAGCAACCGCCGGATGATGGGGAGCCGGCCCTGCGAGTCGAGCTTCTCGGCTTCGCGCGCGCTGCGCTCGGCGGCGTCGTTGTTCACCAGGTTGTAGTTGGCCAGCGCGTTCATATAATACCCTTGCGGGTAATCGTACGGATCGAGACGCAGCAACGCGCCGGTGGTCTCGAGCAACTGCGGCCACTGCTTCTTGACGGCCTCGATCGCCGCGACGCTCAGATAGGGGCCCACATACTTCGGGTCGGACTGAATAGCCTTTTGGTAGGAGCGGAGGCCATCGTCGAGATCGCCGCGATTGGCCGACAACCGGCCCAATTCAAACCACGCCGCGGCGTATCCGGGATAGATTTGCACCGCGGTTTCGAAATCCTTGCGAGCGTCGTCGGGCTTATTGTTTTTCAGCGCCTTCTGGCCCTTGTCGAACGCGGTGCGGGCATTCTTCGGTGCGGCCAGGGAGGTGACGCTGATTACCCGGCCATCCATCGGGCCCGCCTTGTGCAGCACAAGGGTTCCCACGTAGGGGCTGTCGAGCTTCCCGCGGTTGCTGACGTTAATAGTATCCGAACGGTATCCGGGCAGCTTAGCCCGTATTTCGCAGTTCGCCCGCATGTAGCGCTTGACCGGGGTGGTGGTGTCCCCCGGACCCGGAAGGATCGGAGCGCTAAAATAATCGTCCGTCCTGCTTACGCTCGCGTCCTGAATGATCCCGCTATTCCCGTCGCCTACCCGGACGCCGAAGTCGCCCTTCTTGTCGGCGTACCCCTCGGTGCGCGGGACGCCGTCGCAGACGCTCTCGATCACTACCCGGTCGGTAAACGGCTGACCGTCGTCGCTCATCACGCGGCCGGAGACGTAGACAGGCCCCGAGGCTTCTTCGCGATTCGTGGCGGGCGGCTCCGGCGCCCAAGACGGCGATGGGACAGTGGCGGCCGGCGCGGGGGCGGGCGTGGCGGAGGGCGGGCTGGCGGTTCCGGCGCCCGTTTGGGCGGCTGGGGGCGCCGGCTGCGGAGACGCTCCGTTCTGTTGACCGAAAACCGGTTGGAGCAGCAGCAGCGCAACCGGGAAAAGATGGATCGCGCGTACGGACGTCAGGAGCATGAATCCCCTCCCCTCGTTGGCATCATTATCTCACCTTTCGCGGGCGGCCGACGGCTATCGCGAGGGCGTCTTGACGGCGGCGGCGGCGAGCGTCTCGAGTTGGGACACCTGTTCGCGAACGGTCCCCGCGTCCGCCGCCTGCGGCGCGAACTTCAAATACTCGCGCAACTGTTCGACGGCCTCGGGGAATGCGCGGCGGCCCGCCAGGATAGCTCCCAGCAACCGCCGGATGATGGGGAGCCGGCCCTGCGAGTCCAGCTTCTCGGCTTCGCGCGCGCTCCGCTCGGCGGCGTCGTTGTTCACCAGGTTGTAGTTGGCCAGCGCGTTCATATAATACGCTTGCGGGTAATCGTACGGATCGAGACGCAGCAACGCGCCGGTGGTCTCGAGCAACTGCGGCCACTGCTTCTTGACGGCCTCAATCGCCGACACGCTCAGATAGGGGCCCACATACTTCGGGTCGGCCTGAATGGCCTTTTGGTAGGAGCGGAGGCCATCGTCGAGATCGCCGCGATTGGCCGACAACCGGCCCAATTCAAACCACGCCGCGGCGTATCCGGGATAGATTTGCACCGCGGTTTCGAAATCCTTGCGAGCGTCGTCGGACTGGTTATTCTTCAGCGCCTTCTGGCCCTTGTCGAACGCGGTGCGGGCGCTCTTCGGGGCGGCCAGGGAGGTGACGGTAATTACCCGGCCATCCACCGGGCCCGCCTTGTGCAGCACGAGGGTTCCCACGTAGGGGCTGTCGAATGTGCTGCGGTTGCTGACGTTAATGGAGTCGGACCGGTATCCGGCCAGCTTAGCTCGTATTTCGCAGTTCGCCCACACGTAGCGCCTGATTACCTTGTTGGGGTTCGCCGGGTCCGCCGGGAGCGGAAAAGCGGCCGGAAGGCTAGAATAATCGTCCGTCGTGCTTACGCTCGCGTCTTGAATGATGCCGCTGTTCGGGTCGCCGACCCGGACGCCGAAGTCGCCTTTTTTGTCGGCATACCCCTCGGTGCGCGGGACGCCGTCGCAGACGCTTTCGATGGCTACGCGATCGGTAAACGGCTGGCCGTCGTCAGTCATCACGCGGCCGGAGACGTAGACAGGTCCCGCGTTTGGCTGCGGAATCGGGGGCGCCGCCTGCGGCGCGGGCACCGGCGTCCAAACCGTCGATGGGACGGTGGCGGGCGCGGCGGCGGTGGGCGTGGAGGATGGCGGCGGACTGGCCGTTCCGCCGCTCGGTTGGGTGACCGGGGCCGGCTGCGGGGACGCGCCGCCCTGTTGACCGTAAACCGGTTGGAGCAACAGCAGCGCAACCGGGAAAACATGGATCGCGCGTACGGACGTCAGGAGCATGGATGGCCTCCCTCCACTCCCAAGCGGCATTGCGCCGGCTACGGCGCCGGCGAGGCTTTGGCGGCGGTCACGGAGAGCGCCTCCAGTTGAGACAACTGCGCCCGCATGGAGGGTGCGTCCGGCGCCTGTGGCGCGAACTTCAGATACTGGCGCAACTGTTCGGCGGCCTCGGGGAACGCGTGGCGGCTCGCCAGGATGGATTCGAGCAACACCCAAGTGCCCGGATAACGGCCCTGCGTGTCGAGCTTTTCGGCTTGGCGCGCGCTCTTCTCGGCGACGTCGACGTTGCGGAGGTTGAAGTTCGCCAGGGCGTTCATATAATACGCTTGCGGATAATCGTAAGCGTCCAGACGGAGCAACGCGCCGGTGGTATCGGCCAGTTGCGGCCACTGCTTCTTGACCAACTCGATGGCCGAGAGGTTCAGATATGGACCAACGAACTTCGGGTCGGCCTGAACGGCCGCCTGATAGGACGTGAGGGCGCCATCGAGATCGCCGCGGTTGGTGGACAACTTGCCCAATTCAAGCCACGCCGTGGCGTACGCGGGATAGATTTTCGTCGCGTCCTCGAAATCCTGGCGAGCGTCAGCCTGCTCGTTCTTTTTCAACGCCTTCTGGCCCTTTTCGAACGCGGCGCGGGCATTCTTCGGGGCTGCCAGAGATGCCGCGCTGACTAGCCGGCCGTCCACCTGACCCACCTTGTGCAGCACGAGGGTCCCCACATTGGGGTCGTCGAGCACGCTGCGGTTGCTGACGCCAATGGTGTCCGACCAGTATCCGGACAGCTTGGCTCGAATGACGCAGGTCGGGTAAACCAACGTGATTGGTTTGCTTGTGTCCACATCCCCAGTAGGATACTCGCAGGCGGGAGCGAACAGGTTGGGCGGACCGTTGGCGTAATCGTCGGTCGAAGAGCTTACGCTCGCGTCCTGAATGATCCCGTTACTCTTGTCGCCGATCCGGACGCCGAAATCGCCCTTGCCATCGGTGTACCCCTCGGTGTGCGTTTGGCCGTCGCAGACGCTCTCGATCGTCACCCGGCTGGCAAGCGGCCGGCCGTCGTCGGTGATCACGCGGCCCGAGACGTAGACGGGCCCGTTGGATTGTTGCGGCGTCAGGCCCGACCGGCCCGAAGGGTTGGGCAACTGCGTCACCGGGGACGAAACCTGTGACGGGACAGCCGCGGGCGCGGTAGGCAGCGAGGGTGCCGTTGCGGCGCTCGGTTGGTTGACGGGGGTGGCCGGCTGCGGAGACGCGCCGCTCTGCTGGCCGAAAACCGGATGCAACAACAGCAAGGCAACCGGAAAGAGATGGATCGCGCGCAAGGACGTCAAGGACATGGATCGCCCTCCATTCTGGACCAATTCTATCATCTTTGGCGAGCGTTTGACAGCGCTTAGTTTGGTTTGAAACCGTACAATCAGCGCGAAGCGGCGGCAGGGGCGGCCTGGGGTGTGAAGGTCAGATCGCCCGATTCGGGAGGGCCATCCACCAGCACAGTCTGGCCATCCCGGATGCTTCCCTGCAGGAGCAAGCGGCCGAGGGGGTTTTCGATGCGCTTTTGAATGGCTCGCTTAAGCGGGCGCGCCCCATAGTGGGGGTCGTGGCCGGTATGCACCAGGTTGGTCCGCGCCGCTTCGGTCAGCTCCAGCTCGATGTGGCGATCGGCCAGGCGCGCGCGCAGGCGGCCAAGCTGGATCTCCAGGATCTGCTTCAGGTGCTCGTCCGAGAGCGAGTGGAAGACAATGGTTTCGTCCACGCGGTTGAGGAACTCGGGGCGGAATTCATGGCGCATTTCCTCCAGAACGGCCGCTTTCATTCTCTCGTAACCCGCGCCGGCGAAGGATCCCTTGTATTCCAGGATGCGCTGGCTGCCGACGTTGGAGGTCATAATCACGATGGTGTTCTTGAAATCCACCGTGCGGCCCTGTCCATCCGTCAGGCGGCCATCGTCCAGGATTTGCAGCATGACGTTGAAGGCGTCGTGGTGGGCTTTCTCGATTTCGTCGAATAGCACGACCGAGTACGGGCGGCGGCGCACGGCTTCGGTTAGCTGGCCGCCTTCCTCGAAGCCCACGTAGCCGGGAGGCGCGCCAATAAGCCGCGCCACGGCGTGCTTCTCCTGGTATTCCGACATGTCGATGCGGATCATGGCGCGCTCGTCGTCGAAGAGGAATTCGGCCAGAGCGCGCGCCAGCTCGGTTTTTCCCACGCCGGTGGGGCCCAGCAGGATGAAGCTGCCGATGGGACGGTTGGGGTCCTTCAAACCGGAGCGCGCGCGGATCACGGCTTCGGCAACCGCCGTGACGGCTTCGTCCTGACCGACCACGCGCCGGTGCAACTCCTCCTCCAGGTGCAGCAGCTTTTGAACGTCGCCTTCGAGCAGTTTGGTGACCGGCACTCCGGTCCAGCGGCTGACCACCTCGGCGATATCCTCCTCATCCACCTCTTCTTTAATGAGGCGGGCGGTAGCCTGCTGGGCGTTGAACTTGTCGGACTCCTCGCGCAAGCGGCGTTCGAGGCCGGCGAGCTTGCCGTATTTCAGCTCGGCGACGCGGTTGAGGTCGTATTGGCGCTCGGCTTGTTCGATTTCGAGCTTGGTCTGTTCCACCTGTTCGCGAAGCTGGCTGAGGCTTTGCACGGCGGTCTTCTCGCGCTGCCAGCGGGCGGTGAGCGCGTCGGATTCGGCCTTGAGATCGGCCAACTCCTTTTCGAGTTTCACCAGGCGGTCCTTGGAAGGCGCATCGGTTTCCTTGCGCAGGGCTTGGCGTTCGATTTCGAGCTGCATGACGCGGCGGCGCGCTTCGTCAAGCTCCGCCGGCATGGAATCGATTTCGGTGCGCAGCCGGGCGGCCGCTTCATCCACCAGATCGATGGCTTTGTCGGGCAGGAACCGGTCGGTGATGTAGCGGTTCGACAACACGGCCGCGGCGACCAGCGCCGAGTCCTTGATGGCCACGCGATGATGCACCTGATAGCGCTCGTTGAGGCCGCGAAGAATCGAAATGGTGTCCTCGACGGACGGCTGATCCACCAGCACGGGCTGGAAGCGGCGCGCCAGGGCTGCGTCCTTTTCGATGTGCTTGCGATATTCGTCGAGGGTGGTGGCGCCGATGCAGTGCAGCTCGCCGCGCGCCAGCATGGGTTTGAGCAGATTGCCCGCATCCATGGAGCCTTCCGCCTTGCCCGCGCCCACCACGGTGTGCAACTCGTCGATGAAAAGGACGATTTCGCCCGCCGATTCCTGCACCTCCTTGAGCACGGCCTTGAGGCGCTCCTCGAATTCGCCGCGGAACTTCGCCCCGGCGATCAACGCGCCCATATCGAGCGACACGACGCGCTTGTTCTTCAAGCCGTCGGGCACGTCGCCGCGCACGATGCGCAGGGCCAGCCCTTCCACAATGGCGGTCTTGCCCACGCCGGGCTCGCCGATCAGCACGGGGTTGTTCTTGGTGCGGCGCGAGAGGACCTGGATCACGCGGCGAATCTCCTCGTCGCGCCCGATCACGGGGTCGAGCTTGCCCTGCGCCGCGAGCTTGGTCAGGTCGCGGCCATAGCGCTCGAGCGATTCGTAGGTGGCTTCGGGGTTTTGCGAAGTGACACGCTGGCTGCCGCGCACCTCGCGCAGGGCCTGCATGAAGCGTTCGCGGGTCAGGCCGAATTCCTTGAGCAGGCGGCCGGAGGTTCCCGCGTCGTCGATGGCGGCGAGCAGAACGTGCTCCACCGAAATGTATTCGTCCTTGAGCTTGGCGGCTTCGTCTTCGGCGGCGGTGAGCAGCTTATTCAGGCGCGCGGTGATGTACAACTGGTCGACCCCGCCGGAGGGTCCGGAGACTTTCGGCAACCGGTCCAGCTCCGCATCGAGGCGGCGCGCGAAGCCTTCCAGGTTGATGCCGGAACGGAGCAGAATGGAGGCCGCGAGTCCGCCTTCCTGCTCGAGCAGCGCGGCCAGAAGATGTTCGACGTCAATCTGCTGATGGCCGTAACGGACCGCTTTGCTCTGGGCGGCCCGGACGGCCTCCTGAAGCTTCTCGGTGAAACGATTGAGGTCCATGGATCGATTATGGCGCGGTTCCAACGCGACCGCACGTCAAAGGTTGGCAGGCGAAAGCGCCTGCCCCACTGTCTTCCAGGTGCTTCGGCAGCAAGGTGGGGCAGACGCTTTCGTCTGCCACTCCGGCTATCCCCTCTTCACTTCCCGCCGGGGGATAAGGGGGGATCACGCCAGGTCGAAGCGGTCGAGGTTCATCACCTTGTTCCAGGCGGCCACGAAGTCATGCACGAACTTTTGCGGCGAGTCGCTGCACGCGTAGACTTCCGCGAGGGCCCGTAGCTGGGAGTTGGAACCGAAGACGAGATCGACGACAGTGCCCGTCCACTTGAGTTCGCCCGCCGCCCGATCGCGCCCCTCCAACACGCCGCCATCCGTGGCGGACTTCTGCCACTTCATGCTCATGTCCAGCAGGTTGACGAAGAAATCGTTCGTCAGCGTCTCGGGCCGGTTGGTGAAAACACCGTGTTGGGACTGCCCGTAGTTTGCGTTCAGGGCGCGCAGTCCGCCAATCAGAACCGTCATCTCGGGAGCGGTCAGGGTCAGCAGGCTCGCCCGGTCCACCAGCAGTTCGCCCGCCGATCTTTCCTCTCCCTTCCGGAGATAGTTGCGGAACCCGTCCGCGGTTGGCTCCAGTACGGCGAACGAGTGCACATCGGTCTGCTCCTGCGTCGCGTCCATGCGCCCCGGCGAGAAGGGAACCTTCACGTCGTGGCCGGCCTTCTGCGCAGCCGCCTCGACGGCTGCGCAGCCGCCCAGAACAATCAGGTCGGCAAGCGAGACCTTCTTCCCGCCGGACTGCGCGCCGTTGAAATCCGTCTGGACGGCCTCCAGCGTCCGCAGGACCTTCGCCAGCCCGGCCGGCTGGTTGACTTCCCAATCCTTCTGCGGCGCGAGGCGAATGCGCGCCCCGTTAGCTCCGCCGCGCTTGTCCGTGCCGCGGAATGTGGCAGCCGACGCCCAGGCGGTCGTGACCAGTTGGGAAATGGAAAGTCCGGATGCGAGGATCTTGGCCTTCAGGGCGGCAATGTCCTGCTCGCCGATCAGTTCATGATCCACGGCGGGAACGGGGTCCTGCCATATCAGCGGCTCCGCGGGAACCAGCGGGCCAAGGTACCGCGTAACCGGCCCCATGTCGCGGTGCGTCAGCTTGAGCCAAGCCTTGGAGAACGCGTCCGCGAATTCCAGCGGGTTCTCCTGGAAATGCTTCGAAATCTTCGCGTAGACCGGGTCCAGCTTCAGCGCCAGGTCCGTCGTGAACATGATGGGGGCGTGCTTCTTCGACGGATCGTGGGCATCCGGCACCGTACCCGCCGCGGATGCGTCCTTGGGAATCCATTGGAAAGCGCCGCCGGAACCCATCGTGAGTTCCCATTCATAGCCGAACAGGTTGTCGAAGTAGTTGTTGTCCCACTTCACCGGGTTGGTGGTCCATGCGCCCTCCAGCCCGCTGCTGATCGCATCGACGCCCTTGCCGCTGCCAAAGGTGTTTTTCCAGCCCAAGCCTTGCTCTTCGATGGGGGCGGCCTCCGGTTCGGGGCCGACATACTTGCTCGGATCGGCGGCGCCATGGGCTTTGCCGAACGTGTGTCCGCCGGCGATCAGGGCCACCGTCTCCTCGTCGTTCATGGCCATGCGGGCGAACGTCTCCCGGGTATCCCGTATGGCGGCGACTGGATCCGGTTTGCCATTGGGCCCTTCCGGATTCACGTAGATGAGGCCCATTTGCACGGCGCCGAGAGGATTGTCGAGCTGACGGTCGCCGCTGTAGCGCTCGTCCCCCAGCCACTTGCCCTCAGGCCCCCAGTAAATGCCTTCGTCCGGCTCCCAGATGTCTTCGCGCCCACCGCCGAAACCGGAGGTCTTGAGTCCCATAGAGTCCAGGGCGACGGTGCCGGCAAGAACTATGAGGTCGGCCCAGGAGATTTTCCGGCCGTACTTTTGCTTGGTCGGCCAGAGCAAGCGGCGCGCCTTATCCAGGCTCACGTTGTCCGGCCAACTGTTGAGGGGCGCAAATCGCTGCGCTCCGGAACCCGCTCCCCCCCGGCCGTCGGCGATGCGGTACGTGCCTGCGCTATGCCACGCCATGCGGATGAAGAACGGCCCATAGTGGCCGTAGTCCGCGGGCCACCAATCCTGCGATGCCGTCATCAAGGCATGGAGGTCCGCGATCACGGCATCCAGGTCAAGGGTTTTGAACTCCTCGGCGTAGTGGAACGCCTCGCCCATGGGGTTGGACAGCGGGCAGTGTTGGTGCAAGATCTTCAGGTTCAGTTGATTGGGCCACCAGTCTGCGTTGGTCGCGTGTTTGCGAGCGCCGTCCGAGAACGGGCACTTGGTTTCGGTTGGCACGTTCTGCTCGATATTATTGGGGGAAAGTTGCTTATCCATATATTTCCTCTTCCTCGGAATTAGTCAAAAGAACCGTGGCGAACTACTTACCGGCGTACTTACTCCACAACCCCGCCACATCCGCGCTCTTCGCATCGCCCGGGTGGACGATCACGCGATAGCGAAAGCGCAGGCTCTCGCCGGGTTCCACGGTCATGGCGCCGTTCTGGGACTTATCGTTAGTGAAAGCCGCCAGGCCGAACGGGTTCGCCGCGAACAGGCCATAGGCGCGAACGTGCCAGCGCACCGGGTGGCGCGGGTTCTCCGGGTTATCGAAAATCGCAATGCCCAGCTTCTCTCCGTGAACGTCGCCGGAGTAGTCGCACCAATTGGAGGGCTTGCCCCAGGCTGCTTTTTCGGTGGCGAGGCCGTCGGCGTTCAGGATGTGGCCGGTTCCTTTGTCCTCTTGCAGAACGGGCCGGAGACGGATTCCGAACACGCCGTCCTTGGAATCGCCGAACGTCGCCTTCTGGATGGCGGTGAGCGTGATATCGAAATCGATGGTGCGTAGCGCCGGGTCGCGGTAGAACGTCATAACGCGATCCTCCCGGAGCAGCGGCGTGCCCTTCAGGTCCTGCCACTCGAACGTGGCTGCGATGGATCCCGAATCCGCGCCGCTTTTCATCGCGCCGAGCTGTTTCAGCACGATCTTGCCGCGGTTCGGGGTGGTATAGGAAGCCTCATTGTTCCAGAAGTCCAGGCCGTTCACGTTGTCATGGGCGAACCAGACGCCGCGCTGATGTTGGTGGTCCTTCTGGTCCTTCTCCTCTTCGGCGACGTTCTCCATCGGCCACATGCGTGTGACGTACGTGCCGGAGGCGGCGCGCAGCGGGTGAAGGTACGGCTTGGTGACATCGGCTCCGGCGACGCGGAACTCGGTGAACGGCTTGCCGTCGATCTGAACGACGATCTTCTCAGGCCCGGGAGTGATTTGGACCTGCCCCACGGCCGGCAACGCGGCCAGGGCGGCCACCAATAGAGCGATCCGCATGTTCCTACCTTTCGGCAAAGCAGCCCTCAGTATGTTCCTAGTTTAGACCCATCGGGCGGCGCGACGGATTGCAGATGGCGAATGGATTCCAACGCGATACGCTCCGGTCCTGGCGCGAAATCGAACACCTCGAGCGAGATCCAGCCGGCGTAGGCGCGGCGGAGGAGGACTTCCAGCAACGGCTTGAAGTCGTAGTCGCCGGCGCCGCAGTGGCGTCCATCGAGTTCGTTGACGTGAACGTGGCGGATCAGATCGAAATACCGTTCGACGAGCGCGGCATGAGGCTCCCGCTCGTCAATGGCGTTGTGCACGTCGAACATGGTCCGCAGGAACGGGCTGCCGACTTCACGTACGATGGCGGCGGCTTCGCCGAGCGTCTGCACCAGGTCGCACTGGCTGGCCGGCAGCGCTTCCACCAGGATGGTTGCGCCGCGCTCGCCGGCGTGCGGCGCCAGGGCGGCCAGGCCCTCGACGAAGTTCCGCGTAGCTTCCTCCCGCGTGAGCCCTCCGGTGCTGGCGCGCTGGGCCGGAGAGCCGAACACCAGGACACCGTTCGGGCCTAGGTCCGCGCAGAGATCGATCAGGTTCCGAACGTGCGTCCAGCTACGCTCGCGGAGCCGCAGGTCCGGCGTAGTGACGTGCAGGCCCTTAGGACTCACCATCAGCCAGTGCAGGCCCACGAAGGTCAACCCTTCGGATTCCATAATGTCGCGGCAGGCCCTGCGCTGCGCGGCGGTGACCAGCGCCGGATCCTCGCCTAGCGTAAACGGCGCGATCTCGATGCCGGCATACCCGGCTTTGCGGAGAGACTTGCAGGCATCGGCGAACGGCCACTTCTCGAACGCCTCGTTGCACATGGAATAGCGAAACGCGGGGGGCATGTATCCTCAGTTTACGTCCTACGCCGCGCTCATCTTGATCAGGCGCTCGGCGTTCTTGAGCGCTTCGGGCGTGAGCATCTGGCCGGAGAGCATGCGGCCCACCTCGCGCGTTCTGGCGGGCCCGTCCAGTTCTTCTACCACCGCCATGGTGCGTCCGTTCGATTCCTGCTTTTCCACACGGTAGTGGTGGTCGGCGAACGAGGCGATCTGGGGAAGATGCGTGACGCAGAGAACCTGGCTGGAGGCGGCCAGTTGCTTGAGGCGGCGGCCCACGCCCTCGGCGGCGCTCCCGCCCACGCCGGCATCCACCTCGTCGAATACCAGGGTGCGAACCAGGGCGGTTTTCGGCCCGGCCAGGCAGGTCTTCAGCGCCAGGGCTATGCGCGAGATCTCGCCGCCGGAGGCCACCTTCTCGAGCGGCCGGGGTTCTTCGCCGGGATTCGGCGAGACCAGGAACCTCACCGTGTCGGCGCCGTGTTCGGACCAGGCGGCGGGCGAGAGGTCCACGCGAAAGACGGTGCGCTCCATGGCAAGCTGAGCGAGTTCCTGCTCCACCTTCTTTTCCAACTTGCGGGCCGCGGCGCCGCGGCCTTCCGTCAACTCGGCGGCCAGTTTCCCAAACTCGGCGGCCAGGCGCTTCTGTTCCTTGCGCAACTGCTCCATGCGCTCGCCGGCGTTCTCCACGGATTCGATTTGACGCCGCACCTCGACCAGAAACGCAAGGATTTCCGGAATCGACCGGCCGTACTTGCGCTTCAAACGGTCGATGGCGGCCAGTCGCGTTTCAACTTCCTCCAGCCGGCCGGGGTTGGCCTCCAGTCCGCTGAGGTAATCGCGCAAGCCGTAGGAACACTCCTGCAAGCTGAGGTCGGCGGTCTTCAGATGTTCGCGCAGCGCTTCGAGCGAAGTATCGATGCGGCACAATTCGTCCAGGCGGCGCGCGGCCGTGCGCGTGAGGGAGAGCGCGGATTCCGGAGCGTCGTAAACCGCGGAGTAGGCGGTGGCGGCGGCTTCCTGCAGCCGCTGTACGTTTTGCAGCACGCGGCGTTCGTTTTCGAGAGCGGCCTCTTCGTCCAGCGCCAGCGCGGCGCTCTCGATTTCCTTACGCTGGAAGGACCACAGATCGAGCAGCCGCAACTTCTCCTGTTCGGAGCGCCCCAGCGCCTCCAGTTCTTCCGCGGCCGCGCGCCAGTCGCGGTAGACCGCGGCCACGCGTCCGGCCAGATCGCGGGCGCCGGCGAAGGCGTCCAGCATATCGCGCTGCGCGTCGGGCAGGAACAAAACCTGTTGGTCGTGTTGTCCGTGGATATCGGC
>PLGA01000642.1 GCA_003139735.1 Bryobacterales bacterium | reverse complement strand
TTTGCGAAGCCACGTGATCTGGCGCTTGGCGTACCGCCTTGTATTGCGCTGCGCATAGAACAACGCCTCGGGCGGACTGAGTTCGCCGCGGATCGATTGCAGCGCCTGCTTGTAGCCCAGCGCCTCGAAGGGCTTGACGGACGCATAGCCCATCGCCAGGATTCCGCGCACCTCATCCTCCAGGCCGCCCTCGAACATGGCGCGGCAGCGCGTGTCGATCCGCTCCTTGAGCGCTTCGCGGTCGGGCAGCAGCCCCAGTTTCAGAGCGCGGTAGCCGCGCAGCCGGTCGCGGCCCTCCCGGTACAATTCCGTCACCGGGCGCCGGGACAGCAGGCAAACCTCCAGCGCGCGGGTGACCTTCGGGACGTCGTGCGGGTGAATCTTACCGGCGGCTTGCGAATCGAATCTGGTAAGGAGGCGGTGCAGGGATCCCCGGCGGCGCAGTTCGCGCGCGGCCAGGCGGTCGCGCAGAGGTTGGTCGCGGGAAGGCCCCGCGAAGAGCCCATCGAGCAGCGCGCGTAGGTAGAAGCCCGTGCCGCCCGCGACGATCGGCAGGCGTCCGCGCGACGAAATGTCCGCGATGGCCTCCCGCGCGAGCCGGGCGTATTCGCCCGCAGTGAAAATCTGGTTGGGGTCTAAGATGTCGATCAGATGGTGCGGGATGCCCTGGCGGGCCGCCTCCGGAAGTTTTGCGGCGCCGATATTGAAATGACGGTACACCTGGAGAGGCTCGCAGTTCACGATTTCGCCGCCGAATGTTTCGGCCACCGCGATGGCCAGGCTGCTTTTCCCCGATCCGGTCGGACCGGCTATCGTAACCAGGGGCAGCCCCGGTGCGTCTCGAACTACAGGAGCGGGACTGGCCGAATCGTGCGCTTGGAGATGTTGCACTGAGGTCTCGTTATACAATAAAAAAGCGGTCTTTCACCCTCGCAGGGACCGGTACAGCCGAAAGAAAGCAAAATCCATGATTCGTTCAGCCAAAGCGTTCTTACTGGTTCTGACCCTGGGCTGCGCCGCCTTCGCGCAGACTCCCGGCGGGACAGCCGGCGCGACCGATGCCGATAAGGCCGGCGCATACTACCACTTTGCCATGGGACGGCTGTACGCGGAAATGGCGGCTTCCGACGGCGCCCAGGCGAGCCAGAGCGAGTATGTTTCCAAGGCCATCGACCACTACCGCCAAGCGCTCAAGCTGGACCCTTCGGCGGCCATGATCCTCGGCGAATTGACCGACCTGTACATCCAGAGCGGACACGTGCAGGATGCCATCGCCCAAGCCGAGGACATGCTCAAGGATAACCCCACCAACCTGGAAGCGCGCCGTATGCTGGGCCGCATTTACACCCGGGCGATTTCGAACGCGCAGGGCGGCAACGTGGACCAGTCCATGCTGACCAACGCCATCGGCCAGTACAAGCAGATCGTGGCGAGCGACCCCAAGGACGCCGATAGCTGGGTGATGCTGGGGCGTCTTTACAGCGTTTCGAACGACACCACGCAGGCGGAGGACGCGTTCAACTCCGCGCTGAAAGCCGACCCCGATAACGAGGATGCCGAAACCCTGCTGGCGATGCTCTACGCCGACCACGGCGACCTGCAGCGCGCCATCGACAAGCTCAAGGCCGCCTCCGCGAACAAGCCCAACGAGCGCACCCTCGCCGCCCTGGCGGACGTCTATGAGCGCGCCAACGATTTCAAGGACGCCGCCGACGCGTTACGGCGCGCCGCCGCCATCGCGCCGGACGACGACCACCTCCAATCGGACCTGGCCTTCGATCTGCTGCGGTCCAATCAGCTCGATGAAGCGCTGCCGCTCTACCAGGGGTTCGCCGAGGACGATCCGCGCGACCCCCAGAATTTCCTTCACATCGCCCAGATCTACCGCGCCAAGCACGATCTGGTGAAGGCGCGTGAGTCGCTGGAAAAGGCCAGGCAGCTCGATCCCAACAACGTGGACGTCGCCGTGGAAGACATCACCTTGCTCGACGCCGAGGGCAAGTCCGGTGAGGCCATTTCCCGGCTGAAAGCGTTGCTCGACCGCAGCGCGCGCCCGGCCTACTCGGGCCCTCTGGCCGCCATTCGCGCAAACCTTCTGGAACGTCTCGGAATGTTCTACCGGAACGCGGAACAGTACACCGAGGCCGTCGACGCCTTCAAGCAGGCCGCCGGTCTGGATACCGACGAAGCCCCGCGCCTGGAAGTTCTGATCGTCGAAACCTACCGCTTGGCCAAGGATCTCCCCTCCGCCCAGCGCGAAGCCGACGCCGCCATGAAGAAGTTTCCGGCCGACCACATGATGCGCGCCGATCTGTTGAGCGACATGGGCAAGGTCGATGAGGCGGTGGCCGAAATCAAGGCTAATGCGGCGGGCGAACCGGACCGCGAAGCGCAGTTGCAGATCGCCGAAATCTACGAGAAGGGGAAACGCTGGGCGGACATGGCCAAGGCTTTGGACGCCGCCGAGAAGCTGTGCACCTCGGACGACCAGAGGGAAACCGTCTACTTCATGCGCGGCGCCATGTACGAACGGACCAAGAGGTACGACGAAGCCGAAGCGGCCTTCCGCAAGACGATCGACTTGAACGGCAAGAATGCCAGCGCTCTGAACTACCTCGGGTACATGCTGGCCGACCGCAACGTTCGTCTGGAAGAAGCCCACGACCTGATCAAGAAGGCCCTCGATCTGGACCCGCAGAACGGCGCCTATCTGGACAGCATGGGTTGGGTGTGCTACCGCGAGGGCAAGGCCGACCA
>PLGA01000606.1:7817-38359 GCA_003139735.1 Bryobacterales bacterium | reverse complement strand
CGCCTGGAAAGGCTGCGCCACTACGTCGCGTAGTAGCCGTCGCGCGTCTGCACCACCATGCCCTTTTCCTTAGTGGTCAGGCGGATTTTGTGGTAGCTGGATTTCTCGTTCTCGCGGTCCGGGGTGTAACCCAGGCTGTACATGCTCCGCAATTCCTCTTCGATGGAGTCGTACACATCTTCGAGGGGTCGCTTCTTCGAGACGGTCAGGAGCCGGCCGCCGGTCTGGTGTGAAATCTCGTCCAAAACGCCCGCGCCATTGGGGCCGAATCCGCCAAACCGGCCGAAGCCTCCGCCGTAACCCGCGGGGTCCTCGAAAAGCACCGAATAGACCAGCGTATCGGCGCGCTGAGCCGCCTCCACGCCTTCCTCCAGTGAAACCATGCTGGCCGTATCCACGCCATCGGTGAGAATCACCAGGGCCTTGCGGCCGGTCTGCCTTTTCATGAGGTCTTCGGACGCCAGCAGCACGGCGTCGTAGAGAGCCGTGCCTCTGCCTCCTCCCATTCGGCCGCCGGTGGAATACGGGCCGCCCCGGCCGCCAAACGCGTACTGATTCTGATCGTCTTCCAGCGCCCGAAGCGACCTTTCCAGATTGTCGCGCGAGGAAGTCAGATCCTGCAGCAGTTCCACCCAGCCCTGGAAATGGATCACAAACGCCTGGTCCAGGTCTTCCCGCAGCACCTGGTCGAAAAACTGGAAGCTGGCCGAGCGCTCTTCCGGGATCAGGCGCCGCTGGCTCCCGCTCACATCCACCAAAAGCCCCATCGTCAGCGGCAAATCGCTTTCCTGCGAGAAGTAGCGGATCGTCTGAGGGCGCCGGTCCTCCTGGAGCAGGAAATCGTCCTTGGCGAGATCGCGCACCACCGCGCCCTGCTTATCCCGGACCGTCGCGAAGAGGTTGACTACTTTGACGCCGGCGGANNTGAGATGCTCCAGGGCGTCTATAAGTTACAAGTGAAGGCGAAGATCGGCCGGTCGGCGCCGTTCCGCGCCCCCTCTTACTTGCGCTTATAAGTCTTGGTGTCCCCGGTGCGCGTGTTGGTGACGTTAATCACGGCGTTCTGGTCGGCGCTGATCTTCAGCCACTTGCCGTCGGGCGAGCCGTGCAGGTTCGCGATGAACTCGTCGGGCGGGTTATCGTTGGGCGCGTTGGCGGACCAGTGCATCAGGTACATGGCCTGCAATCCCGGCGCCGCCTTCAGCGTCTGCATAGGCGCCACGGCCCCGAATTTGCGCTCTCCGTTGTCCATGACAATCAGGCGGGGTTGCACTCCGTTTACGAGGGCCGGCGAGCTGGCGTTATCGTTGCCGTGATTGCCCGTCACGAACAGATCGACGGACCCGACGGGGTTGTTGGGGCACATCAATTGCATCTCCCGGTTCCACGTCAGGTCGCCCATATCCATCATGCGGAACTTGCCGTAGGTGATCAGCAGCGAGAGCGAGTTCCCGTTCTCGGAGATGTCCTCGTTGCCCCGCGTCCACGTCTTGGGCTGCGTCGCGGCGCACGCGGCGTTCGGCTTGCCGGCGCCCTTGAGCGGCGTCTTCAACACCTGCTCGGCGGACGTGAGCACCAGCACATCGACGCCCTTGAACGGAATCTTATCGCCGGGCTTGACCACCAGGTGCTTGGCGCTGGGCCACAATTTATCGTAGGCGGCGACGGCGGCAACCGTGCCGCGGTCGGTCACGGCCGCCGGGCCGTGGTCCACAAACAGGGTCACCGGGATCTTGGCGACCACGGACGGCGCGTTGTTCACGTGGTCCATATCGTAATGCGTGATGACCAGCACATCGAGCTTCGTCACCCCGGCCGCCTTGCAGGCTTCGAGGATGCGAGTCGTGTCCCGGTCTCCGTTGCCGGGGAAGCCCGTGTCGATGAGCATCGACTGGCCCGAAGGAGAAACGATCAGCTCGGACTTGGCGCCCTCCGAATCGATCACCCATATATCCAGGGTTTTCGCGGCGGGCAGGAGGGACGCGAACACGAGGCCGCACAGGGCGGCGGGAACCATGCGCTTCATGGCGCCAATGGTAGCAACATGCTCCGTGGGATTCAATCGCCTAAAACGCCGGCCCTCAGAACGCCATCAGCGCCCAGTCGCCCTTATTGCGTGTCTCGCGCGCCTGAGGCATCTTCGCCTGCACCCCGGCCACTTCGCCGCTCTCGATGCCGCTGGCCAGCAGGACGCCGCCCGGGCGCCGCACGCGCAGCAGATCCGGCCCCAACCGAACGATGGCCTCGGGGCTGATGTTCGCCAGGACCACGTCGGCGCATCCGGAAGCCACCGCGTCGGCCGATCCCACGAACAGCCGGGGCGGATCTTCCAATTTGCCGGCGATCTCCACCGCGACTGCGTCCGTGTCGCAGGCCGTGACGCTCGCGGCGCCGAGCAAGCGGGCCGCAACCGCTAGAATCCCCGATCCCGTGCCCACATCGAGCACGCTCATGCCGGGTGCGAGGTAGTCTTCGAGCGCCTCCATGCACAACTGCGTGGTCTCGTGCACTCCCGTGCCAAACGCCAGCCCGGGATTGACGGCGATGCGCAAACGTCCCGCCGGCGCGGGATCATCGCGCCAGGCCGGCACAAGGTAGAATCGCGTGCCCACGGACATGGGCCGCAGAAGGTCGCGCGCCGCCTGTACCCAATCGCGCGATTCCTCCTCCCGCAATCGGGCGCCGGGATACATCTTGAGCAAGGCCGCGCGGCGGGCCCCGTCGTCGAAGAACGCCCGCACCACGCGCGGGTTCAGCTCGGCAATTCCGGCCGACCCATGCTCCCACAATTCGGCGATCAGAAAATCCCGCTCATCCGGCGCGCACTCGATTTCCAAGGAAAACATCGATCTCCATTCGGCGGTACTCCCCGCCTGCAACCCGATTATGATGGTGGTGACAACAACTATGAAGCTACAAGGTATTTTCCCACCAATCGCCACTCCATTCGACCACAATGGCGAGATCTATGCCGCCAAAATTCGGCATAACGTCGAGAAGTGGAACCTCACCGCGCTCCACGGGTACGTGGTTCTGGGGTCCACGGGCGAAAGCGTGATGCTCACGCCGAGCGAAAAGGCCACGGTGTGGGAGATGGTGGCGCGCTACGCCGCGCCGGACAAACTGCTGATCGCCGGAACCGGCGTCGAGAGCGTTCGCGAAACCGTCAGCCTGACCAATACCGCCGCTGAAATGGGGTACAAGGCCGCCATGGTGCGAACGCCGCATTACTACAAGACCGCGTTCAGCCGCCCCGAAGCCCAAGTGCTGTACTTCCGGGCCGTGGCCGACCAGGTTCGCATCCCGGTGATCATTTACAATTGGCCGCAGACCACCGGCATCGACATTCCCGCCGACGCTGTGGCCGCGCTATCGGAGCACCCCAACATCATCGGAGTCAAGGAAAGCTCCGGCAGCCTGGAAAAAGTGATGCAAATGGTGCGCGAGACCAAGGCCGGCTTCAACGTCCTGGTCGGCTCCGCCCCCACGCTCTGGCCCTCCCTGTTGATGGGGGCGTGCGGCGGCATCCTGGCGTACGCCAACGCGGCCCCGTATTCCTGCATCGCCATCTGGGAGGCGCATTTGAAGCGCGAGGAAGCCGCCGGCCTCGACTGGCAGAACCGCATCGCCCACGCCGCCCGCCTGGTCACGGTGAAGTACGGCATCCCAGGCCTGAAGTACGCCATGGATCTCAACGGCTACTACGGCGGCATTCCGCGTCTGCCCCTGACCCCGCCCAGCGCGGAAGCCAAGAAGGAAATCGAAGAGGCGTTTCAAGACCTCAAGGGGTAGCTACGGCTGCTCGTTCTTAATCGATCAGAGCGGATCGGACCAAACCGCCAGGATGTTGCCTTCGGGATCCGCGAAATGGAAGCGCCGCCCGCCGGGAAAATCGAACGTCTCGCGCACCACTTTGCCACCCGCGGCGAGTACTTTCGACTGGATGCCTTCAAGATCCGCGGCGTAAAACACGACCAGCGGGCCGGTCGCCGAGACCTGCGCATCGGTGGTAAAGCCCCCGCCGATCCGTCCGTCGTGAAAGCTGGTATAGCTTGGTCCCCAGTCTTGAAACTTCCAGCCGAAAACCTCGCCATAAAACGCTTTCACGCGGCCTATGTCAGCGCAGGGGAATTCGATGTAATCGATCATGCGGTCGGGATGGTTTGCCATAGGGGTGAGTGTAGCATTTCCATGGCGAGAGTTACTCGGCGAAGATTTCGCTGCGAGACAACTCCACGGCGCCGTCCGCCGTCGCGATGACCTCGCCTTCGATCTCGACGAGCGCCGCCCCGGAGTACACGCATAGCAACCGAAGGCGCGGGTCGATCAGCCAGATGTTGGGGACGCCTTTATTGGCGTATTCTCTCAGCTTTTCGATCACCACGCTCATCACGTCGCTCTCGGAGAGCACTTCCACCACCAGGAACGCGGCGTCCAGCAAGTATCTCGTCTTGGGAGCGGCGAGCAGCGCGCACACATCGGGCAAACGGTAGCGCGTGCCGGTGACGCTGGAGCGCAGTTCGGCGACCACCTTCAAATGCGGATACTTCCGCCGCAGGGCAAAAAGAACGTTGCTCTGGATCAGCGCGTGCAACCAGTCGCCCACATTGCGCTCCACGAGAACGCCGTCCACGTATTCCACGTCGGGGTCGTAGATGGTGTTCAGATATTCTTCGACCGGTACCAAGGGCGAATTTGGCAAGGCTGCCATGCCTAAAGTGTACTACCCGGCGTTGGGAGACTCCGGACCTCGGCAGGTGGCGGCTGATTTCGCGATCGGGTAATTGACGAATGCGGAGCACGAAACCAGAAAGAGCTTGGCATCGTCGGCGCCGATATGGGGCTCCTCCGACAGGGCGTGTCTGATGCCTTGGGCGTCGCTCGTGTACCCGTAAATCGCGCTGAAGCCCTTCTCAAGTGCGGGATGGACGTTCAGGGCCTTCAACGCCTGCCCGAGACTGATGCTCGGTTTCTTGGTGATGATCTGACATGCGGCCTCAACCGCGCTGATAGACTCCTTTATCGAATTGCGGTAGTCCGGGTTGGCGCGGTCAGCCAGGCGCTTGAGCGCCGTCTCGATGTGGAGGGAGACGGCACCGAATTCGCCCCCGCGACTTGCCGCATCTTCGACCGCCGCGATCTCCTCATCCGACGTGATTGGCACTAACTTGTTGCCAACAAAGCGGTAGGCGGAGACGTGTTTTTTCAGGGCCCGGTTGCAGTCGGCAATAAACGGACCGGTATCGACGACTTCACAAGTGGCGATGAATTCGATGAAGTCGTATACCGATGCCCAGTCGCTGGCAACAAAGAGGCGCTTGATGGCCTGCAATGCAAGGGGGAAATACGGCTGAAACTCGTCCACTCTCTGGCCGAAATGCTCCGTCCAAAGCGCAGACAAAAGCCGCCCTTCTCTGACGTTCGCAACAGACTGCACGGCATTCTGTGAGTAATGGCCCCAATATCGGCCATATGCCGAGTTCCAGAGCGCATTTTTTAGGGCTTCATCGATAGAGTCTTTCTGAATGAGGCGTCGTACCAACCCGACCCGTTCCGAGAATTGCATAAGTTCCTTCGTAACGATCCTACTGCGCCAATCCTGCCGGCCCCAGATAGGCGTGTCGTTGGCTCGCGCGCCAGCCGGATACGGCCTCCCGGGGAGGAAGGACCACACTACACGGGCCTTGCCCTACTGCTCGTGCACGTCCTCCAAATACGTATACCCGTGCAGCCCTTCTTCGTAAAACCGCAGCAGCGATCCGCTCTCTTCGTAGCTCAGGCGGCCATCGCGCAGTGCGGCTTCCACGTCGCGGCGCAGCTTGGTCACCAACGAGTCGGCGTTGAACTGCACATAGTTCAACACCTCCCGCACGGTGTCGCCCTTGATCACCGAATCGAGCAGCACTTCGCCGGTCTCGCTCAAACGGACGTGCACGGCGTTGGTATCGCCGAACAGGTTGTGCAGGTCGCCCAGGATTTCCTGATAGGCCCCCAGCAGGAACGCACCCAGGTAGTAATCGCCGCCGTTGAAGGTGTGCAGCGCCAGTGTGCGCTTCACATCGCGCCGGTCGATGAAGGCGTCCACTTTGCCGTCCGAATCGCAGGTGATGTCGCCCAGCACGGCGTGGCGCGTGGGTTCCTCCTCCAGGCGGTGAATCGGCATGATGGGGAAGAGCTGCTTGATGGCCCAGCTATCGGGCATGCTCTNNCGCTGGTCGAGCGAAAGGTAGCCGAGGCTGAACAGGTTGAGCGCCTGGTCGAGCGCCTGCTGCGCGTCGTGGTAACTTTCGAGCAGGTTCTTGGCGGTCAGGCCGCGGTAGGTCTCCTGAAGATCGATCAGCGGCTGCTCGGCGTCCGGCGGAGGCTCCGCCGGCACATCCGGCTCCCCCATGCCGGAGACGCCCAGAACGTTGAAGACCAGCACGCTGTGATAGGCGGCGATGGCGCGTCCGCTCTCGGTCACGATGATCGGGTGTGGCACGCCCACTTCGTCGCACACGTTCTGCGCGTGATAGACGATGTCGTTGGCGTATTCCTGAAGCGTGTAGTTGACGCTCGATTCGAAATCGGTCTGGGAGCCGTCGTAGTCGATCCCGAGGCCGCCGCCCACGTCCAGGTACTGCAGGCCGGCGCCGGCGCGCGCCAGGTCCACGTAAACCCGCACCGCCTCGTTTACCGCGCCCTTAATCTGCCGGATGTTGGTGATCTGGCTGCCCAGGTGGAAGTGCAGCAGATTCAGGCAGTCGGCCATGCCAAGGTCTTTCAACTCCTGCAAGGCGCGCACCGCCTCGGTGGCCGAGAGACCGAATTTGGAGCGGTAGCCGCCCGAGGACTTCCAGCGGCCGGAACCGCGGCTGGCTAGCTTCACTCGCAGTCCGATGACCGGGCGCACGCCCACCCTCTGGCTGTACTTCAGGATCAGGCGCAGCTCGGTATACTTCTCCACCACCGGAATGATGCGCCGGCCCATCTTCTGAGCCAGCATGGCCATTTCGATATACTCGTCGTCTTTGAAGCCGTTACAGATGATGGGGGTGTCGTTGTCGGCCAGGGCCATGACCGCCATCAACTCCGGCTTGGAGCCGGCTTCCAGGCCGAAGTGGTATGGCTTGCCGAACTCAAGCACTTCCTCCACCACCTGCTTCTGCTGGTTCACCTTGATGGGGTACACGCAGCAATACCCTCCCTGGTACTTGTGCTCCGTGATCGCGTTCTGGAACGCGTCGTGAAGCTCTCCAAGGCGGTGCTTGAGGATATCGGCGAAGCGAATCAGGATGGGAAGGTTGATGCCCCGCAGCACCAGCGTGTCGACCAGTTCCTTGAGGTCGATCGACCGCGCCGGGTCCTTTTCCGGGTGGACGCGGACGTGTCCGTTATCGCCGACCGAGAAATAGCCCTTGCCCCAGCTCGCGACGTCGTATAGATCGCTGGCCCGTTGGGCGCTCCATCGCTCGGCGGGCTCCATAACCAAAGAGCCCTTGCGGCCGTTTCTTTCCAACTCTTGCCTCTCCCTGAGACTCCTTCAGTTTCCTTCGGAATGAAGGGGCGTGGCAAGAAGAAAATGCGGCCCGGGAGAAAACTCCGCCTGCCCCATCGTCAGAACGTGCGGTCCTGCTTCTTGAGCGTGCCGAAGGTCCCGACGTTGGCGATGGAGAAGGCGGCGCGCCATCCCGTCTCATCCCGCAAGCCCAGGTTGATCCGGTAATACTGAAAGCTGAGCCCGCAGCAATCGGTGTTGTAGGTTACCTGGATGGTGGAGTTTTGAATCACGCCAATCAGGGGATTGTAGTTAACCACCATGTAGCCGTTCCACCCCGGGCGGTTCACATCGCCGTAGCCCGCCCGGAACCCGTACTGGTTGGCGGTGGGCGTCAGCAGAGGGTTCAAGCGAACCACGCTGTTGGCTACCGAAGCGAAGTACCGCTTCCAGCGGTAATCGAGAGCCACCGTGCTATCCACCAGGCCATGCACGCGGGGATCGTAGTCTGCCTGCCAGCGCACGCCGAGGCCTTTGATCGGGCTGACCCGCAGCGAGGACACCACGGGCGATGTGCTGCGCGGCGCCACCAGGAAAGCGAAGGCATCCACGTCGGCCGTGCTTTCAAAGACGTTCCGCTGGCCGGGAATCAAGGCTCCCCCGAAGGTCGGGTCGAAATACCGCTTCTGCATCAGGTCCCAGGTGAAGATCTCCTGCACGCTGTCTCCGCGCTTCGCGTAGACCCGGTTGGTGAGCGAAAGCAGCAGATCGTTCGTGTTCGAAAGAAGTTCGGTTTCGTCGAAGCGGACGAATCTGTCGAAGCCGCTGCCAATCCCGGTCACATAATGGTACGTCGCGCGCGGCTCAATCACGTGCTTCAACTTGTCGCCAAGAAAGGTCTTCTTCGAATAGACCCTGGAAATGGTGGGAAAGATCATCTCCAGGGAAAACTCTTCGGCGCTGCGGAAGACATTCGTCCCCGTCGTCTGGTAGACATCCTGGTACTGCGTCTGGCCCTGCACGGAAAGGTTCGGTGTCTCGCCCTGCCCGTAAAACGTTTCGTGGAGACCCAGGCTGGGGACAAAGTGGAAGTCCCCAAGATGAAAGGCTCCTGTAATGTGAGGCGCCAGGTTCTCCCGGTTCATGAACTGGCCGGTCTGAAAGCGCGTGATGAGCTGTGTCAGGCCCGTGTTGAAAATTGGCTCCGAGCGGTTCAGCAGGCCCCCCGAGGAGTCCCAGGAAAACCAAAGCGGCAGGCTGCCAAAGATGGGCTGGTCCCGGCCCGAAAACTCGATCTCGGGCAGTTTTCGGATGATGACCGCATTGGCCACGTAATCCGTGCCGCCCGCCGGAACCGCAACTTCCGCCGTTTGAAAGTTCTCCTGGCGGGAAACCACCACGTCCAGCGAATCGGTTGACCAGCTCTTGTTGACGAATCCCACGGAGTGCGTCTCGGAACCGAGAACCTCGCTATACGACTGCGACCACTCCTGCACGAAACGGAACGACGTCACGTAGTTGATCTCGGTGTGCGCCGACCAGCCATCTCCCAGAATGGACTTTCCGGCAGCTTTGATGGAGAGTCCGCTGTACTTTTGAATGGGGGTGCCGGTGCCGCGGTCCTGCACGCCGTATAGAATGGCGTAAAAATCCGTGCCGGGACGCGGCTTGCCGGTAAACTCAAAGTGGTGCGCGTAGCCCCTGGAGGTGTAATCCAGAATCCGGTAAGTCGCATCGTAGCTGCGGTTGATGGCCCAGAAATAGCCTAATCCCAGCGTAATGCCGCCAATCGAGCTGTGGGCGATGTTGGGGGTGAGGAAGCCGCTCCTGCGCGGCTCTTTGTCCAGGGAGTGATAGAAGTAAGGCGTATAGAAAAGCGGGAAGCCTTTCAGCAGGAAGAATGCGCGATACGACAACGCCTTCTCTCCCGGCACGATCACGAACTTCGGTCCGCGCAGCCGCCACCAGGGCGCAGGCATCTTGCAGTTGGTGATGTAGCCATGGTGCAGGGTGTAAATTCCGCCGGCGCGCTCGGCCCACTCGCCTTGAAAGAAGAACGGGCTGTGGCCGGTAAGTATGCCGGGCCGGGCTATGACCCGCGGAACCATCTGGCCGTGGACGTTGTAAAACTCTCCGGTTTCCTGGTCGGTGTTGTAATCCATGCGGTCGCACCATACTTGCTCGTTTCTCTCGAAGTTGCGCAAGTAAACGTGCCCCGTGGCATGCAGTTCTCCGGTCTGTTCGTCCCAGGTCATCTCGTCGCCGCGAAGCAGCATCCGGGAACTTTCCACCCAGGCGTTGCCGTGCAGCTTGTGCAGCTTGCCCTCGCTTTCCTGGTCTACGGCTTGGACATCCCACTGATTCTTGGGTATGGAAGCCGGGGGCGGCGGTTCGGGGAGCGCGGCGGCGGGTTGTGCAGCGGCTTGCGCAGTCCCCTGGGCCCCCGCTGGGGCAGCCGTTAACGCTAGCGCGGCCAATAGAGTAGGCGCAAAAAGATACCTAATACCCGAAGATTTTACGTGACAAGCGAGGGCCTTTATGCTAAGTAAATAGAGAGAACTTCTAGGGAAGGGCCTCAACTCGCAAAGTTACCACACTTCTCTAGATCGGTGGGTGTCGCCAGGACAGGACACGATGACGTGTACGTATTGCGGCTTCCGAATGGGTGAAGCGGAGCACCGTTGCCGGCGATGCGGCCGCACGCCCGACGACCGGCTGATGCCGGGCCCCGTGGTTCGTGGAGCCGTGGCTCCCCAGTTGGAATCGGCGCCCGTGGAAACGGCGGTTCCCATCGCCGGTCAGACCCCGGCAGTCAGGCCGGGCATCCAGGCGCGGCTGTTTCAGGACGAAGGCGCCTCCAACGTGATCCAATTCCCGGCGCGTTGGGAAACGCGCCGCCCGCGCGGGCCCGCGGCTACGGCGGGGACGGTTTCCAAGCCCCGGGTTCGCCGCTCGCGCCCGGCGCCTGAGGAGCAGGCCAATCTGGATTTTCGCCCCGCGCCAAAGTCCAGGCAGCGCACCCTGCCCACTACCGTCGACGCAGTCATCCACTGCGACGACCCGGTGGCCGCCCGGTTGCATCGCGCCATTGCCGCCGCGTTCGACGCGAGCATGGTCGTGATCGGCTACGGCCTGTTCCTGCTAGTATTCCGGCTGGCGGGCGGCGCGTTCGCGCTGAACAGGACCAACCTGCTGGCCTTGGCCGGGGCGCTTGCCCTGATCGCGTTCGCCTATGGCGTCCTGTGGGCAATTGCCGGCGGCGAAACGGCCGGCATGCGATGGAGCGGCCTGCGCCTGATCACCTTCAGCGGCTTTCCCCCGGAGCGGAATCAAAGGCTGCTCCGGCTGGCGGGTTCGTGCCTGAGCGTATGCACCGCGGTTGGCTTACTCTGGTCGCTCTGGGACGAAGAGAGCCTGACGTGGCAGGACCACATTTCCGGTACGTTCCCGACGGCGCCCGCGTCCGGAACCCGGGTTTTCCACCGCGGCTGAGTTAGAATTGAGGTTGCTCGAATTTCCGTCGCGCCCGCGCGCGATTGCACTCGGAGGCCCCCTCAATGAAGATTCAGTTCGACGAGAAACGCCTGCTGGCCGGCGTGACCGGAAAGGCCAATGGCGTCACCACTTCGGAATATGAACAGGCCCTGCCCAAAGCCCTGACGGCGTTGGCGTCATTCCGCGAGAAGAGCGAAAAGGGCCTTTACGGATTCCCCCACCTTCCTTTCCAAAAGGACATGATCGACGCGATTCAACAGTATGTCGATTCCGTCCCTTTCGAGTACGACACGGTCTGCCTGGTGGGCATCGGCGGGAGCGCGCTGGGAGCGTGGGCGCTCGATTGCGGCATCCGCGGGCCGCACCCCGTGCAGGGCGCCGTCACGCCGGAACACCCGCGGCTGGTAATTCTCGACAACATCGACCCCTCGTTCACGGCGGCGGCTCTGGCATCCATGGACGCCCGGAAGACCCTCGCTTTGGTAATCGCGAAATCGGGCGCCACGGCCGAAACCGTGTCGACGTTTCTGATTGTCCGCGACTGGTTGGAGCAGGCCCTCGGGGCCGAAGCCAGCAACCGCATCGCGGCCGTCACCACAGAGGGCAAGTACACGGAAGGCAAGAACAAAGGCAAGTATAAGAGCCCGCTTGCCGAGCTCGCCGCCAATGAGGGCTACAAGACGTTTGGCGTCCCCGAAAACGTAGGTGGGCGTTTCAGCGTGCTTTCTCCGGTGGGGCTGTTGCCCGCGGCGCTCATAGGGATCGATATCGTCGCACTCACCCGCGGCGCCGCCGAGATGACGCACCGCTCCTGGCTGCCCGATCTCAAGGAGAACGTCGCCTTGCGGGCAGCCCTGTGGCAATGGCTGATCTGGAAGAAGAAGCCCATCCAGGTCGCGTTCCCTTACTCCAACCATCTCTGGGGCACGGCTTTCTGGTTCCGCCAGCTCTGGGCGGAATCTCTGGGCAAGGTCCGGCAAGACGGAGGGAAAACGGAGAACGTGGGACAGACGCCCGTGGCGGCCCTGGGAGCCACCGATCAGCACTCCCAGGTACAGTTGTACATCGAGGGTCCAAACGACAAAGTGTTCACCTTCTGGAAGGTGGAGGAATTCGGGGCGCCCGATACGATTCCCGCCCGTACGTTCGGACTGGAATCGGTCGATTATCTGGTGGACCAGACTCTGACGAAGCTGATCGACGCCGAGCAGCGCGCCACGGCCGCCGCCCTCTCCATGAACGGCCGCCCACACTGCACGGTGACTCTCGACCGCCTGGACGAAGAGCACTTGGGCGCGTTTCTGCAGATGATGGAGTTCCAGACCGCCTTCATCGGGGAAATGCTCGATATCGACGCCTTTAACCAGCCGGGGGTGGAGCAGGGCAAGTTATTCACCTACGGACTGATGGGCCGCCCCGGCTTCGAGCGGTACAAACAAGAGATCGAGGATCTCGAACTGAAGTGGGCAGCCGCCGAGTAGAGCGCAGGGAACTCAGGGCAGGGCGGGGAAGCGGGTTGGTGCGGCCGAGAGGACTTGAACCTCCACCCACTCTCGTGGACCAGATCCTAAGTCTGGCGCGTCTGCCAATTTCGCCACGACCGCATGGGCGCGTCGCCCTCATGAAAATTATAGCGTAAGGCTTGACGCGGAGACGCGGAGTCGCGGAGGAACGCAACGCCCGACTATAGAGGTTTTCTCCGCGGCGGGGCGCCCGCTGCCCTTGCGGGCCCGTCTCCGCGTCAAAAAGACACCCTACAGCTCATCCAGAAGATGGCCCATCTTCTCTTTCTTTGTCCGCAGATAGGCTTCGCTGGTGTCGAGGACCGCGGCCAGACAGGGCACCCGTTCGGCCACTTCGATTCCCGCGTTCTCCACGGCCGCGACTTTTTCCGGGTTGTTCGAGAGCAGCCGAACCGAGCGCAGCCCGAAGTACCCCAGAACGGCGGCGGGAAGCTCGTAGCTCCGCAGATCGGGTTCGAAGCCCAGACGCTCGTTGGCTTCCACCGTGTCGGCGCCCTGATCCTGTAATTCGTAGGCGCGCAGCTTGTTGAGCAGGCCTATGCCTCGCCCTTCCTGGCGCTCGTAAATCAGCAGACCGCGGCCTTCCCGCGCGATGCTCTTGAGAGCGATTTCGAGCTGCGCGCGGCAATCGCAGCGCAAACTGTGGAACACGTCGCCCGTCAGGCACTGGGAATGGATGCGAACCAGCGGCGGAGGTCCGTCAGGCAGGCTGCCCATGGCCAGCGCGATGGCTTCCTCCGCGTGGTCTCCGGCGCCGCCCTCAAACCCGTAGATCCGGAAGCGGCCAAACTGTGTGGGAAAATCGGCTTCGGCTACTTTCGCGAGCCTCGGCGCGGCGCAATTGCTCATGCTTGGCTATTGGGAACCTTAATGCCTCTATTATAATGGCTTCCAGCGACGGATGTGGGATAGCTACCTGGTTTCGCTGTTGGTGAAGCTGGCCGCGATGGCGTCGGTCGCCTCCGTGCTGGCGCGCTTCAGCCCGTTTAAGGCGTTGTTGATGCGGGAAAACCGCGCCATGAAGCAGCGGCTATCGCTGTCGTTGTGGTTCTCCATCGTTTTCGGCGCCAGCGTCGCCGTGCGCGTCTTTAGCCGCCCCTCATACCACGGGGCCGATCTCGGTCTGGAGGGCAGCCTGCTCGCCGGGCTGCTGGGCGGCTATGTCACGGGGTTGACCTCGGGAGTGGTCATTTCCCTGCCCGCCATGTTCCATCACGAACGGCTAACCATGGCCCTGCTGGCGGGCGTCGGTGTTTTCGGCGGCCTTCTGCGCGACTGTGCGCCAGACCCGGAGGATATCTGGCGATTTTCGCCCTTCTTCGACCTTAGCGTCTACCGGTTTTTCAAGGAGAGCTATAAGTACCGGCGAACCGCGTTTCACCTGGTGCTGTTCGCTTCCATCCTGTTTACGGAGTTCCTGCTGTGGACGTTGGGTGGTTTCTTTCCCGCGGAACTTTTCTTTCTGGGGCGGGACCCGCAGGAGTTGCCGCTGCCGCATTGGGTGGCGCTGGTGGCTTTGTACGCGTCCACGTTGTTCGCGGTGGCCGTTCCACTGAAGATTTGGAATACCACCCGCTACGAAAAGAAGCTGGAGGAGCAGGAGCGCTTGCTTGTGGAGGCGCGCCTGGCGGCCCTGACCAGCCAGATTAACCCGCACTTCCTGTTCAACACCCTGAACTCGGTCTCGTCGTTGATTCGGACCAATCCGGACCAGGCGCGGGTCATGGTGGTGAAGCTCTCGAAAGTGCTGCGCAGGCTTTTGCGCAAGCACGAGAACTTCAGCGCGCTGCGCGACGAACTGAGCTTCATCGAGGACTACCTTGCCATCGAGGTGGTCCGCTTCGGGGAGAAACTCCGCTTTGAGAAGGACGTTGCCGAGGACACGCTGGACATGCTCGTGCCCAGCATGCTCCTGCAGCCCCTGGTAGAGAACTCCATCAAGCACGGTCTGAGCAGCAAAGTGGAAGGGGGGATTATCCGGATTCGAGCGCGCCGCAGCGGCGCCAGGCTGTACCTCTCGGTGGAGGACGATGGCGTTGGCATCCCGGAGGCCCGCCTGGCGACGGTGCTTGAACACGGCATCGGCATGGGTAACGTTAACGAGCGGCTCCGCGTGCTGTTCGGAAGCGAATACGGGATGTGGATAGACAGCCGGCCGGGAGAGGGCACCTGCGTCCGCATCGAGTCGCCCGAACTGAAGACGGAACTGCCGCCGGCCGCGGCTTCGAAAGCCTAAGTGGCGCGGACCCCCGGTCTGCCTTCTTGTTATCCTGCCGCGTGGGGTGCGCCTCGCCAAGCAGGCAGACCGGGAGGTCCGCCCCACTCCGCCTCACTCCGCCTTCGAGTAGTAATACGTGTACTTGCTGTACAATTCCGAGGCGCGGGCGCCGTTGGCGACGATTCCCACCACGTTGTTCTCACACAGCGACTGCATTGCGCGCGTGATGTTGTCGAAGGTCGTGGCGCCGATCTTCACCACCAGCAAGGCGCCGTCGGCCAGGGTTGCGAGCAAGTTGGCGTCCGCGGAAAACAACAGCGGCGGCGTGTCGAAAATCGACCAGTTGAAGTGCTTCGGCAGTTCCTCGAACATCAGTCTGGCCTGCCGCGTATTCAGCAGTTCCAAAGGATTCTTGACCGGCCCTCCGGCCGGCATGACGTATAGGTTCGCGCCTTCCACGCGGCGCAGCGCCTCGGAGAACCGGCACTTTCCGGAAAGATAATCCGAGACGCCGGGCGCGCGATCCATCTGGAACAGGTTATGGATAACCGGCCTGCGCAGGTCGAAGTCGCACAACAGCACCAGATGCTCCGATAGCTGCGCCTGCGCCAGAGCCAGGTTCACCGAGACGAAAGTCTTGCCTTCGGCGGGCGAAGAGCTGCTTACGATCAGGGTGTGCAGCGGTTGGAGCGTCTGCAAATGATTCAGGCGGGTACGCAGGGTTCGGAACTCCTCGGCCGGGGTTTCGTGCGAATTGTTGAGATCGAGCAGGTGGGACTCCGGCGCGGGCCGGTATGGCATGGAGATGGCCTCCGCCAACGGTCCGTCGTCCTGGCTCGCGCGGACCGTCTGGGGAGCTACGGCTACGGGATGAGCCGAAGCCTCGGGATCCCGGACGGCCTCCACGGCGGCGAGGGGCGGCTCCGCCGGGGATCCTACGCTTTCGGCCCGCCGTAACGCATCGTGTACTCGGCTCATCGCATCTCCGCCTTGGTCTCTATTGCGGCTTCGGGGTCATGTAGTACATCATGGAAATGAACATCGCCGCGCTGCCCACGATGCCCGCGGTGGTCCACGCCAGCCAGAAGAGACGCCTCTTCCTTCGCACCAGAAGCGCGTTCTCCAGCAGCGGAATACTGGTCAGCACCGGCAGGTTCGTGTAGGCGCGAACGTCCTTGAGATTCTTCAGCGAAGCGTCTTTCGCCTCTTTGGCGCCTGCCAGCGCCAAGCCAATCATCAGCCCCACGCCGGCGCCGATGGCCGAGATCCCCCAACGGTTCGGGTCCACCGGAGTCGAAGGCAGCGAAGCCTGATCGAGCAGTTCGAGTTGCTCGCCCAAGTGGCGCTCCTGGATGTCCTGCGTGGTTTCGGATTCCTTTTCCTTCTTGACCAGATCGTCATAGCTTGTCTTCGCGAACGCGAGGTCCTGGGTCAATTCGCTGTACCTCTGCTCGACTGCCGGGCTGGATTCGATCTTGCCTCGCACCGCGTCGATTTGCTTCGCCAGTCCCGCCTTGCCTTCCGTGGTCCTCTTAACCTCCAGGTCGAGGTTATCGATCTGCGTCTGAATGCCCTGAATCCGGTCCTTTTGCTGCTGGATGTTGGCCGTTGTCACGGGGCTTAGGCTCTTTGCGGGCTCGGCGGGTTTCGCGGTCTCCTTGGCCGCCTCCTGGTCCCGCTGCTGTTTCAGGTTATTGATCTTAGCCTGCTGGGCCTTTACGGCCGGAAAATCGTCGCGATAGGTCTGCCGGAGCCCCGCCAGAGTGGCATCCTCACTCTGGATCTGTCTGTCGCGATTGGCCAGGTCTTGGCTCGCACGATCCTCGCCTGGGGCGCCCTGGGCGGTACTGGTCATGTAACTGAGCAGGTCCTCGTTGCTCTGCAGAGTATTCTGCGTGTTGCGCCGTTCCATCTGCAGGTTGCTGATTCTCTCGTCGGCTGCGCTCACCTGGTTCTCAAGCGACGAGAACTGGTTCGCGTTGTATATGGCATTGTCCGGCAAACGGCCCGAGTTTTCCTCGCGAAACCTGGCGACATTCGTCTGGATCTTATCCAGCCTGTCTTTGGCTTCCTTCAACTGATCGGTGAGAAACCCCTGGGTCATCTTCGCTGCATTGCCTTGGATGGTGACGTCCTCGCTCGTGAACTCGCCCACCAGTTCTTCCACCACGTCCCTGGCCTTGAATCTGTCGGGGTAGCGGAACCTGATAATGATCGCGCCTTGCCCCCGGCCCGTGGCGGCCCCCGCAACGGCCCAGGGACTGATCGAGACGTCCTTCTGCANNGGTGAGAGAAGTGCGGCTCAGGATCTTGGTTCGCAAACCTTCGAGCACTTGCGACATTTGCAAATCGATCGTCTCCGGGACCACGCGCTCGGAAATCGTTTGCGGCGTGATGCGCATGATCGCGGTCGACTCGAACGTATCCGGCCAGAGGAATGCCACCACTACCGCGATCACCAGGCCCAGGTACGTCGGGCCGACGATCCAGGAGCGATGGCGGCGCAGCATATCGATGTAGTCTTCGACGTCCGGCGGACGCCGGGAGACGCCAACGTAGTTCTGTACCGCGCCCATATCCCTCCTATCTTTCCTTATCGGCCGTTGCCATGGAACCACCCATCATTTCACGTAGATGATGTCGCCCGATTCCAGGTAAATGTCCTGTTTGAGGTTCTTGCCGGCCATCACTTCCTTAAAGTTGAACTTAAACCGCTTTTCCCCGCGAGCGACGGCGATGTCTTTCTGATTGGCGAAGTCCAGAAACCCGCCCGCCGACACTATGGCGTGCAGCACCGTGGTGGGCATGATCAGCTCCTTTTCTCCCGGCGTTTTCACTTGCCCATAAAGGTAGTACTTCTTGCTATGGGCCGCCAGCAGGTTGACGGTGATCTGTGGATCCTTGAGCGCATTGGCGCCCAGTTCTTCCGTGATCGCCTGTCTCAATGCCAGGAGGGTAAGGCCGGCGGCTCTGATTTCATTCTTGAGCAGCGGCACCGTGATCATTCCGTCGGACCGCACACGGACAGCGCCACTCAGTTGCGGTTGTTCCCAAACCTTAATGTCAAGTTCGTCCTCCGGGCCGATGACAAACGTGTTTGCGTCGACCGGCACGGTAACGGAAACGTTGGCGTCGGGCGACGGCGCAGCCTCCGCTGGTTTGCCCGCATCGGTGGCTGCGGCTGGAGGCGCTGCGGGCGGCGCGGTGGTCTGCGGGGGCGTGACGGCCCCTGCCCCAGCCTGAGCGCCTGGTGCGGTCTGTTGAGTTGGGGGTGGTTGCGTACGCCCCGAAGTCGCCACTGTGACTCTGCCCGCAGTGGGGGCCGCTCCGCTCCCCGCGCCTGCTCCGCCCGCTAAACCAGTGAGCTTCGAGGATTGGGAAGTTAGCTCAATCTTGGCGACCTGAATTACCTGAGAAGCTCCCCCGGTCGCCGGCGCTCCGAAAATGACCGAACCGACGATTTGAACGCTCTTCCCCTTGAATCTCACCAGGTCCGCTCCCCGCAGCTCCACGCTGGTCTTGCTGGTGGCATCGGTCAGGAAATATTTGCCGTCCGTGAATTCCAAAACGCCCATCATCTGCATTGCCGTAGGGGCGCCTGCCTGGGGGGTGAATGCAAGTCCCGTGCCCGCGGAAGGAGACTTGGGGTCCTCGGCTCCCAGGCACAACGCCGGCATGATCGCCAGTAGTACGGACAAAACTGCCCTGTTCATCATGTTCCTCTGAGGCCGTGAAACCGCGCCGGCCAGTTCACGCCATAGGGCAGAATACAACTGCGCCGCGCCACAGGCGCTCACCAATTTTCCAGTTTAGCGCACTCGCGCCCGCGAGCGTACATGTTATCGTCGGTTAGGCGCGCATACTAGTACCATCGGATCCATGGGCGTCGGCGCGGTCCCACGCGGATACACCTGAGCATAGTGTCAATCTCCAGTAATGCGGAGGACCTTTCGGAGTTCTCTCGTAAGTTATAGAGAAATTTGGCCACTCTAGTTACGAATCTTGGAATCTGACATGGCATCAAACGTGCCATGAGGCACGCGGGGACGTATGTCCGCCGACGGATAACGAGCGCTTACCATGCTGCAAGAGCTCAAGTTCCAGCTCTCGACCGCAATTCTGACGATACTCACGCTGGCCGCCGCCGCCGCCGCGGTGATCAATTTCGAGCAGCAGGAGAAATTCCGCCTTCCCGAGGACGGGGTGATTTGGGTGGACCGCGCCACGGGAGTCGAAGCCCTATACGTGGCCGCCGCCGGCGGAGCCGGGAAGGCGGGAATCCACGAGGGCGACCGGCTGCGCAGCATCGATGGCTATAGAATCGTCAAGGCCGCCAGCGTCGCCCAGGTGCTGGCCACGCTCGGCTCGTGGAGCAAGGCCGACTACTTGCTGAACCGCGGCGGCTACGATTTGCCCTCCAAGACCGTGATTATCGAGGAGGCCCCTCGCGATCGCGCAGTGGTGTACCAGTACCTTGTCGGCCTAGCCTATCTGGTGATCGGGTTGTTCGTCTATTTCCGGCGCGGCAGCGCGCCCAAAGCGCGGCATTTCTATATCCTGTGCCTGGCATCGTTCGTTTTCTTCTGCTTTCATTACACCGGTAAGCTGAACGGCTTCGATAAGATCGTCTACTTCGCCAACGTTGGCGCGGGTTTGCTGGCGCCGGCGGTGTTCCTGCACTTCTGCGTCACCTTTCCGGAGCCGCACAAGTGGTTCCGAAGCCCCTTCAGGCTGGCGTTGCTGTACGCGCCGGCTGCCGCGTTGTTCCTGGTCTATCTGGCCTTTTCGTCCGGCCGCGTAACGGCGGCCATCCCCTTGATCGAACTGAACTGGATGCTGGACCGAATCTGGATGGCAGCCTGGACCATCCCCTATATCGCCGGCGGTCTGGTGTTGGCCGCGGGATACCGCGCCGCCGACGACCCCATTGTGCGCCAGCAGCTTAAGTGGCTGCGCAACGGCGCTCTGCTGGGGACGCTGCCTTTCGCGTTTTTCTACGTGTTGCCGTACGCCATGGGCTGGATTCCCACCGAGAGCATGAAGATGTCGGTGCTCTCCGTGGCCCTGATTCCGCTTACGCTGGCATACGCCATTGTGCGCTACCGCCTGATGGACGTGGACATTCTTTTCCGGTTGGGCTACGCCTACACGCTCGCCACGCTGTGCGTCATGGCCGGATTTTACGGCATCGTTTTCTCGCTGGGCAACCAGGTCCAAAAATATTATAAGGGCCTCGGCAACCTGGGGCTTACCGCCGTGGTCCTGGTCGCGGCTTTTCTTTTCCAGCCGATCCGGAACTGGATTCAGGAACGCCTGGACCGGCACTTCTACCGCGACCGCTACGATTACCGGCGCACACTGGTCGAATTCACGCGCTCGCTGAGTTCGGAGACCGATCTGGACACCATGCTTGCTTCCGTGGGCGAGCGTCTCCTGCAGACGCTTTCCGTTAAACACCTGGCGTTTTTCCTGGCGGAGGACCAACCCGAAGGCCGGCGCTTCTTTCTGAAGCAGGCCATAGGTCCCAATCCCCGCCTCACGGACGCCGCCACCGGCAGCTTGGACCTCGGCTTCCTGGATGCGGGAACCTCCCAGCCGTACCTGTTCTTCGAACGAACGCGCCACCTCCTGGACGCCGTCTCCCGTTCCTGGCCCGCAACCGTACGGTACACCATCGCGGACCTGGATTTGAGCTACTACTTCCCCTGCACGGTTCGCGACCGCACCGTCGCCTACATGGGGGTCAGCCGCATGGCGGACGGCGATTATCTTTCAAGCGTGGACGTGGAACTTCTGACCACCTTGGCCGGGGGCTTGGGAACCGCCATCGAAAACGCCTCGCTCTACCGCTCGCTGCAGCGCAAAGTGGAGGAGTACGAGCGTCTGAAGGAGTTTAGCGAGAACATTGTCGAATCCATCAATGTGGGCATCCTGGCGGCGGATCTTGAGGACCGCGTGGAGAGCTGGAACACGCAGATCGAACAGCTCAGCGGAATTCCGCGGGCCCGCGCCCTGGGAAGCCGTCTTTCCGAGTTGTTCCCCGCGGAACTGTCCGGCCAGTTCGACCGCGTGCGCGGTGAGACCGGGATTCACCACATCTACAAATTCGTGCTGAAATCCGCGGCTGCCGCCCCCGCCAACGGCAATGGCAATGGCAACGGCAATCCGCCCAAATTTCGCGAGGCGACGTTGAATATCGCCATCGCGCCCCTGGTTTCCAAAGACCAGGAGCAGATTGGCCGCCTGATTATCTTCGACGACGTGACGGACCGCGCCGAGCTCGAGCGCCGCCTGGTACAGGCCGACAAACTCTCCAGCATTGGCCTGCTGGCGGCCGGCGTGGCGCACGAAGTCAACACGCCGCTCGCCGTGATCTCGACTTATGCGCAGATGCTCGCCAAACAGGTGGCTGACGATTCGCAGAAATCCCTGATCCTCGAGAAGATCGCCAAGCAGACGTTCCGCGCCAGCGAAATCGTCAATTCGCTGTTGAATTTTTCGCGCACCGCCACCACCTCGCTCGGCGATGTGAACCTCAATCGCGTCATCCAGGAAACCCTGTCGCTGCTCGAGCACCAGCTTCAGAAATCCGGCATCGCCGTCGAAACCGGTTTCGACCCGAACCTGCCTCCCATTCACGGCAATTCCGGCAAACTGCAGCAAGTCTTCCTCAACCTGTTTCTCAATGCGCGCGACGCCATGCCCGGCGGCGGGCGGCTCGAGGTGCGCACGTCGCGGGGCCCCGCGGGCGCCAGGATCGAAGTGGCCGACACGGGTCAGGGCATCGCCCCGGAGCACGTCCATCGCATTTACGATCCCTTCTTCACCACTAAAGCGGCGCGCAAGGGCACCGGCCTCGGGCTATCGGTGACGTACGGTATCATTCAAGAGCATGGCGGTTCCATCGAAGTCTCCAACCGGCGCGACGGCGGCGCCCGGTTCCGGATCGAGCTTCCCTTCGCCATGGCGCCTTCGGCGAGGACACCTGTGAATGCCGCTTGACACCGTCGCCCCCGTGGCAATCCAAATCAAGGGCAGCGTGCTGGTGATCGACGACGAGCTCGACATCCGCGAAGGCCTCGATATGCTGCTGACCGATGCCGGCTACGCCGTCGACCTGGCGCAGGGCGGAGTCGAAGGCCTCCACAAAATGGGCGCCCGCGCCTACGACCTGGTCCTGCTCGACCTCATGATGCCGGACCTCACCGGCGCCGAGGTCCTCCAGGAAGTCCGCCGGCGCGATCGCGACACTCCCATCTTCATGATTACCGCCTACGGCTCGCTCGAAGCCGCCGTGGACGCTCTCAAGAACGGGGCCAACGACTACTTCTCCAAGCCCTGGGACAACGAGAAGCTGATCATCGAGATCGACCGCATGATCGCGCGGCGGCGTCTCGAATACGAAAACGTCCATCTCAAGCGCGCGCTGGTCGAACGCTACAGCTTCCCCAACATCATCGGGAAGAGCGAGCGCATGGTTCGTATGCTGGACCTTGTCAGTCAGGTGGCGTCGGCCCGCTCCACCATCCTGATCGCCGGCGAAACCGGCACCGGCAAGGAACTCGTCGCCAAGGCCATCCACGCCAACTCGCCGCGCGCCGGGCAGTTGTTCGTGGCCGTCAACAGCGGATCGCTGCCGCCGGATTTGCTGGAATCCACGCTATTCGGCCACGTGCGGGGCGCCTTCACCAGCGCCGTCCAATCGAAAAAGGGGTATTTCGAAGTCGCCGACCGCGGCACCATTTTCTTCGACGAGATCGGCACCCTCGGCCCGGAGACCCAGATCAAGCTGCTGCGCGTCATTCAGGAGAAGGAGTTCACCCCGCTCGGCGCCACCGAACCCATCAAGGTGGACGTTCGCATTCTGGCGGCCACCAACGCCGACCTTTTCCAACTCGTCAAGGAGGGCAAGTTTCGCGAGGACCTCTACTACCGCCTGGACGTCATCAAGATTTCCCTGCCTCCCCTGCGCGACCGCAAGGAGGACATTCCTTTGCTGGTGGAGCATTTCTTCGACTGCTATTGCCGCGAGAACAACAAATTTCTGGATTCCGCCGGGCATTCCGTTCTGCGCTTCGCACCCGAGGCCATCCAGATCCTGATGGAACATTCCTGGCCCGGCAACGTGCGCGAATTGGAGAACGTGGTGGAGCGGGCCGTGGTGCTGGCCACCGACGCCATGGCGCCGGTCGAAGTGCTTCCCGACTCCCTGCTGCAGGCGAACGGCATCCGCCTCCCTCGCGGCGAAGGCGCCGCTCTGCCCGGGGACGCTTCTTTGTTCGAGATTGTGAACGACTACGAACGCCAGGTGATCATCCAGCGCCTGGAACAATGCAACTGGAGCCAGACCGAAGCCTCGGAAAGCCTCCACGTTCCGCTATCCACCCTGAACCAGAAAATCAAGCGGCTGGATATCAAGATCCGGAAAAAAGGCGACGTGAATTAGGTGGGGCGGGCCTCCTGGCCTGCCTTCCGGGCGAGAATGATCGGGAAGAAGAAGGCAGGCGGGCCCACAAACGCCATGGGCGCCCCGGCCCGCCCCACTACTCCTACAGCCCCGCGCCCTTGGGAACCCGGCTCATAATCTCGTCGGCCAGTTCCTGCGGCTTGTCCACGTTGAAGAGCGTAAGCCGGCTGGATTCCCCCGCCGTTTCGATATGGATGTTGCCGACGCCGAACAAGCGCTGCGTCATCCGTTGATCCACGCGCACGTCCTGGATCTTCGAAAGCTGGATGTTTCTCGTGGTTCGGGAAGCGATGCCGGCGTCGTAGCGCAGCCGGTCTCCCGTGATGGTCGCTTTGGTGTATTGCCGCCGGAAGTATCGCACCGCCGGCCACAGCATGAGCAACACGGGCAGCGCCATCACCCACCGGGGCCCATCGTTCCACTGTGTCCAGTAGAGAACTTCAAGTCCCACAACCACGATGGCCGCCAGCACGGCGCCCATCTTGATGAACTTGGCGGTAGGCAGAATGGTCAGGTCCGGCACGTCGTATCCTCCCGAAGCGGCTATTATACCGCCTTCCGACGCTGTTACCGCGCGTTTCTCACGCAGCGAAAACCGATGTCGTTGCTCCGCCAGCGATGCGGCGCGGCCTTCGAATCCCACATCAACAGGGGGGTCAGTTGCTGAGAATCGAAACCGCCGCCGCGGACTGCGTACCACAGCTCGTCGGAGGCCAGCGGAGGCTGAACGCGCTTTGCGAAATCGTCCACATCCTCCTGGGTTGGACTGCGCATATCGTTCACCCACTCCCAGGCGTTGCCGATCATTTGCAGCGCGCCGTACGGGCTTGCGCCCTTTGGGAACGCGTCGGCGGGGAGCAGCGTCACGAGTCCCACGTTGGCGCGCGAGCGGTCCGGTTGGTCGCCCCATGGGAACGCCTGCCCTTTTTCGCCGCGCGCCGCTTTTTCCCATTCCCGCCCGCTAGGGATGCGCTTGCCCGCCCAGGCGGCGAACTCCTGCGCGTCCGCCATCGAGACGTTGACTACGGGATAGTCCGGCTTGTCCGGCGGGAAGTCCGGCGGCGGATCGTGGGCCGCGGCCTTGCAGAACGCGGCGTAAGCGGCGTTGGTCACCTCGGTCGTGTCGATATAGAACGCCGGCAGCCAGATCGGGTCCCTGGCTTCCCCGAACAGGAAGTTTCCCGCGGGGACCAGGACCATGGCGCCGGACGGCGTGGCCATGGTTGCCGCTAACACCGTGGCGGCGGGCGCCGCTTTCGGCCGCGGACGGAAGTGCCATCCCGCGCCCGCCAGGATTACGGCGCCGAGCACGGCCGTTACGATCCATTTCATCGGCGAGCCCGCGCGGGCAGGACGCGCTGGTTTGCGCGCCACAATCCGGAGCGCCGGCCCCGGCGCGACAGACGCCTCCGTCACCAGGAAGGGCTGGCCGTTGTCGCTTTCGCCGTGCTCATACGCGTCCGCCTCCTCCAGAAAGCGCTCTTTGGCCTCGGCGTCGGCGCAGGCGGCCTCCGTCAGGATCTTTACGACCACCATACGGCCGGTTTCCGTATCGCGCGCGCGGTAGGCTTCCGCCTCACCGCCATCCAGAAACTCCTCGAGCAAATACTTCCCGAAACGGGCTGGCAGTTCCATGGCGGCTTCTCTTGCAGTATAGCCGGGCGGCGGGATCGAACGTCCGGGCAAGCCGTCTCCGGCCCCGAAACAGTTCGTTCACCCGCCGTTTTATGCCCAACTTTTCCACACGGCGGGAGGGATAAGTGCAAGGCCCGCTAGCGAAAAGAATCTGTTGAAAACGGTCCCCCGCCGCGCGAATCCATGTGGCTTTTGCGGGATCCGCGCGCTACAAAAGGAAGATCGTTCTTTAGTCAGGTGGCTGCGCGGCCGAAGGGTAATCTCGGGGGAGGTAGCCTTGAAACCGCGCAGCCTTCCTTGCTCCAGGGAATCCCCACCTACTCCGCATCCGGTTCCACGCGGCCGCTCGACCGAAGTCAAGACGCCGGCCCTCCCATCGTTACACCCGAATGGCTGCCGTGCGAAAGAACACGTAAGACATCGACTTCGCAGGAAAAGTCTGGATGGCCCGTGATATATTGACGGGCATCTCAATCTGAGGAGGAAAGATGCTGTACCGTAACGCCAATCTTGTAGTGTGTTCGTTAGCAGCGCTGGGGGCGCTGTGCCAAACCGCGGCCGGCGCGACTCTCTGTGTCAACGCCAAGCCGACTCCCACATGTACCTATTCGACAATCGGCGCCGCCGTCGCGGCCGCCTCGGCCGGCGACGTCATTCAGGTGTCGCACGGAACCTACCGTGAGGAGGTAACAATCGGCAAACCGATCTCGCTTCTCGGCGAGAATAGCAACAACACCATTATCGATGCCACCGGGCTGCCCAACGGCATCTTTGTGGATGGCCTCGATAATGCCGGCCTGCAGAGCGTGACCATCTCCGGATTCACGGTGCAGAACGCCGAATATGAAGGAGTGTTGGTCGTGAACGCCACCGACGTCACCGTCAGCGGCAACAACCTCCTGAACAACGACAAGTCCCCAAGCGTCTTCACCGGCGCGACCAACGGCTGCCCAGGCCAGCCCGCCTTTGAGACCGATGAAACCGGCGACTGCGGCGGCGGGCTCCACCTAATGGGCGTAGCGGACTCCATCGTGTCCGGCAACAATATCACGGGCAATGCCGACGGCATCCTGATCAGCGACGACACGGGAGAAAGCCACGGCAATCTCATCGTCGGCAACAACATTACGGACAACCCGCTGGAGTGCGGCATTGTTCTTGCCTCGCATCCGCCCATGGGCCATACCAGTCCCCCCTACGCGCCCCACTACGGGGTCGACCACAATACCGTGTCGGGCAACGTCTCCACGAACAACGGCGTGAAAGTCGGAGGTTCGGGAGTGGGCCTCTTTTCCGATGGCAACGGCCTCGGCCGCACTTCCGAAAATGTGATTATCGGCAACACGCTCACCGGCAATGGACTCGGCGGCGTCGCGCTCCACACGCACGTCGGTCCGACTTTTGGCCTGCCCGCAGATGATATGAACGGCAACATGATCATTGGCAACGCCATCTCCAAAAACCTGGCCGACTTGGACGACACCAAGACCCCCGGCCGCGTGGGGGATCAACATCAATAGCGGCGTAGGCGGATCTCCGGTTGTTGGCACCGTCATCACGCAGAATGAGATCAGCGATGAGGATGTGGACATCGCCATCAACACTCCGGCCGTGGTTGACATCCATCTCAACGACTTGCGCGATGGCAGTTATGGCGTCGCCAACGTGTGCGCCTACGACGGCGCCAGCATTTGCACGGGCAGCATTAATGCCACGGAGAACTATTGGGGATGTCCTCAGGGCCCGGGTGCGCACGGATGCTCGGCTACGTACGGAACCGGCATTGTTTTTACCCCATGGCTCCAGCAACACGCTAACGGCAAATAACCCGGGCCGCCCATCGTGGGGGGGCCCTCAGGCGTCCCCCACGAGCCTCCTACTCCGGATCCAGTTCCAGGCTCCCGCCAACAGCCTCTTGAGGCGGGATGCCGGCGGCCATCTCCTGCGCCACAATCAGGCTGCGTACGCCCGTTTGGATCTTCGGCAGCCGAACCCAAAAAACGGCGGCGGCGGCCATCGAGACCAGGCCGGCGGCGCCTACGGTGACGGGGGCTCCGAACCTTGCGGCGGCGGTTCCGGCAATCAGCGAGCCGATGGGCGCCATCCCCATGAACATCATGGAGTAAACCGACATCACCCGGCCTCGCAGGTGGTCCGGTACCATGCTCTGGATCAGCGTGTTCGACGATCCCATCTGGATCATGATCGAGAATCCCGTGGGAACCAGGATTGCGGCCGACAGCCATAGCTGGCGCGATGCCGCGAACGCCGCCAGGCTCGCGCCGAAGCCCAGCGCCGCCAGCCCCACCCAGCGTCCCAGGCCGCGAACGTCTTTGCGGCTCGCCAGCAGGAAAGCCCCCGCCAGCGCGCCCACGCCCGCCACCGAGCTCAGCTCGCCCAGTGCCTTGGCGCCGCCATGCAGGATGCGGTCGGCGAAAATGGGCATCAGCACCGTGTAGGGCATGCCCGTGACGCTCACAATCCCCAGCAGAATCAGGATTGTGTGAACCGGCTGGTTGCGGATGACGAACTGGAACCCTTCCACTAAACGCGAAATGGGCGACGCGGCCAGGTTCAGCGGTTCGCGCCGTTTCACGTCCATGAGCAGCAGTCCGGCGATCACTGCCACGAAGCTGATCCCGTTGACGAAGAAGCACCACCCCTCGCCGATGCTCGCTACCAGCAGCCCGGCCACGGCAGGCCCCACCACCCGCGAAGCGTTGAACATGGAGGAATTGAGCGCGATGGCATTCATCAGGTCCCGCTTGCCCACCATTTCCACGATGAAGGCCTGGCGCGCCGGGATATCGAAGGCATTCGTGACGCCCAGCAGGGACGCAAGAACGAAAATCTGCCAGATGCGTATCGACCCCGTCAGCGTGAGCGCCGCAAGCGTGAAGGCCAGCGCCATGGATGCGGTTTGCGTGGCCACGACGATGTTGCGCCGGCTGTACCGGTCCGCCACGATGCCGCCCACCGCGGACAAGAGAAAGACCGGAATCTGCCCTGCGAATCCCACCGCGCCCAGCAATGCCGAAGATCTCGTCAGCCGGTAGACCAGCCAAGCCTGCGACACGCTCTGCATCCACGTGCCCACCAGCGAAATGAGCTGGCCGGCGAAAAAGAGCCGGAAATTGCGATAACCAAGGGCTCGCAGGGTAGCCGGAAGCTTCATGCTGGGGGTTCCCCGGTCCGCCCCGCTCCTATTCCACCGAGAACGGATGCCGCGATTCGATATCCTGTTTGCCTGTGACGTCCTTTATTTTAATCAGGAGCGTGTACGCGCCCGGCAGCACCTTTTGCAGAGGCACATCGAACTCCCCTTCCACCCAAGGCTTTGGATAGAACGTGCCGTCGCTCTGGTCCGCCGCCGTATCGAACGTCTTCAGCGCCTTGTCGCCGCTGAGAATCGATACGGTCCAGTTGATATCGATCTTATTGTTCTCTCCGTATTTATAACCGGTGATCACCCAGCGGGCGTAGAGCGTGGCGCCATTGTGGAAGATGGGACTCGCCATCGGCTGCCCGCCTTCCTGGGCGCGGTAATAGCCGAAGTTACGCACCACCAGCCGGTCGCTGGGGTCCACGCGGGTCCCGCGCACCCGGAACGTTACCGGCAGCTCCGCGGATTCGTCCGAGTAAAAATCTTTCACCTTGACCAGGATCTTGTACTCCCCCGCCGGGGCCAGCGGTGGGATTTCGATCTCGTTTGTGATCTTGGGCTCCCAGTCCTTGTCCTGCGCCGACACCTGTTCCAATACAGCGTTGCTGTCTGCCTCGGCAAGGGCGACGCCCCTTGGGTCGAATGCCTGCACGGAAGTCGTCAGGTGGACCTTATCGTCGGTCTTCGTAAACCCGTCGACCCGGCACGTAAAGAACAGCGTCTCGCCGGCGACATGTTCGAAACCGGGAGCATCCGCGTCTCCGCCATCGGATTGGCTGACGACCGGCTTGACAATCTGCAGCGTTGCGGCGGCGCACATCGCGGCAGGAAGTAAGGCAACTAGCAGAAATGGTCGCATAGAAGACCCTCTAGTACGATATTCTAACCCCAGTGCGGCCTGAAACTACTAAGATGGGAATCGCGGTATCGACCGCGACCGATGTCGCCAAGCCGGCCGCCGGCATCCTGCTGACCAACCAGGGCTGGCGCCGTGGCCGTGTGGTTTAGTTCTTTTGTGGGGCAGCTTGCCAAGCTGCGCGNNGCCAATCGGCGCGCGCGGCGGTTTCCGCCACGCAGGACGAAGAGCAGGTACTGACAGACTTGCGGAAAGGATAGTTATGGCGGGTCGCACTTCGTTTTTGGGTGGGGGCGTGCTCTTGGGCGTGTTGGTTGTCGCCCTCGGAGTTCACTACGGCGCAACGAGGTCTGTGGCAGCCGCGGAGCTGGAGAGGACGGTTCACCTTGGGACGGCCGTGAAAATGCAGCCGGTGGCGATTGTTAAGGTTGCGTTGGGACCCTCGACCGTCCAACTCGGCCGCTGGGATAAGCCGGCGAGAGAAACGCCCGACCCCGACACGCCGTTCACCGGCGACGACAATTGGCTTCAAGAACTGACCGTTTACGTCCTAAACAGGACGGACCGGCCCATAGCTTTTCTTACGCTCCGGCTGGACTTTCGCGAGACTACTGTTGGCCCCATGCGGGCGGTGTGCTGGTTGCACTGGGGCGTGTGGCCGGCGTCGACTGCGTTCGACGGCCAGGGGAACCCAATGCCTCCCAATACGCTGTATGGGCCGATCGATTTCGGGCCGGGGCAGATTCTCGCGGTGCACTTGGCCGACCGCATCGACCAGATAAAGGGTGCGGTGGAAAACGCCTTGCCGCTTGCCGCGGTGGGAGCAGTGAACGTTCGTCCGGTGGAGGCGGTGTTCGCGGACGGCCTGCGGTTTGGCGGACTGTATCAAGTGTTCGACCCAGCCGCGCGCGCTTGGCGGTGGCTGAAACGCGATTATTTCCCTGGCAACCCGGACGACCTGCGACTGTGGCGCGTGGGGAGGGCGGACCCCCACTGAGCGCGGCGGACCGCCTCTATCGAAGCGGCTCCAGCCCAAAACGCCTGGCCCCACAGTATCATTGGATTTGCGCTCCCAGATGACTCACTCGCTTGCCGGCCGCATCGTCAGATTCGTGAACATAGCCATCGGCGTCGCCCTGGCAGCCGCGCTCGCGCTGGTCTATTGGTACGCCTGGCGTCCTCTGCCGCAACGGTCGGGCAGGGTGGAAGCGCCCATCGGCGCCACGGCCTCCGCTTCGTTCGACGCGCTGGGAGTCCCGCACATTCGCGCCGCCAGCCTGGAAGACGCGTTATTCGTTCAGGGCTACGTCACGGCGCAGGATCGCCTTTTCCAGATGGACGGACTCCGGCGCATTGCGGCCGGGGACCTCGCGGAGATTCTCGGCCCCGCCTATCTGGAATCCGACCGCGACTCGCGCTACCTGCGCATGCGGCGCATCGCGGAGGCGGCCTACTTAACGCTGCCCGCCGCCGACCGCGCGGCTTTCGCGGCCTACGCCCGCGGCGTCAATCGTTTCATCGCCACGCATGGGAACGATCTGCCCCTCGAATTCACCCTCCTCGGCTATCAGCCCCGTCCCTGGAGCGTCGTCGATTCCCTCTTGGTCTGCCTGTATATGTACCGCGACCTCACCACCACATGGCGCGACCAGATCCTCAAGCGCGACATGCTCGCCAACGGAGACCGCAACAAGGTGGAGTTTCTGTT
>PLGA01000606.1:1160-7749 GCA_003139735.1 Bryobacterales bacterium | reverse complement strand
GTGCAGGACCTCTACATCGAGCAGTTCGACGACCGCACGGGGCGCTATTCCTACCGCGGCCAGGTGGAGCAGGCCCGGCCCGAACGCGAATTGATCCGCATCAAAGGCCAGCCCCCGGCCGAAATCGTCGTCTGGGTCACCCGCCACGGCCCGCTCTACGTCACCCAGGGCAAAGACCACATGGCCCTGCGCTGGGCCGCCGCCGAACCGGGCGCCATTCAATATCCGATCCTCGATATCGATCGCGCCCAGGACTGGNNCGGCTTCCATGTGGCCGGCAAGCTGCCCGAACGGCGCGGCTACAAGGGCGACGTGCCGGTCGACGGATCCTCCGGCGACTTCGATTGGGATGGCGCGATTCCCTTCGAGCAGCTTCCCTCCGCATTCAATCCGCCCAGCGGCATCATCGCCAGCGCCAACCAGAATACCTTTCCCGCGGATTTCCCTTACCCCTTCACCGGGAATTTCGCGCCGCCCGGACGCGCCCGGCAGATTCGCGACCTCCTCTCGGCGCATGGCAAATGGCGCGCCGAAGACCTGTTGGCCGTTCAGAAAGATGTGTACTCGGCTTTCAATAAGTTCCTCGCCACCCAACTGGTGGCGGCTTACGACCGGCGCCACGCGGGCAACCCGGGCTTGGANNTACCTGCGCACCGCCGCCGCCGAAAACGCCGCGCCCTCCAGCGGCTCGCGCTACCAGTTCCAATTGGCCCCGGTCGCGCTGGAAAAACTGCTCCGCGAACGCCCCCCCGGCTGGTTCGTGGATTACGATGAGACCCTGTTGCGCGCCCTGGCGGACGCCGTCGAGGAAGNNTCCATCGCGTTCCCCTGGTCGGGAAATATTTCGATATCGGCCCCGTACCGATGAGCGGCGCATCGAGCACCGTCAAGCAAACCACTCGCACACTTGCGCCTTCCATGCGGATGGACGCCGACCTCGGCGATTGGGACCGCTCGCTGCTCAACATGCAAATCGGCCAATCCGGCCAGATCTTTTCAAGCCACTACAAAGACCAGTGGGCGGCTTGGTACAACGCCCGCAGCTTCCCCATGCAGTACGCCCACGTCGAGGCGAAGAGCACCCTGGAGTTTGCGCCGAAGCCGCAATAGGACTATTCCGACCCGTGGCGCAAGCCGCCAGGCTTGCAGAGTCGGCTGTCGAGCCGACTTTTCGAAGGCCGAGACGACTCTGGGATCCGGAGGGAGCTATACGGGTGTTCTGGCTGGCCTGGACTCGAACCCTTCTTGGGTGATCAGCGTCCCGGAGATTGACCACAATACGACCGTAACCCCAACCGCTGTCACTTTTGGCTTTGGAACCGCAGCCGGGTTGACCACGGGGGGACAAGACTCGCTCCCCTCCACGCCCGAACCGGCTACCGTCACCGAACTCATCGCCGGCGGCGCGCTGCTGCTGGCCGTGGGCTGGAAGCGCCGCAACCAGGCACAGCGGTAGTTCCTCACTGTCCAACCGCGAACTGGATGACGCCCGCCGCTTCCACATGCAGTACACCCACGTCGGCCTCAAGAATACCCTGGAGTTTGTGGCGAAACCGCAATAGCTGGCCATATATTACGATGCAATAATGCTCTCCTGGCTCTTCTCCGATCCCCTCCCCGTCGGTTCGCCCGCTCCGGAGTTCTCGCTCTTGGACGATGCCGGCCGCGCCGTGACGCTCTCCGCCCTCCGCGGCCATTACGTGGCTCTCGTCTTCTATCCTGGCGACGCCACCCCCGGCTGCACCAAACAGCTTTGCGAGTTTCGCGATTCCTGGGAGGCCGTCCGCGCCCGCGGAATCCAGGTCTTCGGCGTGAACCCCCAGAACGCGCGCAGCCACGCCCGCTTCCGCGAAAAGTTCCACCTCCCGTTTCCCCTTCTGGTGGACGAAGGCCGCAAAGTGGCGGCTTTGTATCAAGCGGACGGCCTGATCGTCAAGCGTACGGTCTACCTGATCGGCCCCGATGGCGTCATCCGCCTCGCCCGCCGCGGCATGCCCAAGCCCGCCGAACTGCTGGCCGTTGTGGAGCAGTGAGCCGTACGCTGCGCGATTGTTGTTGCCAATCCCCCCCGACGGACACTACACTAACCTGAGACAAGGTCTGACTATGTCCGGCGCCAAAGTACGCGTGATCGTCGCGGGGACGGCCCTTTTGTCCGCTCTGGTCCCGTACCTCCACGGGCAGGTGGATCGCAACTTCATTGGGAAGGTCGTCATGGAAGACGGCTCGCCGCCCCCCAAGGCAGTCATCATCGAGCGCGTCTGCGGGGGCCGCTCCCCTATCAGGGTCAGCACCACAAATACTCTAGGCGAGTTTAGGTGGGAGGAAACCTTGGCCGCGTGGTCCGCCGGCGAGTGCCTCTTGCGCGCGTCCCTCGCCGGCTACGAATCCGACGAGCTGGGGATGGAAACGCTTGACGCCAGCAACCACCTCCCGAACATCGTGCTTCGCAGTGAAAATTCGGTCGTGCCTTCCGGCGCCGGCGAGTTGCGGGCGCGCGCCTACAAGGCCATGCAGGCCGAAAAGTGGACCGACGCGGAACGCCAACTGCGCGCCATCCTGGATCAGTATCCCAAGTCGGGTCCCATTTGGGAGGAACTCGGCTTTACGCTTGTGAATGCCAAGCGCCCTGAGGATGCGCGGCCGGCATTCGAGCGCGCCATCGAGTTGGCCCCCAGATATCTAAAATCCTATCCCCCTTTAATTCAGTTGGAGAGCGACGCCGGCGACTGGGAGGCGGCCGAACGTACCGCCCTTGCGGCGGTAAAGGCCGATGCCCATGCATCTCATCCCGATTTTTACCTCGATTTGGCCGAAATCCTCGTTCACCAGCACGAGGATGGCGCCGAGGCCGCGGCTCGAAAAGCCATCGCGCTCGACAAGAACAATAAGTGGCCGCACGCCGAGTATGTGCTCGGATTGATCCTTACCGACGCGCAGGACTACACCTCGGCCATCGCCCACCTGCGTCGCTATCTCTTAATCGATCCGCACGCGCCCGAAGCCGCCGCCGTTCGGTCGCGGATCAAGATGCTGCAAGCCGCGGCCGCCGCTGAGGCCGCCGAAGCCACTGGCATTCTGCCGGCCGGAGCGTCCCTGGATCGGTCCCCGGAAGGCGCTACCGAGGTCGCGGCGCCGGGAGGCTTGCAGGCGCTGGCCGCCATGGCGCACCTTAAGGTCACTCCGGCCCCGGCGGATTTCTTTCGGGAATACTGCCGTGCCATTGCCGCCGGCACGGAACCGGACGCTCTCGCCAGCGATCCCGGCTTTGTCGAGGGCATCGAGACCTATCTCGCCGCCGCCGTGGAAATGGCCCGCCTTGCCGGGAACCGCGCCGGCCGCATCACCTTGTCTCCGGAAGTCTCGCCCGGCGCCAAAACCCCCGAGGTCTTGAAGTTGTTCGGCTGGAAGGAGACTCCCAACGGCGCCGGCGCCACCATTGAGCTCAGCGAATCGCCCGCAGACTCGCTCCGCCAGCAGATACCCGCCGCCCTCGGCCTCGATGAACTGGAGGTGGCGAAATCTCTCGCCAGCGGCTCCTCGTTCCACTTTGATGTCCATTCCGCCCAAGCCCCCCTCCTCGAAGCGCGTTTGTGGCGCGCCTTGTTGGGCGGTCTGCCGCCCGGCGGTTACGCGGAAATGTTCGTTCGCAACCCGCGCTATGCCGTCGCCTACTCCGGACTGGCCTCCATGGGACCGGGCGCCGCATCCGCCCTGATCTCCGCTGTGGGATTGCGCACCCTGGTGACCAGGTACGCCGATTCGCTGCATCTCTACGGCGAGGCCTTCTCCGTTTCCGATGGCACGGCCGCGTCCCCAGGCGGCGCCCCGGCGGATGCCGCTTGGGAACGGCTGGCCGGCGCCAGTCCGCGCGATGCCAAGGCGTTTTTCCGCGCTCTGCTTGCCAAGGATCAGGGCAAACTCGTCGATTTCTATTTTGTCCTCTCCCGCGCCGACGCCGCCCGCCAGCGCTTCTTCACGCACACCCCCGCCGCCGCCGAACGATTCTATAAATGGTACCGGGATTCCGACGAATGGCGGTCCCGCTTGCGCCCCCAGTACGCGCCTTGGCGCGCTTCGCTATTTCAGGAATTGCCACTCGACGCCGACGGCAGCGTGCGGTATCCAGGCGGGAAGGCTGCCTGGACCAGTGCGCCCGGCGCCGATGAGGACCTCCTGACTGGCCTGCCCGCTCTCGAGGCCCTGGTTCCCGTCGCCCGCGTGGAACGCGCGCGCAGCGCTCCGCTTGACGAGCCTTCCGCCCGCTTGCTGGCCGAGCATTACCCCGCCTGGCGCTCGTTGTTTCCGTATTTCGAGAAGCTGCCGGCGCTGGGCCGAACCGAATTCGAAGCGTTGGCGGCCTTCGAGAAAAGCGTTTCCACCCGCCCGCGCGATCTCCAGAACGCCGTCCTCGGCGAATGGCATTCCCTGGTGGAGCTGATCCAGTTGGGAACCGCGGCCGGCTCCCTGAGCGCCGACGCGGCGGCCCGCGATTTTCGCCGCGCCTGCGAGGCGCTTTCCGCCCCGGATTATTCCGCCCAGTCTCTGGCCGTGCTCCGTGATATCGTCGGCGGCGCGGACAATCTCGAGGAAGCCGTGCCCGCCAGCCTCCTTCGCCTCCAAGGCGAACGCCGCGCCTCCTTCGACCGGCTCAAGGAGATCGAGCGGACCCCGCCCCTCACGGCCGCCTCCGGCGAACGCACGCTCGCGGCTCTCACAGGCCAAGTCTATGCCGCCCTGCTCGATCCGGATATCCTCTTGGTTTCCGAGGATCCCCTGCTCGCCGCCAAACACGCCTTCCTCGGGGATGCGGCCGGCGCGGGCGTCTTCAGCGCCTCCAGCTTCCAAACCTTCCACCAGGCCGCCAGTTCTCATTTCTCCGGCGGCTTCGCTGATTTCGAAAATGTAGCCGCCAAGCTGGCCCGCAGCAAGTTCCCCGAGTCGGCCTCTGCCGCCGCCGCGCTTCCGGACTCCACGGCGCCGCTCGCCGGTCCCGCCGAGCCTTCGCCCGGCCCCACGGAAGCCTTCTTCCGCGTGAGCGCGCGCATGGTTGAAATCTACGCCACCATCACCGACGATCGCGGACGCTACGTCGACGAACTCAGCCGCGCCGATTTCAAGTTGCTCGATAACGGCCAGCCGGCCGAGATTGGGGCCTTCGAGAACCACGCCGCCGGTGTTTCCGTCGCGCTCGTGCTCGATACCACCGGCAGCATGTCCAAAGCCCTCCCNNACCCAGAAGAAGGACCTTGCGAAGCACGCCGTCCTGCGCACGCGCGCCTCGGGCAAAACCGGACTCGACGACGCACTCATACATGTCACCCGCGAACTCTCCGGCCGGCCCGGGAAAAAGGTGGTCGTCGTGTTCACCGATGGCGCCGATAACGTCAGTACCCTCACTCCCGACGCCGTCATCCGCCGCGCCAAGACCGCGAACGTAGCGGTCTACACCGTGGCCCATGGGGATGCGCTTGCCAATCCTGAACTCATGGCCCAATTGGAAAGCGTTGCCAAGGCCACCGGCGGTTTGTCGTTCGCCATTAACGATCCCACCGGAATTGGCGCCGTATTCGATCACATTACCAAGGACCTCCTGCACGGCTACCTTCTCGCCTTTCAGCCGGCCGCGGCCGATGAGAACCACGAGTGGCGCAGCCTCCAAATCGTCCTGCGCGATGGCGTACCGCGCAAGGTGCGCGCCCGCGAAGGCTACTTTTCCATCGAATAGCCCCTTTGCGCGGCCCGAATAGGCCCCAAGGGGCCAGCAACCCACCCATCCGCCCCTGCATCGCCACCTACAGGAGGTACTTACATGTCGTGTGCAGGTTGGGGAAGCGTAGCTGGAGTTCTGCTTGCCATCGCAGGTGCCGCCGCTCAGGGGACCGCTGGCCATTCCGGCGCGGTCAACTATATCGAAGGCCAAGTTTCGCTTGAGGGCAAGCCGTTGGCCTCGGGTGCTTTGGAAGGCATTGCGCTGGGCGCCGGCCAGACGCTCTCCACCGAGCAGGGCAAGGCCGAAGTGTTGCTTACGCCGGGCGCTTTCCTGCGACTCGGAGACCAGACTTCCATCAAGATGTCGTCTGAGTCCGCCGCGGATGCCCGCGTCGAGATCCTGCAGGGAGCGGCGCTCCTGGAGGTTGTCCAGCTTGGAGGCGCGCACTTGGAGGTACTCGACGGCCAGGCGCACGCCACCATCCAGTCCGCGGGAGTCTATGAGTTCCACGCCGGCCAGCCCGCCGTGGCAGTCGTCTCCGGCAAGGCTCGCGTCCAGGCGAACGACCACGCGGTCGAGCTCGGCAAAGGCAGGGAAGTGACTTGGCGCGGAAGCGCCGCCGGCAACGAGGGAAAGATCCCCCGCGCTAGCCTGGCCGCCGACGCCCTCTACGCCTGGAGTCAGCAGCGTGCGCGAGCCGATGCCGAAGNNTAACTGGCATGGCGCCGGCTGGTATTGGGACCCCTTCTACGCCAACTGGGCGTTTCTCCCGGCCACGTATACTCTCTCCGGCCCGTTTGGCGAAGAATATTTTTCCGCGCGCTTCTATTGGGAATACGCCGCCGCGGAGCCTCACTCCCACGGCTACTTCGAGGC
>PLGA01000606.1:0-1124 GCA_003139735.1 Bryobacterales bacterium | reverse complement strand
CGATCAAGCCCCCGTAGGGGGCGAAAGGGCGTTCTGCCGCCCCTGCGGAGCCCTATTTCAACGCCGCTTGGTCGGCTAATCATCGGGCCACCCCTCCTCTGTCCGATTACGCCGTCAGCCCCGAAGCTATGTATGAAGGCCGCGATCGCTGATCCGGGCCTAACGCGGTAGCACCACAGTGTATCCTCAGAGAAGGAGCTGAAATGGAAGTGCATGTCAGACCCGAGGTGCAAGCGAAGCTTGACCAGATGGTGCGCGAGAGCGGACGCCCGACTGACGAGCTGGTTGAGGATGCGATCATCGGATACTTCGATGAGCTTGCCTATGCGCGCGAGACGCTCGACCGGCGCTTTGACGACATGGAAAGCGGCACGGTGAAGCCAATGGAGGGCGAGGAAGCGCGCCGGCGTCTGATGGAGAAGACCGAGGCTCAACGCCAACGCCGCCGGTCCGCATGAGCGGCGTACGCTGCAGTTAGAAGAGAGGAAAGTGTGACCGTTACCCTGAACTTCAACCGCGACATCGAAGCTGGACTCCTCGCCCAGGCTCGGGCCAGCGGAATGACCGTGGAAGAATACCTGCTTTCCATGGTCGAAGTCGCCGTACTCCCGGCAACCGCGAAAGCGAGGTCGCCCGAGCAACAAGCGGCTGCCTTTGAAGTTTGGTCGGCGAATCATCGGGCCACCCCTCCCTTGTCCGATTACGCCGTCAGCCGCGAAGCTATGTATGAAGGCCGCGATCGGTGATGCGGGTCCTTGTCGATACGAATATTCTGCTGCGCAGCGCCCAACCCACCCATCCTCTCTCCCCGCTTGATCGGTGGGCATCTCGATCCGTCCCACTCGCTGACCCATCCCCCTCATCTGCTAGCCTGAAACTATGCAGTTCTCAGAGTCCGTTTTCGCCTCGCGCTTCAACATTACCAGCCGGGACCTCGAATCCTGGCTCGCCGAGGCGCTATCCCACGGGGGGGATTACGCCGACCTCTACTTCGAATATCTGCTGACCAGTTCCATCGGCCTTGACGAATCCATCGTCAAGAGCGCGGCCCAGGGCGTTTCCATGGGCGTCGGCGTCCGCGTCATCGTCGGCGAGCGCACCGGCTACGCCTACAGCGACGACCT
>PLGA01000346.1 GCA_003139735.1 Bryobacterales bacterium | reverse complement strand
CTACTTTTTCTCTAATACATCTCTCATTTCCTCAAGCTCCCCCCTGATATGTTCGACCACTTTATGTCTAGTATGCCTAAAGAGTTTAGCGACGAAAGTAAATCGCATATTGGTAGTTAATAGGCAGCCATCGCCCGCCGGCTCGATGATCTCCTCGACACTATTGAGAAAAAGCGAGGTCGGGAGTAGGAATTTGGTACCAATGTATCTATTCATCTCAACCCGGGTGACCTTACCTCGAATTTTCTGTTCCTTTCCCGAGATCGGCGATATCTGCCTGAAGTAAAAGCTGACATCGGGATGTTCCAAATCTGGATTCTTAATATCAGTCACGCGCTCGATATGATCCTCGCTAACCTCGGTGTAGTGCTTGTCGTACTCACAGAGGAACAGAAAAACTTGTTCTGGGGATGCGTTGATCTTGAGAGCAATTTTTTCGATCATAACTGATCCGCCTTCTGTATCTTTTCGCGAAGCACGCCGACGAAGGTTGTCGCGAAATCCAGGCTGCCCGGCGGGGTGGCCGCTGGCGAGCTGAGGCGTCGGACATAGCGCATTTCACACCACGGCGTTCTTTCGCGGGCCGTGTCGGTCCAGCGAATCGCCAAACGTGCGTCCACCTGGGATTTGAATTGTCGGGCGGGCGGAACTCGAACCCGCGACCAGCAGATTCCCAGCACGCAGTTCGCGGCGGCTCGAAAGGCGCGTGTCTTCCTCGGTGCCCCAGAACGTTTCGCGACGCGACGGCGCCCGGATCCTGTACTCGATCGCTGACCGTGCGTCTCGGCGGTGTGGGATCTGGCGTTGTGTCTCTGATCGAAGAAACCGCGCCGAAGCCGTGACCGCAATCGAACCGATCACGTGCCGCGCCAAGGCCGGCGCCACAACAGTTGCCTGGACAGCGGCGCCGACAGCCCGCCGCTGATCCTGTTGCATGACTGCCCATTCTCGAAGTTCCTGTGATGCAGCATAATCCTGATATTGCGCGACCAGTTCCGCTGCATTGCAACGGATCTACTAGTACTCGGTGACACCGAAGCCCATGCCCGCCGGCATAACCTACGAGGTCACGCAGCGCTTCAGCATTGCGGGCCGGGAACTGGTCAACACAGAACGCGTGCGTTGTTAGACCTACGGTGATACGGCGCAAGGATGATCTTTTCGAACTTCGGCGCTACCATTCCGGCGCACCGCAAAGCGACCGGTGTTGTAGGCGAGTGAGGAGGACGACCCATGGCACTTACGCTGAACCAGGCCCGTTGGGTCTACGACCGGATCGGACGCGTCCAGGACTGGCAGGCCTTCTATGAGGACGCGACGATAAATCGGCTCGTGGCCAATGCGGCCCTCGCCGGGGACCAGACTATTTTTGAGTTCGGTTGCGGCACAGGCCGGTTGGCTGCGCGCCTGCTGGAGGCGTTGCCTTCTAGCGTCAACTACCTTGGCGTCGACATCAGTCCGGTGATGATCAACTTAGCCACCAGTCGGCTCGCCGCCTGGGCCGAGCGGGCCAAGGTGGTGCTTGTCGACGGCTCACTGCCGCTACCCGCCGATGACGGGTTCGCCGACCGTGTGCTGTCCACATTTGTGTTCGATCTCCTCGCTGAAGCGTCTGCACGGGCCGTGCTGGACGATCTGCGGCGAATCCTCAAGCCCATTGGCCGGCTCTGCGTGGCCAGCCTCGCTCACGGAGAAGGGCCGTTCGAACGGGCCGTCTCGCGAACCTGGACCGGCCTTTGGCGAGTTGCGCCACAGGTTCTGGGCGGGTGTCGTCCTATCAGCGTGAACGCCCTGCTGGAACACGGCTGGAAGGTCGAGCACCAGTCACGCGTGCATCGTTTGGGACTTGTCATGGAGGTCGTCATCGCAGCTCCAGACACCCGCCAATGATGACCGCATGGTTGCCCTCCCCGGTTCCAAAAAGTTAGTGATGGCCAGCAGGTTGTCCAAGAACCTGGCCATCACTACCGCGGCTGCAGCCAAGCGCAAGCCCGGCCGTCACCCCGATTTACGTGGTGACGCAGCACTTACTTTTTGAAGATGCCCGTAACCTTCTCGCCGGCCTCTTTAACCTTCTCGCCGGCCTCCTCAACTATCTCGCCAACCTTCTCGCCGGCCTCCTCAACTATCTCGCCAACCTTCTCGCCGGCCTCCTTGACCTTCTCGCCGGCCTCCTTAAGCTTCTCGCCGGCCTCCTCCTTGACCTTCTCGCCGGCCTCCTTAAGCTTCTCGCCGGCTTCCTTGAGCTTCTCGCCGGCGTCTTTGAGGTTGGCCTTCGCCTGGCCGCGCTTGCCCTCTGCTTCAGTACTCTTGTCGCCTGTGAACTTGCCGACCGCTTCCTTGGCCATACCGCCAAGCTCTTGCCTCTTGTTCTCCGCCTTATCCGCACCGCTCACAATGTCTGCTCCTACTTTGCGTGAATCGACCCGGTGGCCGAAACCTCAGCCCGAGGTTAACGCGCGAGCCGGGAGCGCATCAGGGCCAAAAGACCCTGTCGCGTGATCACGTCACGGCGAGAACGTGGACCCCAGAAGATCCCGACTTCCCTTACGTGGCAGGTGGTTAACGGAATAAAGACGTAGTCACCTCGATATCGTGATCGGGAGCCCGCTCACCCGCGCTCGCCCACGCCACCGACCTCGCCTGCGCGCGAGCAGACGCCATGGCGGCCAAGGCTTTCGGCGCATCCGCAGCCAGGGCCGTAATCAACCGCGACACCGTCGGATCCGAC
>PLGA01000141.1 GCA_003139735.1 Bryobacterales bacterium | reverse complement strand
CCTGGCGGCTTGCGCCACGCCCGCCTATTAGCCGAGGGTCAACTGGCGTTCGGGATCGACCAGCAGCCAGGCAAGCGAACCACAGAACGCCAAACCGGCGGCCAGCAGAAACGACGTGGTCCATCCGTAGTGAGCGGCGACCAACGGGGTGAGCGAAGCGGTGACGACGCCGCCGAACTGGCCTCCCATGTTCATGACGCCGGATACCGACCCGGCTGAGCGTCCGGCGATGCCCGCGGTCACCGACCAATAAGAGCTTTGCGCAAGGTACAAGCTTCCCGCGCCGCCGGCGAGCACGAAACAGGCCATGGGAGCGCCGGAAGCCCGGGTGCCAAGCGCCAGGAACACGGCGGTGAGAGCGAGGCCGGCGACGGCGATGCCGCAGCGGCCGATGCGCTTGCCGTAGCGCTTGGTGAGTGCGTCGCTAATCGACCCGCCCAGAGGAGAGCACGTCGTCATGGCGATGAAGGGAAGCATGCCGTAGATCGCGCTGGCTTTGAGGTCGAGCCCGCGCACCTCGCGCAGGTAGGTGAAGAACCACGAAAAGAAAAGATATGCCACGTAGCAGTAACAGAAATAGCTGGCGGTGACGGCCAGCACGTCTTTGCTGCGAAAGATGGCGCCCCAAGGGACCGCGCAGGAGCCGGCGGGCCCGGCCTTGGGAATGCCGGCGCGGATGTGGGCCAGCTCCTCCGGGGTCATCCAGGGATGGTCCTCGGGCCGGTCGCGAGCGATCAGGAACCAGACAATGCCGGCGCCGATGCCCAGCATCGCGGTAAACCAGAACGACCAGTGCCAGCCGTAGCGCTCGATGATGCGGGAGATGATGGGCGGAGCCGTGGCCGCGCCGGCGCCCACCCCGGCAAAGATGACGCCATTGGCCAGACCGCGTTCCTGGCTGGGGATCCAGGCGGCCACCAGGCGGTTGGACGAAGGAAAGATGCAGGCTTCGCCGGCGCCCAGCAGAAAGCGCACGGACAGCAGAAGCATCAGGGCGGAGGGGATGGCGGCAGGCGTCCAGGCAGTGAGCGAAGTGAACAGCGCGTACCACAGGACAGCGACGGCGACGACGCGCGCGGGACCGTAGCGGTCCGCCAGACGGCCTCCAGGAGCCTGGAATAATGCGTATCCCAGGATGAAGGCGCTGAACACCCAGCCCAATTGAATGTGAGTCAGGTGAAACTCCGCCTCGATAAAGCGGCCGGTGATGGAGATGTTCACGCGGTCCAGGTAAGTGATGGCGGCGATCACAAACGTCCAGGCGATGAGCAGCCAGCGGACATTGCCTCGCATAATGGATCGCATCGGCAAACCACTATGATACCCGGAAAATCGGGCACGATACTCGGATGTGCATGAATGTATGCTGGGAGAATGAACACCAATAACCGGTCGCGGCGGTCCGTTCTCAAGGCGCTGGCGATGGGGGCGGGCGGGAGCCTTCTCCACGCGCAGGCTCCGCTCCGCGATACCATCGGCCTGGACGCGGAGCACCAGACCATCGAGAACTTCGCGGCATCGGACTGCTGGAGCATGCAGAAGCTTGGGACGTGGTCCCTGCCGAACCGCAATCGCGCCGCCGATTTGCTTTTTTCGCAGAGCACTGGAATCGGGCTTTCCTGCTGGCGGTTCAACGTCGGCGGCGGCGTCACGGACAAGATCAACAATCCGTGGCGCACGGCGGAAACTTTCGAAGTGGCAGAGGGAAAATACGACTGGACCCGGCAGGCCCCGGAGCGCTGGTTCCTGGCGGCGGCGAAGGCTCGCGGGGTTCCCCGGTTCCTGGCCTTTGTAAACAGTCCTCCGGGACGCATGACGCGCACGGGCATCACCTACGGGCAGGCGGGAACCGACACAACCAACCTGAAGCCCGGCTTGCAGGACCAGTTCGCGCGCTACCTGGTGGACATCCTGGAGCATTTCCGGACTAACCCCGACAAGAGCGAGCGCATCGCCTTCGATTACGTCAGCCCGGTCAACGAGCCCAACGTGGAGTGGAACGGACGGAGCCAGGAGGGCTGCCGGGCCGCCAACGACGATATCAAAGCCGTGCTGCGCGCGCTGGACGCGGAACTGAAGAAGCGCAAATGCCCCACCGAGATTGCCGGCATCGAAGTCTCCGGCCTCACTCCGCTTTACTCCGTGGCCGACCGGATGTCGAAAACGTACAACGCGAAATACGGCAACTACGTGGACGAATTTCCGGGCGATAAGAGCATTGCGGGAACGCTCAACCACCGTCTCTCCTATCACGATTACGGCTCCGATCTTCTGAAAGGGCAGCTTGTGGAGAATCGGCAGGCGGCCCGTAAGAAATTCGATCAATACCCCGGATGGAGCCCCTGGATGTCGGAGTACTGCGTGATGACCGGATCGGAAGGAAAGGGCGGAAGCGGACGTGACCTGACGATGAACACGGCCCTGGACGTGGCCCGAATCATCCATGTGGACCTGACGATCGTGGGAGTGACCGCGTGGCAATGGTGGACCGCGGTCTCGCCGGAAAACTACAAGGATGGATTGATCTACACGGACTGGAAGAAGCCCGGCGACGCCGAATCGATTATTCCCGCCCGGCTGCTTTGGGCCGTGGGCAACTTCAGCCGCTTCGTGCGCCCGGGCATGCGGCGGGTGGAACTGGAGGGGGCGGGGCACGATGTCCGCGGACTGATGGGCTCGGCGTACAAGGACGAGAAGGCCAGGCGCGTGGCCGCGGTCTACATCAATATGGGGACGGACCCGCGGACGGTCCAGGTGGATTTCGCGGCCGGCAAGCGCGGCTGGAAGCTCAAATCCATCACGCCGTACATTACCTCAGACCGCGAGGGGGACGAACTCAAAGCTTACCCGGCGGTGGCGTCGGGGGCGCCGGTTGAAATCCCGGCGCGGTCGGTGGTGACGCTCGCGGCGCAGTTCGCATAGGACGACGTTTCGATCACGGAGCAAGGTCATGAGAGAGGGTTGTACACGGCGAAATCTTTTTCGGGTCGCGGGAGCTGGAGCGCTCGCGCTGGCCGGGCGGGCGCCGGCCTTTTCGCAGCAGTTGCCGGAAACGCAACTGAAGTTCCCTCTGCCTCCGATCGTTCCGATAGACCGGCGTTCCACCGTGTCTTTGGTCAAGCAGGAAGATCGCCGCAAGGCGGTGTTCGAGGCGCTGTCGGGCATCGATTCCGAGCTGCGCCCCGCATTGCTGCGCAAGAAATACGTTCTCATCAAGCCGAACCTCACCAACACCACCAACCAGCTCGCCTCCACCCACGCCGACGCGCTTCGCGGGATTCTGGATTACCTGGCGCCGCGATTTAAGGGGCCGGTGGTGATCGCGGAATCGGCCTCCGGCGACACGCTGACGGGTTACGAGAATTTCAAATATAACGGCCTGGTCGCCGAATACCAAAGCCAGCGCGTCAGCCTTATCGACCTGAACGACGAAGCGGCTTTCGAGCCGATGGCGATTATGGACGCCGACCTTCATCCCGTCATGATCCGCACCGCCAAACGGCTGCTCGATCCGGACGCCTTCATCATCGATGCATGCATTCCGAAAACGCACAACGCCGTGGTGATGACCGGCGCCGTGAAGAACATGGTGGTGGGCGGAACGCTGCGCAGCGGGCGGAAAGACCGCAACTGGACGGACAAGTCCAAATTCCACGCCGGGGCGCACCAGATGAACTACAACATGGCACTGGCGGCTCAGAAAATGTCGCCGTTCTGGGGCGCCGCGGTGTTCGACGGCTACGAGGGCATGGAGGGCAACGGTCCGGTATCCGGCACTCCCGTAACGCACCGCATTGCCTTTGCCTCAATGGATTACATCGCCGCCGACCGCGTGGCGACCGAGCTGATGGGGATGGATCCCACCTGGGTAGGCTACCTGCAATACTGCGAACAGTTCGGATTGGGCAATTACGACAGCGCCAAGATCGACGTCCGCGGCGAGACCATCGCAGCGATCAAGAAGAGCTACCGACCGC
>PLGA01000131.1 GCA_003139735.1 Bryobacterales bacterium | reverse complement strand
CATCGTCGATGAAGTCCGGCGCGAGGGCGAGGCCGCCAAGCACGGGTGTCCGTGTTACAACGGCGGCAGATTGACGCAGCCTCCAGCCCCGGTTGTGCTACCGTGAGGCTGATCCCCTATGGACGCCGCGCCCCTTCTCGCTCGGATCGCCGAATTGCTGGATCGCCATGGGCTTGAGGCGGTTTTGATCGGCAACGCGGCGGCGGCGCTGCAAGGGGCGCCGGTCACCACGGTCGATCTCGATTTTCTGTTTCGCAAGACGCCCGCGAATCTGAAGAAGCTGAAGGCGCTGGCGGCGGACATCGAAGCCGTGATCTTCAAGCCCGAGTACCCCGTGAGCGGGTTGCTGCGGGTGGCGCGCGACAGCGATGGGCTGCAACTGGATTTCATGACGGCCATCGACGGCATCCGGTCGTTTGAGGGCTTACGGAAACGCGCCCGCGCGGTCCGGTTCGGAGCGAGCACGCTGTACATCGCGGCTCTGGCTGATATCATCAAGAGCAAGAAAGCCGCCGGACGGCCGCGGGACTTGGCCGCGCCGGGCACCTGGGGACCACGCTTGCGGAAGCAGAGGACNNCCCCGATGTGGGGCAGGTTGGCCGCGAGGCAACCTGCGGGCCGGGCCCAGAGGGCACCCCCCAATCGGCCCGCGTGGCGATTGCCAATCGCCACGCAGGATAACATCCTGCCCCACGCTGCTGATAGCTTATATCTATGCGACTCGAACTCATTCAGCAGGAAATCCGCAACCAGAAGCTCGATGGGTGGCTGTTCTTCGACCACCATCTGCGCGACCCGCTGGCGTACCGTGTGCTCGGCCTCACGGTTCCGCGCACGCCCACGCGGCGGTGGTATTACCTGATCCCGGCCCAAGGCGAACCGGTTGGTCTGGAGCACCGCGTGGAGCCGGGGATGATCGGCGCGTTGCCGGGAAAGAAGATTCCGTATTCCACCTGGACCGAACAGGTGGCCGGGCTGCGCCAACTGACGGCGGGGATGCGGCGCGTGGCCATGCAGTACTCGCCGATGTGCGCCATTCCCTACGTGGCGATGGTGGACGCCGGGACCGTGGAATTGGTGCGCAGCCTGGGCCTGGAAGTGGTCACGTCCGCGGAATTGATCCAGACCTTCGAGGCGCGCTGGACGCCGGAGGCGCTCGAAACGCACCTGGAAGCCGGCCGGCGGGTGGACCGCGTCCGCGCCGAGGCTTTCGCGCTGATCCACGAGCGTACGCGCAACGGGAGCTTGCTGCGTGAAGTCGACGTCAAGAAGTTCGTGCGGGACAGCTTCGCCAAGGCGGGGTTGGTGACCGATCACGGCCCCATTGTCGGCGCCAACGCGAACGCTTCCAATCCGCACTACGAACCGACGGAGGAGGCCACGGCGCCTATCCGCAGCGGCGATTTCGTTCTGCTGGATATGTGGGCCAAGCTCGACCGGCCGGACGCCGTGTACTACGACATCACATGGACGGCCTTCTGCGGCGACACGCCGAGCGATCGAATGCGCAACGTGTTCGCGGTGGTGACCGGCGCGCGCGACGCGGCTATCAAGCGGGTGCAGGAAGCCGTGGCGGCCGGGCAAGCGCTGCGCGGCTGCGACGTGGACGACGCGGCGCGAGGCTACATTGAGAGCCACGGCTTCGGGGCGTATTTCACGCACCGCACGGGCCACTCCATCGGGCAGGAAGTGCATGGCAACGGGGCCAACATGGACAACTTCGAGAACCACGACGAGCGCCGCGTGTCGCCGTGGACGTGCTTCTCGATTGAGCCCGGAGTGTATCTGCCGGAATTCGGCGTGCGCTCGGAGATCGACATGTTCATAGGCGACCGCGAGGCGCGCGTCACGGGCGAGATCCAACGGGAACTGGCGCTGCTCTGAAAGTGGGGCGGGCCCTGTCACCTGCCGGCTGTGTTTTGCATCCTTACTACCAGATGCCCGAATGGCTCACGTTTGCGCTGGCCGCGGCGGCGTACTTCGCCGTGATGAAGTGGGTGCTGCCGAGATTCGGAGTACCCACTTGAATGTCGAACTCCTGCGACGCCGCGGCGCGGCGTCCTAACGATTCAGAGCGGCAACGCCCGGCAGTTGAATCCCCGCCAGAAACTCCAGCGAGGCCCCGCCGCCCGTAGAGACGTGCGTGATCTTGCCGGTGACGCCGGCGGCCTTGATGGCCTTTTCGGAATCGCCGCCGCCCACCACGGAGACCGCGCCCGAATTGGCCACAGCCTTGGCTAGCGCCACCGTACCCTTGTCAAACGGGGGCTTCTCGAAGATTCCCATGGGGCCGTTCCAGATGACCGTCTTGGCGGCGGCGATCACCTGCGCGTAGGCCGCGATGGTCTGGGGCCCGATGTCGACGCCAATTTTGCCCTCGGGGATGGTTTCGACCACTTCGTTCGCGGCGCCGGCGGCGATTTCCGAAACCACCACATGATCCACCGGCAGCATAAGTTTGCCGCCGAGCTCCGCCAGCAGCCTGCCCGCCAGTTCGACCTTATCCGCCTCCACCAGCGAGTTGCCGGTGGGCTTGCCCTGGGCTTTCAGGAAGGTGTAGGCCATGGCGCCGCCGATCAGCAACCGGTCGACCACCTTGCCCAGGTTCTGAATCACCTCGATCTTGTCGGACACTTTGGCGCCGCCGAGGATGGCGACGCAGGGCCGCGCGGGATTGTTGACGGCCATGCCCAGGTACTTCAGCTCGTCATCCATCAGCAGGCCGGCGGCAGCCGTGGAGACGAAGTGGACCATGCCCTCGGTGGAGGCGTGGGCGCGGTGCGCGGAGCCGAAGGCATCGTTCACATAGACGTCGCACAGGGCGGCCAGCTTTTTGGCGAACTCCGAATCGTTCTTCTCTTCCTCGGGGTGGTAGCGCAGGTTCTCAAGCAGCAGCACGCCTCCCGGCGCGGGCTTCAGGGCTTCCACTTCGGGGCCAACGCAATCCGGGGCCATGACCACGGGCCGTCCCAGCAATTCCTGGAGCCGGGCAGCCACCGGCTTGAGGCTCATTTCCGGATTCGGTTTGCCCTTCGGGCGTCCCAGGTGCGACGCCAGGATGACGCCGGCGCCGTGGTCCAGAGCGTACTGAATGGTGGGCAGCGACGCCTTGATGCGCTTGTCGCTGGTGATTTCCATGTCGCCCTTTTCGTTCTTCTGCAGCGGGACATTGAAATCCACGCGGATGAAAACTCGTTTGCCGTTCAGGTCGAGATCGCGAATCGATAAATGAGGCATATCAAGCTCTTGTGGGGTGGAATGAATATCGAGATTAGCACGCGGCGCCGGGGCTTAGCAGCGCGGAGGAATCCCGATCGAGGAACAAGGTTGCGCCAGGGTGGCGGCGCAGGATGGACGCGGGGCAGGCTTCCGTGACGGGGCCTTCGAGAGCCGCCCGGACGGCGCGCGCTTTGGCGGATCCCGGAACGACGGCGACGATGCGGGGCGTCCGCATGAACACGGGGATGGTCAGCGACAACGCCTGCTTGGGGACGTCTTCGAGGCGGGCGAATGCCCCATCGTGGACTTGCTGCGCGCGGCAGGCCTCTTCCAGGTCGACGCGTCGAACCGCGTGGGGATCGTGGAAGTCGCAGACCGGCGGGTCGATGAAAGCCAAGTGGCCATTTTCGCCGATGCCCACTTGGGCCAGGTCCGGATGGGCGTTCGCCAGGAGCGTGGCGTAGCGGTCGCATTCCGCGCGCCAATCGGCCGCATCGCCGCGCAGTTCGTGGAAGGCCCGGACGGGGACGTGGGCCATCAAGCGGTCCCTCAGGAAGCGCCGAAAAGAGGCCGGATGATCGGCGGAAAGGCCCAGGTATTCGTCCATGTGGAACGCCTCGACGCGTGTCCAATCGATCTCCCGGCTGGCGCGCAAGCCCGCCAGAAACTCGTTTTGGGAAGGGGCGGAGGCGAAGATGACATTGGCGATGGCCTGGCGGGAGAGGATCTCCCGAATCGCGGCTTCGGCTTCCGCGGCGGCGGCGGCGCCCATTTCCGAACGGGTTTCGAAGATCCGAACGTCGAGTTTTTCGGCGTGAAATGTGCGGAGTAGCATGAAACTGCCGGCGAACTACACCGATTTTCACACATTTCAAGCACGAAGAAGGCAGGCCACGGAAAACGATGGCCTGCCCCACTGTCTAGTTAATTCGTGGACACAACGCTACATGTTCGCCAGTATGATGTCCCTAATGGTTCTTGACATCGCGAACGGGTCCGGGGGCGGGCCGGCGGCAGCGGCGCCCCTACCCCCACCGCCCCCGGCTTCGATCGTAAAGAGACCCTTGTATCCCACCCGCTTCGCAATTTTGATGCACTCGGCCGTGTCGTATTGCGTGGGATTGTACTTGACATGGCTGCCGCCCGCCGTGTGGGGGTACATCAGCGGCAGTCCTTTCATCCGCTCCGTGTTGTCAAAGAAGTTCCCCGTATCGGGATTCAGATACGTCCCGCTGGCCTTGCAGACTTCGAGCAGCACATCCCACGGCGCCGAGTAACTGACGCCACCGGCGCCCTGCCTGCCGCCGCCCGGTGCGCCCGCCTGCCCGCCGGGACCACCCGGCCCACCAGCTACCGGCGCGCCTGCCTGTCCGCCAGGAGCACCCGGCCCGCCAGCGCCCGGCGCGCCCGCGCGTCCCGCCCCCGCACGGCCGAAGCCGTCCTTAGACGAGATATTGAAGTTCTCCATCGTGATGCGGACCTTCTTCGGCTTTCCGTAGGCAGCCATCGCCTTCAGCGCCGCGATCCCGGCCGGCCGTGTGTCGGGCTGCAGCGCGTTGCCTGTTAGTATCATCACGCGAGGGCTGCCAAGCGCCGCCGCTTGATCGATTACGTCATGCCGGGCCTGCAGGATGGCCGTCATTTCCTCAGGCGTGCCGGTCAGCGCCCCTAAGTTGCCGATGACTTGAGTGATCTGCGAGTTGGCCTTTTTCAGCCGCTTCAGGAAATCCGCGATGAGCGCGGGCTCGAGCGGCGTGCCAAGATCTCTGGGGTAGATTTCCAAGTTGTGGATGCCGAGCTTGTCGGCGACGAGATCGGGAAAGTCCATGATGTCCGTCCCCGTAGGGTTTCTCGCGGATTTGAGGACTGAGTTTAAAGAGAGGGTCATGACCGCGATGCGCCTCATCTTGACCGGATCCAAACTCTGTCCCCAGGCCCTGCCAACAGCCACTGCCGCGGCCGAACCGAAAAGAAACTCGCGCCGGTTCACGGCGCCGTTTATTGAGATTGCCATTTATGCCTCCAAAGAACATTCAATCGACAACCGCTTCGCCCGGTTCAGACTGACGGAACCGGCGCCTGAATCGAGGCGCTGCTGTATTTGACCACGTATTCCTTATTGAGGCCGAACTCATCCGAGTACCTGCCCCACATCCCAACCACCATCGTGTCCGTGGACTTGATGTTCGACAGGATGTACTTGAACCGTTCCTCAATCGCGCTCTCGTTCTGGGCCAGCCGGCCGCTGGCCAGCATCTTGTATACCCAGCACGGTTTCTTGCACTGCTTGACCACTTTCAGCATCTCCGGTGGGTCGCCCGCCACGAAAAGGCTCCCCCCGCCGTACAACTCAGAGGCGCCGATTTCGTCCATGATATCAACGGGCATCATTCCCGGATTGGACTTGAACGCATCGAGCAATTCCGAGCGGGTGCGCCCGTACTTGTACAGGCAGCACATGTAGTAATCGAGATCCCAGCCCTGGGATTCGATCTCCATGATCACTTCCGGCCTGTGGCTGGTGACGGCTACCAACACGCCCGAGTCGCGAGCCATCTTGCACCATTCGCGGACGTTATTGAGCTTCTTCTGCCGCCACCAGGCGTCCGTGCCGGTGTTCCCGAATCCCACGTGGTGGATGCTGATCGGTTTGACAATCGCGTTCGCAACCAGGTCCTTGGGAGACTGCCAATTCTGCGCCGAACTTCCCTCCGCCTTGGCCGTACCACGGGCGGACCACAACGTCTTCTCGCCGGTTTTCGCGGCGTGTTGGGCAAAGCGGTTGCCGCCCTCCATGACGTTGATGCCCAACTCCAGCATGTGCGAGTTCTCTTCCGCGGTCTTCTCCGGCGTGAGGTACGTCCGCCCCTCCGCGCTTTCCTTCGCCGAGAAGTGCATCCCGGGGCCATTGCATCCCAGAATGAGGCGGCCGATTTGGTAAGGGCCGTACTTGACGGTCGGCATCGGCAATTTTGCCTCAGGGCCCGGCGCCCTCGCGGCGGCGCCCCCACGGCCTCCTCCACGGCCCCCGCGGCCGCCCGCCGGCGGNNTGAACTCATTGGTATCTGCCTCCTTATGCAGATCAGTTCAGACTTACCTTTCCCTCAACCCGTATGTCGCGCGATGAGGAGCCAACATAGAGCGGACGAGCGCCCTTGGCAAGCGCCCATTCGTGTTTTTGAGTTGACCAATAGGACAGCCCGCGCGCGTCGATGTGCATCGTCACGCGCCTGGTCTGGCCCGCATCCAGATCGATGCGCTCGAATCCTACGAGCGATTTCTGCGCCATCGGGACCGGAGCATTCGCCGCCGGCCCCACGTACGCCTGCGCGACCTCGGCGCCTTTCCGCGACCCCGCGTTGCGCAGGTTGAAGCTGACATCCAGCCCGTCTCCATGGCGCTCGACCGCCAGCCCGGAGTACTCGAAGCGAGTGTAGGACAAGCCGTGGCCGAACGGGAATAGCGGCTGAATGTTCTGCTGGTCGTACCAGCGATAGCCGACGGCGATCCCCTCGGAGAAGTTGACTGCGGGGGGATTCGCACTGATGCCGGAGCTGCCCGGGGCCGGCGGCGTAGTCCATCGCTCGGGATGGCCGGCGGCTCGGGCGGGGGCATCCTCAAGCCTGACGGGGAATGTGACCGGCAACTTGCCGCTTGGGTTCGCGCGGCCCAGCAGGATGTCGGCGGTTGCCCAGCCGCCCTCTTGCCCCGGAAACCACATCTGGAGAATGGCGCGGACTTTGTCTCGCCAAGGCATGGCGATCGGCCCGCCGGTGTTCAGGACCACGATGGTGCGCGGGTTGGCGGCGGCCACCCGTTCGATCAGCTCGTCCTGGTCCTCCGGCAGCGCCAAGGCGTCTCCGGCCTCATTCCAGGCGAAGACCACGGGCGTCCTAGCCGCCTTGGCCGCTTCTACCGCGGCCTCCACGCCGGCCCGCCGCAGATCGGGCGTCATCCAGGCGAACCGCACGCTCAGCGGCGCCTCGCCGGTCGATTGAGCCGAAGCCTCGATCCGGTGCGCGCCGGCAGCCAGATGGATCGCGCCGTGGGCGTTATCCCGTCCATCGGTTGTCGGCAGGAGGCTGGACCACTTCTTGGCGGCCACGCCGCCCCCGCCTCCGAAGCCGGGACCGGTTGTCCGCGCGACCACACGGCCATCGACCGCGATCGTCCCGCTGCCCCTGGAGGCTCCGCCGGTGGCCGGCTGTACCATAAAGGTGTAGTCGCCATCGCGGGACGCATTCACCGTCCCGGTCCAGGATCCCTCACTATCGGGCGCAACCGACACCAGGCTCTTGAAGTTCGGGATGGGGACGCCAGTCAGGTCAACCCCCGCCGAGTAGCGGATTTTCGCTTTGGGTTCGAGCTTCTGGAGCGCGGTCAGAGGAGCCACCAGGCGGGATTCGAAGCCGTATGCCCGTTCGCCCATGAAGCCTGCCGCGACCTGCCCGCCAGTCGGACCGATGACCGCCAGCGAACCCAAATCGTCCGCCGTAAGAGGCAGGGCATTGCCGTCATTCTTGAGCAAGACCGCGCCCTGCCGGGCAATGTCCCGGACGATTGCCGCATCCGCCGCAACATCGATCGACGCCGGCCGGGCAGGTGGATTGCGGCCGAGCAAGCCGAAACGGTCCATCTGGCCCAGGATGCGGCTTACCGCCTGATCGACGGCCGAAACCGGGATCGCGCCGGTCTCAATTGCGGCCTTGAGCGAATCGGTGAAGTACGGGCCATTCCGGCCGGAAATCTTCCTTCCCGGCATCTCAAGGTCCAGTCCCCGTGTGATTGCCGAAGGGGTGTGCACGGCCCCCCAGTCGGAGGTAACAAACCCTTTGAAGCCCCATTGCCCGCGCAGGATGCCGTCCTGCAGCTCGGCGCTCTCACACGCCCAGGAGCCATTGATCTTGTTGTAGGCGCACATCACCGAAGCGGCGCCTGCCTTGACCGCCGCTTCGAAAGCAGGCAGGTAAATCTCATGCAATGTGCGTTCGTCGATAACCACGTTGTCGAGGCCGTTGTACCCGGCCAGGTGCTTGACCTGGGCCATGACGCCCTGACTCTGGATGCCGATGGTCATCCCGGCGCCCAACCGCGCAGCGAGAAGCGGGTCTTCGCTCAGGGTTGTATGGTTCCGGCGAAACAAGGGGTCGCGAACGATGTTGACGTAGGGCGCCAGGAAGACATCCTGCTCAAGCGCCTTCGCCTCCCGTCCGAGCACCACCCCAAAGAGGCGGGCGGCTTCGGGGTTGAAGGTCGCCGCCAGCCCAACGGGCGCGGGCATGGCCGTGGCGTCCTTGTTCAGGTTCACTCCGGCAGCGCCGTCGGCGAAACGTAAAGGTGGGATCCCCAGGCGGGGCAGCCCCGGCCAGTAGCCGGCCTCACCGACGGGCTTCGGATCGAAGACCCCGTGGACCAGCAGCAGTTTCTCAGCCAGGGTCATCTGGCGAACAAGCCCCTCGACGTCCCTGCCTGGGGACTCGCCGGCACTCCGAGGCCCGCTGGCCATACATGCCATCAGAACAGCGAAGAACGCTACTCCGAGCGTGCTACCATTCCGGGTCACTGGCGCCTACATCTCGGTATAGGGAGACGGAAGCGACCGTGTTCTCCCACGCCAGCTCAAGCTTGGTATACACACCCGCCACGCTGGAGAGTGTAATCTTGCAGGTTTCGACCGGGGTCTTGGCTGCGGTCACCGTCATGGGAACGCGGCCCGCATCCATTTTCGGGTCGTAGTTCAGGGCCTGTGCGCCAGTCGCCTTGCTGAAGATAAGCTGCCAGCCGTCGGCGGCAGGCAGGACATAAAGCGAGTAGTCTCCCGCCGGGAGGCCGCCGCCTTTGAACACCAGATCCGAATCCGTACTAAGCGTCGCAACGGCATTCTCCCCGATGCCCCACGCCTTGCCGTAAGGCACTACGCCGCCGAAAATCTTACGGCCCTTCACGGACAATGCGGAATACTTAACGGTGATGGCGCTGCCCCCGATGTTGACCGTCGCCGTTGCAGGCAGCGCCTGCTGGGCAAAACCGCTCACTGCCAGGACCGCTGGGATAATAGCGCCAATTAAGGTTCTTTTCTCCACTTCGGCCTCCTGGCTAATTCTATGGAGTTTTCCGTCACCGTGTCAACAAGAATTGCCGGAGCGACGGCGACAGCCTGTTCCGCCCGATCTTCCCCGCCAACCACCACGCGGTGAGGGTGTTACGGGGCGCTCTGTCTCTTGTAGATGTAGAAAAAATCCTTCTGATAGCCGTTCAAGTATTCCCTTGCGCCGTCCTGCATGTCCGGATTCAGTGGGGCTGAGTCATAACCGCTGTCTCCGTTTGCATTGAAAAGATTAAATCTTACCCAGTGCGGGTTAATATCAAGCTGGATGGCGTTGTCCGCGCCGGCAGCGCTCAATGCCAGCGCCAAGGTCTGAGGACTCAAGTTGTTTCCCGCCGCAAAAATCAGCTCGCCCTTAGCGGCTATCCCAATTCCAGACCGCCAGGTGAAAGCGCCGTCTCCCACCACCCGGCCCCAGACCTGCTGGCTATCCGGATTGGTGACAGCAACATGGGCGTCCTTTATAAGCATTGGGCCGTTCTGCCTCACAAAAGTTGCGTCGTTTCCAAGCGGCTGTCCCGTGTATTCAAGAATCTTGACCGACCCATCGCTGTAGCCGGCAACGGTTCCGAGACCACATTGCAGCGGCAGATAGGTTGTCTTGCCGACAATCATGCCATAGGCGCCGTCGCGATACTGAAAACCTCCATCGAAGGCCGCCACCAAATTGCCACTCTGCACAATGGCTTCAGGCACACGGCCGGGGCCATACTTGCCTACCTTGCCGCCGGGCTCCACGGTTCCCGCGACGCTGCCGATTGTCAGCGCCGACATATCCATCTTGACTATCGACACTATGGCAAAAGACCGGCTCGAGTCCGGCCTGACAAAAGTGCGGGCCATGACTTCACGGTTAGGGAAAATAGCCAACGGGATGCTATGCCATACGCCCTCGCCGCTTAAGGCTGAGAAGGCCGGATTGGGGGCGATGGGCCGCAAGTCGAGCGAGGTGGACATGCCGGCGTCCGCGCTGGAAGTTGTGAATCGGGGCGCTATAGGCTTTTTGAAATCATAAATGACCTTGCTCGTATTGTCCGAGAGGTTAAGGAAGATCTTCTCTAAGAAGACAATCTGCCGATCGCCGAAGACCGGCCGCAGGTATTTATCGGTGATTTCGGCGGCGGCGGGGGTCCACAATGTAACAAAAATGAAACTGATAATGACGGACACAAGCAAGCCGATAACGATAAGCGCTAGATACCTTTTCATTTCGGCGGCGGAGGGTCGTTCACCTGGGTTCCCAGGCCGGCATATTCCTCCTTCACGGCGATGGCCTTGTCCCCTTTAAACGTGACGAACGTGAACTTGCCGGGCGCTTCTCCGTAGGTCCAATACTCCAACTCGACGCCGTCCTCGGTCTGGCGCTCCTTGTGCGCGGGGATGCCCAGCGCCAGCTTCACCTGCTCGCGGTCCATCCCCACCAGGGCGTGATTGGTCTTCACGGCAGCCTGCAATTCGGGCGAGAGCGTGTCGACGTAGATTTCCGTGACGCTGTGTTTGTCGAAGTCCAGGAGCGGCGCCAGCATCTTCTTGATGTCCGCGGACTTGATCGGCTCGAGGGGCTTATGGAAGAGAATGGCGATGGAGGTCCCAAAGGGCGCGTTGTCGTCGACGCCATCGCCGATTCGGGTCGGGTCCGGGCTGCTGCTCGGGCCGGCGGCGATGGTCGCGTTCCGGTACCACTTCCGGCCGCCATTGTAGCCGCCGTCGATCTGGAGCACGATCCGGTCCTCGCCGATTTCGACCTTGGTTACCTGGACCGTGGCGCCGGGGCGCGCCGCAAGGCCATCTTCCATGGCTGCCTTGGCCCATTGGTTCTTGTCGATTCCGCTGGCTGCGTCGAAGGCGAGCGCGCTCTTGGCGTGGGGAAGTCCCTGCTTGAGGACGCCGTACTCGGCCATCAGGCCGCGGGTGAGTTCCACGCGGTCGTCGAAAGTCAGTTTGTTGCCAGCCAGGCACACGCCGGGCAGCAGACTCAGGATTGCAAGGGCGGCGAAGGCTCGCATATCGCACTCTCCCCCGGCAGATCCGTGAGGGGCGAAGTTTGCCGGCGAATCGGAGCCTTCCATAGATACACAAACAGGGGAATCAGCGCCGCGGAAGTCAGAATGCTGGCTTCCGGGCCGTACCCCCCGCCGCTCCACAGCACGCCGGCGCGCCAAACCATCTCATGGCCGGTAATCTCTTTAAATATTGTAATCCCGCTGAGGTCGGCGCCAAATAACGGTAATGTGAAGTTCCAGCCGAAATGCAGGCCGATGGGCAGCCACAGGTCGCGGCTGCGAAGGAAGGCGTATCCGAACAGAACGCCGAAGCCGGCGGTGTTGATCAAGCCGAGCGGGCTGGCGTTCGGATTGGCGCTGTGCATCCACCCGAAAACCAGGCCCACGGGTAAAATGGCGGCCCAGGGTCCCCAGTTGGCCATCAGAAGCTGAAACCCGTACCCGCGGAAGAATATTTCTTCGCCCACCGATCCGGCGGCTACGCAGAGGGCCGAGAACACGATGGCGCCGTATTCGGGGGCATGCGTCCCGGAGATATGGGCCGCGCCGGTCAAAAGCGGTGGAACCAGCGCCAGCGCCGCCGCCCCCACGCCGCCCAGCAGGCCGAGCTTCAGGTTCTGCGCCGAGGAGGAGTTCCACCACAGCCCGACCGCGAAAACCGGAATATCCTCATAGATCCGCAGCGACAACCAGGTCGCGAACACCGCCGATACGAGGACGGCGAACGTCGGCCCGGCCAGGGCGCCCGCGAACCAGCGCAGCAGCGGGTCCAGGACAAACCATCCGAGGCCGTAGAAGAGCACCACGAAGACGGTCACGCGGATGGCCAGCCGCAGCGGGTCTTTGCGCTTCCGCGCGGGGGCCATCGGCTGCGCCCCGGCTGGCCTGATATCTTCGTGAGTATGCCCACCCGCCGGATTATTCAATTGGGAGACCCGCTCCTTCGGGTTGTTTCCGCGCCCGTCCCATCGCCGGAGGAAGCGGGCGCGCTATTCGACGACCTCCGTGACACCCTGCATGAATTCCGCCGCACGCACGGCTTCGGCCGCGGCATTTCAGCGGTTCAAATCGGCGAACCGAAACGACTAATATATATCGAACTGGACGGCCGTGCCTGGCGCCTGCGCAATCCCGCCTGCGAATTCCAGAGCGAAGAGAAGCTCCGGCTGTGGGACGATTGCTTCTCTTTTCCGAACCTGCTGGTGCAGGTGGAGCGCTCCGTGAGTGTGCGCATCCGCTACGACGGTGAGGCCGGCGACGTACAGCGCTTGGAAGCTTCCGGCGCGTTTTCGGAGCTTCTGCAACACGAGATGGATCACCTGGAGGGCGTTTTGGCGGTGGGTCGCGCGATTGACCGGAACAGCCTGAGGACCAGGGAGGAACACGAAAGGCAAGCGGGGGTGGGATCGTAAAGCGGGGGAGGGTCGGGCATGCCCGACCCCTACAGCAGTTTTCCTTCCGTTGTGACTGGCAAGGACGAACGTCAGCCTCTCGCTATTCCGTTGGCCAAGCGGCCTCCGATTGCCAGGCGTCCACCTCATCGTCATCTTGAGGCCGCAGTTCGTAGCCCTCTCGGTCGCGCTCCTCCAATTCGCTAATCTCAGGCCTTCTTAGGTGCTCACGGGGTGTCTCCATATCGATCTGTTGCTTGTCAGCCAGTGTAGCGCGGCGAGCGGATGAACGGCGGCAAAGACGCCGACGTGGCAACCTAAAAGGTCGCTCCACGCCCGCGCGAGCTGTTACCCCGTCGCGCCCGGACCGTAGTCGCAGTAGGCTTCCTTGACGCTGAGGCCGGCTACCTCGATCCTGGAGAGATCCGTCGTGCCGATCCCCACCGCTTCGGCCAGGCGCAGCGTGTTGTTGCCGCGCAAGAAGGGCTTCGTGCCGCGTTCCGCCCGAGGGTCGTAGCCCATCACCGCCATGCACACGGCGTCGGTGCAGACCGGGTTCCGGCCCACCAGTAGGATGCCGGGCTTAATGAGGGAAACCCCCTGGTTCCACACGCCTTCTCCGCCGCGGATGGACTCGACGCCGTCCACGATGGTCAGGTCCACCGGGCGAACGCCCGTCAGGTCCGTGACGATGCGCGGGATGCGGTAGCCCGGCTCCCTTGGGGATTCGCGGTTAAGTTCCTGCGGGACTCCCTTCGGCGGCGTGGCCGTGCCATTGTGGCATACCGGCCCGCGCTCGCCCTTGGGGTCCTCGTTGCCGTCGGGGCCGCAATCGCCGCCGTATAGCGAGCAAGGCGTATTCCCGAAGTTGTTCTTGAGAGTCATAGTGACGCCCGCCAGCCAGTGGTGCTTCAGTTTGGACAGGGACGCGTACACATCGCAATCGGCGAATGAGTGATTCAGGTCGAAGGCCGGGAATATGTACCCTCCCCACGGAACTTTCATGCGCGTGTACTGCTTGGCCTGTCCCATGTTCTGGACATTCTCCCACTCCACCTTGCAGCCGACGTTGTTGATGGCGTTGACGTCCAGGCCGTAGCGCGCCCACAGCTCGAGGTCCTGTTTCGCTGGAAAGAAGGACTCGATCAGCCGGATGCGGGCCGCGCCGGCGCGCGCCAGTTGCCGCGTCACCGAGAGCACCGTGTAGGGATTGTTGCGATAAGGCAATTCCGGCCGGTTGGGGTACCGGGTGATGTTGCCGGTCAGGTTCAGCTTCAGGGCCACCGTCTTGCCTTTGACGAGCGAGCCGATGCCTCCGATCTTGTCCAGACTGGCGCTCAGAGCATCGTCGAAAGTCCCGTCGTAAGCGCGGCAGCGCGCGATGGCGACCGGCGACGCCGGCGCGGGATCCGTCTGTCCTTGCGCCAAGCCGGCCGCGGCCAGTCCGCCGGCCGCAGCCAGCAACTCCCTGCGCGACATCATCTTCTGGGGAACCATAGGCCATTCTCCTTGGCCGGAGCCTCGCGGTCCCGGATAAGCTAGACGTACAACAGTTCGCCCTCCATTGCAAGCGGAAACGCTTCCGGCGCGAACACTAGTGGGCTAACATGAGCTATCGACATCCGGAGGTCGACAATGCGAAAACGCTTTCTCGGTCTGATCCTCCTCTCGGCGTCTTGCGCCATTCCAGCCGCCGCCCAGGCTGCCAGGACCGGCGGCCAATGGGAGCCGTTCGAAGTCGAGATGACCGCCAAGGCCTCCTTCGGTAACGCCTATGTGGAGGCGCTGCCGGAGGGCGGCAAACCGTATGTGTCGGTGACGTTCACTGGCGTGGCTGGAGAGGCCCGCGGAATGCGGTATACGGTGGCGGGTTTCTGGGATGGCGGCCAGAACTGGAAAGCCCGCTTCGCGCCGCCGGCGTCAGGCGAGTGGTCGTACTCCGCGTCGTCGACCGATGCGAGCCTCAACGCCGTCAAGGGCAGTTTCCAATGCGCCGCATGGAGCGCGGAACAGAAGACCGCCAACCCCACGCGCCATGGCTTCATCCGCGTCGCCAAGGACGGCCCCCGCGCCGGAAGATACTTCGAATACGCCGATGGGACGCCGTTCCTGTGGATCGCCGACACGTGGTGGGCATGGCCTCGGAAGAACATCCCGTTCGCCCGGTTTCAGCAGGTGGTGGACGGCAGAGTAGAGCAGGGTTTCACCGCCGGGCAGATGTTCTTTGGCGCCAATAACGGCATTAATATGCTGGGCAGCGCCTACGACACTCCGGATTTCGACCAGATCCACGAAGCCGAGCGGCTGGTGGCTTACGCCAACAGCAAGGGGCTGACGATCTGGATTCACCCATGGTGGAGCGCCCGGAATCTCAACACGCAGGCCGGCCCCGAGAAGGTGCGCCGGTGGGCGCGCTACGTGGTCCAACGCCTGGCCGCTTACAACGTGGTCTGGACGGTCGCCGGTGAGTACAACATGTACGACTACGGCGGCATGGGCCTCCAATTCTGGAAGGATCTCGGCGCCTTGATGCGCGCCGAGGACCCCTACGGGCACGTGATCGGCGTGCACAACACGCCGCCGGGCTGGTCTGCCGGGGATATGGGCGATTCGCAGCAGTGGTCCACGGGCGAGAAGTTGCACAACGAGCCGTGGCTCGATTTCAACCAGAGCCAGGTTGGCCATGGCAAGTGGAGAAACGAGATGGTCCCCCAGATTGTGGCGGCCGATTACGCGCGCACGCCGGCCAAGCCCATCCTGGTAACCGAAGCCTGGTACGAGTTCATTGTGGGCGCCGCGCCGGCCGAAGATATCCGGTTCGCCGCGTGGTCGGCGTTTCTGTCCGGCGCGGCTGGCCACACCTACGGGGGCGGCCACCAGTGGTGGGCCTACATACCGGACCCGACTCGGCCCGCCCAAGCGCGGCTGGGATCCAACCCTATCGATCCTGCGGATGTGGATACCATCCATTACCCCGGAGCCAATTCCATGGGATTCATGGCGAAACTGCTGCAGGGCATGGAATGGTGGAAGCTCGAGCCACATCCCGAGCTGGTTTCCGAATACGCCGCCAGGTATTGTTCCGCCGTCCCCGGCGAGGAGTATCTGGCCTATGCCCGCTGGGGAGGCACGCTGAAGCTTGACCTGCGGCCATCATCGCCAACCGACAGGTTCCGTTTCACCTGGACCGATCTGGTGAACCAGAAGGAAGCCACCCACGGCGAGGTATCGGGCGGGGGCATCCGTTCTTTCGGAGCGCCGGACGACTCCAGCACCCAATACAAAGACTGGCTTCTACGCGTGACGAAGGTTCGCTGACGGCGGCATTTCCAAGGCGGGCATGAAGGCAGGCGAAAGCACCTGCCCCACCTCAGCAGGCTGCCGAAAACCGCTCTCTTCGGATGCGATTTGGGCAAATGCCCAAATCCGAGCCCGTAACGCGCTGATTCTAA
>PLGA01000526.1:3116-3488 GCA_003139735.1 Bryobacterales bacterium | reverse complement strand
AAAACGATGGCCTGCCCCACTATGTTAATGTCCAAGGTTCCCTCCAAAACAAAACGGCGGCCCGGATTGCTCCGAACCGCCGTCTGATAGCAATGCCAAACGAGCTTAGTCGATCTTGACGGTCTCCGACAACGGGAGGTTGCGGGACGAAGCGCCCGCCCAGATCTTATAGTCGCCGCCGGCCATCTCAAAGCCGTCCTTGCTCTCATTGAAGATGGAGAGGTAGAGCGGGTCGATGGTCAGGTTCACGGTCTTGCTTTCGCCGGGGTTGAGCTGCACTTTTTCCCAACCAATCAGCCGCTTGGGCGGTTCGCCGGTGCTGGCCGGGAGGGTTGCGTAGACCTGAACGATTTCCTTGCCGGCGCGCTTGCC
>PLGA01000526.1:0-3029 GCA_003139735.1 Bryobacterales bacterium | reverse complement strand
CGCCGCCGCCGGCGCCGCCGCGGCCTGCCGCCGCTGCGGGGGGTTGCGCCGCCTGCAAAGCCAGCAGCGCCGCGTGGACCGCCTGGGCCGCGGCTTCGGCAGCCGCCGGCTGGGTGGCCCCCGCCGCCTGCTGTTGCGCCTGGGCCAGCCGCTGTTCGGCCTGGATCAACGCTTCGCTAGCCTGCGTGGTCTGCTGCAAGGCCTGGGTCACCGCCTGTTGGGCCTGCTGTTGCGCCTGGGCCTGCTGTTGTCCGGGCGTGAGAGCCGCACCGCCACGGCCCGCGCCAGCCGCGCCGCGTCCGGCGGCCTGAGCCGGCCCGTTAATCGTCAGATGCGGCAAGTCGGCGTCACTCTTGGCGAAAGTCACCGGCAGCTTGGCCGACGGGTTTACGTCGCCGAAGAGAATATTCGCGATCGCCTCGCCGCCGCCGATGCCGGGGAACCACGCCTCCATAATGCCGCTGACCTTGTCGGACCACGGCATGCTGACCGGGCCGCCGGTCTCAAGCACCACGATGGTATGTGGATTGGCCGCGACCACCGCATTGACTAGGTCGTCCTGTTTGGCGGGCAGCGTGAGCGTCGAAGCGTCCGATCCCTCACTCATGGGCTGATTCACGAACACAATCGCCACCTGGGAGGCCTTGGCCAGAGCCGCCGCGGCGGCCACGTCCGTGCCCTGGTTGAATTCCACCTTGGCTTTGGGGGCCTTGGCCTGGATGAACTTCATCGGGGAAGAGGGAAAGTATTGCGATCCTCCACGGCCGCCGAAACCACCGCCGCCGCCCTGTGCGTCCGCCACCGGAGCAGGGGGCGCGGCGTTCCCGCCGGGAGGCAGCACCTGCGCCGATCCGCCGCCCGAAGGCACGCCCACGTCCGCATGCGATCCGATAATCGCGATCGATTTGACCAGGGCCGCGCTCAGCGGCAACTGGTTATTGGCATTCTTCAGAAGGACGATGCTCTCTTCGGCGATCTTCCGCGCGTCCTCGCGGCCCTTGAACGGATCCACGACGCGGTGCTGCGGGGGGTTGTCCCACACGCCGACGGCGAACATGCCGCGCAGAATCCGATGCACGGAGTCGTTGACCTTGGCGAGGGGCACGTCGCCGCTCTGCACCGCGGCCTTCAGCGCATCGCCGAAGAACCCGCTGCTGGGCTGCTCCTGATCCAGGCCGGCCATGATGGCCTTCTTGGTGCTGTGAGTCCCGCCCCAATCCGATAGCACCCAGCCCTTGAAGCCGAAATCTTTCTTCAGAACCTGGTTGAGCAGGTAGTCATTCTCGCAAGCCCAATCGCCGTTGACCAGGTTGTAGCTGCACATGAAGCCGGCGGCATCGGAGATCTTATAGGCGATTTGGAACGCCAGCAGGTCGGTTTCCCGCATGGAGCGCTTGTCGATGAGCGCGTTTGCGGTATTGCGGCCGGTTTCCTGGTCGTTGAGCGCATAGTGCTTGATGTCGCCCATGACCTGCTGCGACTGCACGCCCTTCATGAGGTTGCCGACCGTGATTCCAGCCAGGATGGGGTCCTCGCCGGCGTATTCGAAATTGCGTCCNNCGGCCGATGACTTGGCCGTAGAGGAGAGCCAGGTCCGCGTTCCAGGACGCCGCCGCGCCCAATGACGAGGGCAAGAGGGTGGAATAGCGGCTCTCCGTATCGCCCCTGGTAACGCCGACAGCCGAATCGGCCATATTGACGTCCGGAATGCCGAGGCGTGGAATTCCAGGAACCCAGCCCGCGCCGCCATTGCTACGCGTGGTGATTCCCGCGGGCATTACGGCAGCTCCGCCGCCCATTCCGCCAGGACCGCCGTGCAGAAGCTCGATCTTCTCATCGAGGGTCATGGCCGCAATCACCAGATCCGCGCGCTGGTCNNCGCCCGCCTTGCGCCGAAGCCAAAGCGGCGAACGTCAAAAGTCCGGCCGCCGCAAACAGGGTAGCCGGCCATCGATAGGTAAACATAATTGCTCCGTAAACGTGAGTTTTTAGGGCCTGAATATGTCCAAGGCGAAATCCACAAGCCCCCCGGTTACGATAACATCGTTCGCGGACGGGGCGAGTCAGAACCTTGACGCGGAGACGCGGAGACACGGAGGAAATCTAGGGGCCTGAATTGATCAAAGCCCTACAGCTTGCAAGCCACCGCGAAGCCGTCTCCCATGGTGGCGATGCTGAGAGCTATCCTGCTGTCCGCGTGCAGCTTACGATTGAAGGCGCGAATAGCTTCCGTGTCCGGATCGCGATCGTTTGCGTCGATCACGCTGCCGTGCATGAGCACGTTGTCGGCGACCAGCAGGCCCTTTGGGCGCAGCAGGGCGAGAGCCCGCTCGTAGTACGCCGGGTAGGCTCCCTTATCGGCGTCGATGAAGGCCAAATCGAAACTGCCTGCCTGGCCTTCGGCCAACAAGGCACCCAAAGTATCGAGCGCGGGTCCGAGACGGAGTTCGATGCGGTCCTCCACGCCGGCTTCCCGCCAGGTGCGCCGCGCACGTTCCGCGTATTCCGCATTGCGGTCGCAAGCCACCAGCTTTCCGTCCGGCGGCAGAGCCAGCGCGACCCACGTGGAACTGTAGCCCATGAACACGCCGACTTCGAGCGTCCTGGCCGCCCCGATGGCGCGCGCCAGCACGTGCAGGAACTGCCCCTGCTCCGGCGCGATCTGCCAGTGGGCCTGGGGATGGTCTTCGGTCTCTTCCCGCAAGCGCCGCAGCGCCTCGGGCTCGCGCAGCGACACGCCGCGGATGTAATCGGCCATCTCCGTCGTAATAGGGGTGTAGGTTCTCGACATAGGTCTAGCACTGATTTTATCCCGTTAAGCAGCGCAACCCCTTGGGGCGAGCGCGAACGGCCCGCCGTTTGGCCTATTTCAGCTCTTGTCGGCCAAGCACGCCTTCTCGGCCTTCTCGGCGAGGCATTTCGGGCAGATGCAGCCAGGGCGACATGTGCCATTGGTGAACCAGAAGGGCGGGTCCCAGGGGTTGCCGGAATCGACTGCGGGGGGCTCGGCATCCGGAGCGGCGGCGGGG
>PLGA01000091.1 GCA_003139735.1 Bryobacterales bacterium | reverse complement strand
CTTCGAAGTCGAACGATAGGTCCAGCGCCGCCCGTCCCTCTTCCGGTTTGATCATTCCCGCGAAATCCCCGAAGTACAGGCGCGCGCCATTGCCCTCAAGCCCCAGCAGCTCTTCTAGCGACCCCGCCCGCTCCGCGCGGTCCGCCATCTCCTTCATGGCCGTCAGCGTCGCCCGATTCGGCTCCACGTGGTTCCTCTGCAACAGCGTCCGCTGATTGCGGATCTTCCCCGCGACCAGCCGCCGCGCCAGCGCCAGCGTGAAGTATTCCTGCTCGGAAAGCCGGAACTGGCTCCGCCGCAGGAACACGTTCTTTTCGTTCAGGCCCACCGTGATCCCGTAGAACCAGCCCCCCATCGAGAAGTAACAGACCGGCACGCCCGCCTCGCACAACGCCTGTACCGCCTGCGTGGAAATCTGCACGTTTCCCATCAGGCTCACCTGGCAGATCTCCCCCAACCGCGCTTCCTGCAGCACCTTCTGGTCCCTGTCCTTCACCTGTAGCACCGCGCCGGACTTGCCTACCTTCACGCCCTGGCTGTTAAGATACAGCGGGCGCAACTCGCTGCGCGGCGTCATCAGCGCCCGCACCTCACCTTTTACCGGCTTCCGTCGCGGCGCCGCGAAAAGTTCGAGTTGTTGCGGCGCGGTTTCCTGCTCAGCCGCACCCACCGCCAGAGTCTCGTCCGGAAGGCAAATAGNNCCCGCCGCCGCCAGCGCCCACGCCGCGCCCGCCAGTCGCCCGGTCTCCGCCATCAGCCCGTCGTCGAACTCCACGCGCACACGCTGCCCCGTCATCCGGTAATAGACGATGCCCTCGCGGCAATCGTACCCGTTCTCGCGCAACGCCATGCCCTGAACCGCCAATTGCGCCCGGTCCGCCGGCCATAGTTCCAGTCCGTCCGGACCCTCCCGCGGACGCCCGTGTTTATAGTCCACCGGCGTGACCAGCCCGCCCTCAGCCTCCACCAGGTCCATCTTGGCGATGACCCGCAGCGTCTCGCTCGCCAGCGTCACCGACCGCGAGTGGATGGATTGCGGCAGGTCCTCCGCTTTCGGCAGCGCCGTCGCCTTTTCGTCGACGCGATTGTGCTGGATGGCGCCCTCGATGGTATCCACGCTCTCCTGAAAGACGCCATCCACCCATTCATAAAAGAACAGCCGTGGACAATAAGCGAACTCATTGACCATGCGGGCCGGCAAGTAATCCGGAAGTTCCCGTCCATTCTCAATCGCAACCGGCAAAGCTCCCATAACTCCTCAAGCACCGTGGCGCAGCCTTTCCAGGCGGCGATGCCCACATTCCTGTGGGCAGTCTTCTCGCGCGAGTCTCTATGAGCCCGCCCCCTTCACACAATAATGCAAGGCGCATCCACCGCCGTATACGGTTTCCCGAGCGCCGTGATGACCCGATCCCCGCGCCCCTCGGCCGGACCCAGGTTCACGAACAGCACCTGGTCATCGTCGTGATGGATAATGCCCCCCAACTCCGCCCGGCACCGCGCCAGGTCCGACGCCGTAAGTTGGCATTCAAAAATCGAAAACTGCAAATGGTCCCCATACCCCCGCATCGCCTGAAAGACCTTTCGCAGCCGCTTGTCATCGCAAATGTCATAGCAAACCAGATAAGAGGTGCGCATGGGGGCTCACTTCCACGCAGCGAACACCCCCACGCCGCAATGCCGCCCGATGCCTGCCAGTACCGGCCCTTGCACGGTTTCACGGAACCGCACCTCCACGTGGTATCTCGGCCAGTGCGCCAAGTGCTGTGGCACGCGAATGGATCGGGCGCCCTCGGAACCACGCCACAACGGAGCGGGCTGGAACGCGATGTTTTCCACCAGCCGGGCCGGATACCCCGACTTCTCCAGCGCCTCCAAAAGCAGCCGCTCCGTCTTATGGATCGAGAGCTTGCCGCGTAACGCGTTGTGACCGTGCAGCACCATCGGCGTCACGCTGCGCCACACGTTCGCCCTCCCCACATACAACTTCAAAACGCTGTCCTGCGCTTCCGGCATCGCCAATCGGCAACCGCCCTTCCCGCCATCGCCGGTAATCGCTTCGCCCACCAGCTTGATCTGCAACAACTCCGCGGCCTTGCCTTGCGATTCGGCAGGTTCTATAACCAGCGCGCGCCGGATGCGCCCATCGGAGTGCGGATGCCCGATGAAGGGTAGCGGGGCGAACGACATACGCTGCCCCGGCGCGCCGTCCGGATCGTGGCCGTGTACGTACCGGTTGATCCAGTCCACGCTTTCACCTTCTTCCGACAGCGCCTTCGCGCAAGCATGCCGCAGCCATGCGGCCACTACCATGGCGTCCCGTCCCTCGTGCGCCAGCGGTTGATCGCTATCCAGTCTCAACAGAGAGAACTTGGCCCACGGGCGAATCTCCTGCCCTTCCCGCCGGTATGCCTGCGCTCCGTACACAATCGGGCGCGTGTCGGGGTCCACGCCGCCGGCGCCGATGCGGTTCTTGAAGCGCTCGTAGACCGCGCGTAGATCCTCCAACGATCCCTTGACCGGCACATTCCACGTTTCGCCGCCACTCGCCGGCAACCACCGCTCTCCAACCAACTGGCGAACCTCCGGCTCCCCCAGCAGAGCGGTATCCGCATAGGCCATATCGATTCCCCAACCTAGCGTATGTAGACAATCCGCGAGCGCGCGAATCCGCGCCATCCAATCCTCGGGGGCGTCCTCCACCGCCCACAGATACCTCACGTGCGGCGCGCCTTCGCCCCCGCCCATCTCGCGGGCCCACACAGCCTTCAGCGTGCGTAACAGCGACGCGTCGTAAGGCCGTCCCTTCCGCCACTCCCGCGCCGCGACGTCCAAGTCGTTATTCGGAACGGCCAGCCGATAGGCCTTGGCATCGTGCGTCGCCCCGGACACAATGACCGGCGCCGGTTGCCGCTCCAGCCATTCCAGAATCGGGCTTGCCTCTTCCCATCGTTCCCGATATCGGCCCGTCATCACCCCCGCCAGCAGAGCTTGAAACAGCCGGGCAGGCGAAGGCGGCCACTCGTGCCCATGGTACCGGCCGTTGGGAAACGTTACTGCGATCGAAAGCCAGTCCGGCATTCTCGTTCCCTCACTTCTTGCCCTTCTTCTTGCCGCCTTCGAACGCCTTCTTCACCGCATCGGGATCGAAAGCCGCTTCGCGCGGGGCGGCCACGCCGTGCTCGCTCGCCGCCAGGCGCGCGAAATCGGAAGCCTCGGGCTCCGTCAGAGTCAGTACCTCTCTNNCGCGAGAAACGCGATCAACGCCAGCCCCAGGATGTACCGTTGCAATTTGCGCGTCTCGTCCGCGCCGCCCGCACCCAGCGCCCGCACCGCGATCAAGTTGAGCGTGGCGTCGCGCCGGATGCCGTCTCTCGCGATCACGCCTCCCGGCGCCCGGCCCGAAGGGCTGTCCGCCATGCCCTGGCCCGAAAGAAAATCCTGAGGATACGTTTCCGCAAGATCGTCTTTCCCAACCGAGCCCTTATACTGCGCCGAGCGCGTCAGCCGCTCCACCCCGTACGCCCGGATTGTCGATTCCACCAGCCGCGGAATCTTCGCTTGTGTGTCGCGCGAATCCCACGCCCCGAACACCAGCGAGGTCGGCGCGATCTTCGCTAGCAGGCCCGCATCGCCCTGGTCGCGATACGCCAGAAACGCCTTCTGCAACTCGGGCCACAGCGCCGAGAACCGCACGACGGCATCCGCCGCGCGGTGCCCCGCGTCGAGCAGGTTCACCTTCCGCTCGCCAACCGTAATCGTCACGTGCGGCACCAACGGCGCGAAGTCCGGCCGCTTAAACAACGGCTCCAGGCGATTGCCCTGCGACCCGACGCTGTCTACCAGGCAAACCCTGTCGTCGTCGATCACATAGCTTGGCTTCTCGTCCTTCTTGTCTTCCGGCGGCGCGAAGGTCGGCGGAAAGAAAACTGAACCCGGTCCGACAACCGGGTCCAGGTACTCGCGTATCACCAAGGCCACTGGCCCAGTGGCTTCAAGCCATCCATCGAATTGATCGGTCATGATCTCCTATCACTCCTTTCCTGTGCTTGAGAAAACTGGAAGAACTTGAAACTGCCCCGCTTGCCCAATTGGAACCGGTAGCCAACCGCTCCAAGTCCATCCCACGGAGCGCAGCAGGCTAACCGGCCCACCGCTCGCGGAAGAGGCTCGGGCCACAGCGCATAAACGTACTCCCACTCGCGGAAATTCCCGGCGGATTTCCGTTGCCGCTTCCCCGGACGAAAGCCGCTCAGGCCCACCGCCGCGGGCATTTCCACGGCCGGGAAGCTTGCCGACTCCTGTTGGTGCTCGTTGGGCGAATAGCCGACATCCTTGGCATTCCACGCCGAACGCGGATCGACGCCAAACCGCGTGGTAGTCATCGCCGCGTAGTTCAGCAGCCGCTCGTCGGCGTCCGCCGGTAGCAGTCTCAGCAGCTCCGACGCGATGGAAAGGGAAGTCTGCCGCGCCGCCCAACACTTCAGACGCTCCGCCTTCTCGCGGAAGCGATCAAGCCACCAGTCCAGTTCCAGCGCGGCCCCTCCGACCACGATCCGAATCGGCGCAATCTTCGCCTCCGCATGCATGATCGGCTCCACTTTCGCCGCGCGCAACGCGCCCACCGCCGCCGCCAAAGAGAGTTCGCCATCGCTCTGAAGCACGAACTGGGCCTGCCTCGGCCGCCGTTCGTCCACCTCGAAATGCGCGAGCGCCGTCGCCCCGAGCAGATCGAATAGCTCCCACAAGCCGCAACATGCAAAGAACTGCCCAGGGTTCATCGGGTCCATCGCGATACGCACCTCAGGCATAATCCGGCTGCTCCTTCTCCCGTCTCGATACGTCCGCGTCAGCGGCCTTGAAGATTGCCTCCAGGTACGCCAGACGCCATGCGCCCCACTTCCCCNNGAGCTCCTTTGCCTGCCCTTCTTGTCTTTCCATCTCGGAGACCCATCCGTCCGCCGCCTTGAAGATCGCCTCCAAATGCGCCAGACGCCATGCGCCCCACCCTTCCTGCAGCCGCCCGAAGCGGCGCGCGCACTCCATCGCGGTCCGCTGGCTCTCTCGCACGGCCCGCCGGTCGTATGCCTGCGGTCGGAAAAACGGCCGCGCCCACCCGTGATGTGACGCGATCAAGTGCAGCGCCAGTTCATCCACGGCGTCCGCTTCGAGCCGACGCAACGACGAGAATTCGTGCCGGAAACCGCCGAGCCGCCCCGGCGCGAATTGCTTCTTCGGTTTGGCAAGCGGGTCGTCCACCGAGCCTCCCACCGCAGCCTGCCAAATCGGGTCTCCCTTTCCTGCATCGTGCAACTCCCCGGCGGTTGCGAAGACCTCCGCAAGATCGCCCATCCCAGCCTTCTCCGCCATCTCGCGCGCCATCTTGGCGACGCTCGCGGAGTGGGCGCTCAGCCGAATCTCCCGCTCAAGGTTTTTCTTCTTCTCGACTTTGCGCAGGTACACCAAACAGGTTTTCGACTCAAGGTCTTCTCCGGATTCGCCGCTTGGGATTCGCACCCGCGCCACTTCTTTCATGCCACGGTCCCTGGCGAACGCCTCAATGGATTCGGTCGGCATTGCGGCGCCGGCCGCCCCGAGCTTGGTAAGCGCCCTTCCGCCATCCGAAGAAACCGCGACGTACCGGCTGCGGTCGCCCTCTTCCTCGATATCCGCCACGTCGTACAGTCCGCTCCCCGATTCGGACGGTTGAAACATGCCGCGGATTATGCCGCCGCATCCCGGACGCAACAGAACCGTTGCGTACGCCAAGTCGTTGGGCCGGTCCGCAAGCTCTCCGGCTCGGCCGCGCTTTACGGTCCCGTCCGGCATGATGAGAACCGCTGGCTCGTCCTGTGGCAACTTCGCCAGTTTCTCCATGACCCTCGTGGTCGGCTCCTTGAGCCGCTCGCGGGCCAGCACAGGGTAGTGGTCCAGCGCATTCTCAATTTCCTGTTCATCAACGTCTTTCCCGGCGAATAACTCCACTTCCGCGCGCCATGCAATCTGCGTCTCTGGCCATTCGTCGTCCTGCTTGCCGTGCAGCCAGTCCGCCACAGGCGGCACGGCCGGGCTCTGGCCTGCTGAGGTCTGGCTCCACAGGTCGATCAGGCGCGAGTCCAAACGAGCTTGCAGAGGCTCCTCGGACAGGCTTCCCTCGGGTGCCCGGTTGTCGTGGAGACACCGGCACGAAATGTCGTAACCCGTATCCGCCGAACCGGGTAGGCCGGTGAAATACTCCAACGTCCGCCTCTCGCGTTCCTGCTTCGCATCGAACGCCGCCGCGTACAACAAATGCGCCACACCCTCCGTCTCACCGAACCGGTTGAGGCGCCCGAAGCGCTGGATCAGGTGATCCGCCGTTTCCAGGTCCGTAATCAGCAGATCCGATGTCAGGTCTACTCCCACCTCGCCCGCCGATGTGGCTACCAGCCAATGGCGTTCCGCCGGGCNNCCGCCCTGCGCCGAACCCCTTCGCGATTCGGCCCGCAAATTCGGCAGCCTTTTCCGGCTTGCGCATAAACACCAGCACGCGCGTAGCGGGTCCTTCCGCCGTTGCCAGCCGGAACATCTCCTGTTCCAGGTCCCGCGCCGCCACGGCATGCGGGAAAAGCCGCTTCGGAGCCTCGAACCTCTTGCGGAACTCTTCCCGCTCGTCTACGTCTGTCTGCACCGATTCCGGCCACTGCTGTGCGGACCCCCGCGGCGTGGCGGAGAGCCGCATGACACGAAACGCCGGGTCGTTCTGCAATTCAGCCACGTCGTTCAGTAGTCTCGCGAAGGCTGGCGTCAAGTGGGATTCGTCGTTGACGATGACCGTATCGCGCCCCAGCAGCCCGGCGTGCTGCGGGCGCCACCATTTCCCGTCTCCATATCCGCGGAACAACAACCGGCTCCCTATCATGTCCACGGTCCCGATAATGATCGCCGGCCGGGAGGGGTCGCGGCTCCAGTCGCCGTTATCCGCGAGTTCGCCACGGAGCGTGCTGACGGCCAAGCCCCCGCCCGTAGCCGAAATCCCCTTCAGCGCGTCGTTGAGTTCGGGAATGGCCCGGATCTGCTCGGCCAACCTCGCAGCCACCGTGGTCGCCTGGTCGACCACAACCCGCCGGTCCACCACCCAAACCAGTCGGCGGGTCACGGGCCGCGTACCCCGTCCGTGAATCGCCTCCCAAGCAAGCGCCAGCAGCCAGATCACCATGACCGACGTCTTGCCCATCCCTGTCGGCAGGCACACGTCCCGGGGCCAGTCGCCTTCAATCAGCTTTTCGAAGAGTTCTTCCTGCCAGTGGTAAGCGCCACTCTCAATGCCGGACAATTGCGGGAAGTATAGCGATAAGAATTGTCCGATTTCATACCTTTTCACAACCTTCCGACTATACGCTGAATCACATCCCACGTAAAGTGTTTTCGCCGCCATTGCCAGTCACAGGATCTTTCGCCACTTAAGTAACTGAAACAAAAGCATCTTACTCCAGGCCCCGCACCGTCGTGTTCTATCCTGGAATTGGGTACCATGTTTTCCAACGGATCAAGCACCCGCGAGCCAACCGGGGCAACCGGGCACAGCGGACCAAACAGAAACCGCAGCCGGGAACCCGGAAAGAGAAAAAACCAAACGAACCCAATCGAGACGGCCATCCTCGACTGCGAAAACGGAAAATGCGGAACGAACCCAATCGACCCGCCGGCCCGCGACGAAAACGGAAAATACCAAACGAACCCAAAATCCAAAAAGGGGCGCTCGCGAGCTACCCAAGGCGATCGCGCCTCCCGTGCAGGGCACAGCCGCACCAAACGGAGACCCAGCGGGGAACCTGGAAAGAGAAAATGCGAAACGAACCCAATCAGCCAAACATCACCGGCGATCTAATTTACGAAACGAACCCAATGGAGCCAGCCGCCAGCGCGATACCAAGCCAATTTCGAGCACCGTGCATGATGAAAGGAAAGGCGATAGCCGGGCAATCGGCCGCGCCCGGCGTTGAAAACCAATTTCACCAAACGAACCCAAATCGCCGAAATCGGCGCGCTTGGCCCCCCGAACGCCGCCCGGTGTCAGCGCCCCGCCGCGTACTGCCGGTACAGCTCCGCGATCCCCGCCGCCTTGGCGTCGCCCTCGTGAATCACCACGCGATAACGGAAACGGATCGTCTGGCCGCGCTCCACGGTCATGCTGCCGTCTCGCGTCTTATCTCCCGTGAAATCGCGCACGCCGAAAATGTTCGCGGCGAACAGGCCGTACGCGCGCACGTGCCAGTAGGTGGGGTAGCGCGGGTTGCCCGGATTGTCGAAGATGGCGACCCCCACCGTCCGGCCGTCCACCGGGCCGTAGTAGTCCACCCACGGCGAGCGCTGTCCCCAGACGTTCTTCTCCGTCTCCTTGCCTTCGGCGTTGACCATGCGCCCGCCCTTATCTTCGGTCATCGAGGTGGCAAGACGGATTCCGAACGTACCCTCCTTGGTATCCGCGAACACCAGTCGCTCGATGGCCCGGATCTCGATTTCGTAGTCGATGGTCCGCAGGCGCGGGTCCGAGTAGAAGACGATGCCGCGGGTTTCGGTCATGATCGGGCGGCCATGCGCATCGATTCCGTCGAATACGGCCCGGATCGTACCCGACTTCGCGCCAGCCTTGGCCTCCGGCGCCTTCTGCAGCTTCATGCGGCCCATGTTCGGGATATCCGAGCCGGGCTCGGTGGCCCAGAAATTGGTTCCGTTGATGTCGCCGTGCGCAAAGAACAGACCGCGCTGGTGGGGGTGATCGTCGGTCTCGCCGGGGAACGTCTCCATCGGGAAATGCCGCGTCACCGTTGCGCCTCGCGCGGTGCTCAAGGGGTAGAGGTACGGCTTATTCCCATCCGGCGCCAGGAAAAACGTCGTGTAGGGCTTGCCATCGATCTGCACCGCGATTCGGTCCGCCCGCGGCGTGAAACTCACTTGCGCGGCCAGCGGCAACGCGAGTGTCAAAGCGGCTACCAAAGACGTGCGCATCGGTTACTCGATAGGGTAACAGGTGGGGCGGACCATCGTCGTTTGTGGTCTGCNNGCGTGGCCGAATCCACAGAGGACTTACGGCCGCGTACCAGCGTAGAGATGGCGGCGGCGATGCCGGCGGCGATGCCGTTGGCTTCCCGCACCGGACGCAGCACGGCGCGTTTCACGGCTTCGCCGGCCTGCTCCACCTGCTCGACCGTGCTATCCACCGTGCGCTCGATCCGCTCCAGGCGCGCGCGGGCGCCCTCGCCGGCCTCGTACAACAACTCGCCGAGCCGCTCGATCTGCTCCCGGCCCGTCCTGGCAATCCCGGCTACTTCGCTCGAAATCTCGGCGACGCTGGCGCGGTTCTCTTCGAGTATCCGCTGCGCCGTTTCCAGAATCTCGCCGGCGCGCTCGACGGCGGGTTCGGCTTTTTCGAACGCCGGAGCGGCCCTTTCGAGGAAGACCCCCACTTTCTCGATCGCGGGCCCGACCTTTTTGAACGCCGGGCCGGCCTCGTCCAGCACGGGGCCCGCTCTCTCCGCCAATGCCTGAATCTTATCGAGGAGCGGGCCGAGCCGTGCGAACACGGGCACGGCCTGGTCACGCAACGGCCCGGTTTCCTGCTCCATCTTCCGCACGGCGCGCGCGAGAGCCGCCGTAATTGCGGCCTGCACCACGAACGCGAGGGCGGCCACTGCAACGGCCACGGTTACTACGATGCGAAAGACATCTTCCGGCATACGAGCGAGGCCTCCGTTTGGATGGTTTGCTTATTAGAGCACGCCTTCGGCGGGCGTCTGTGCAACGGCGTCGTGGTACGCCTGCTTGCCGGCGTCCACGGCGTCCGCTAGGGTATTCTTCTGGCGGCCCAGAGCATCCTTGCCCTTTTCCACCCACTCCGTGGCGGTTTGCTTGGCGTCCGCGCTGCGTTGCTTCAAAAATTCCGTGCCTTCACCGGCCTTGTTCTTTATGAGTTCACGAGTTTCCTGCCCGGATTTCGGCGCGAAAAGCATTCCAATGCCGACACCCACGCCGAGTCCCAACAAAAAGCTGGAGAGTCCGTTCTTATCCATATATTCTCCTGTTCAGAGGCTTTCCAAACACATCATGCTCCGTTTTTCAGTATACTCCCCAGGAGAATCGCTATTATGTCGGAACGCAAGCCGCGCCTTCTAAGTGGACAGAAACTGTGGGAATACGCCCTGCGCGTTCTGGCGGGCCGCGCCAGCTCGACCGGAGAAATTCGGGAGAAGTTGCGGCGCCGCGCCGAGCGCGCGAGCGACGTGGACGACGCCCTCGCGCGGCTCAAAGATTACGGATATCTGAACGACCGCCGTTTCGCCGAGGGATTCGCCGCCGCCCGCCTTTCCAACGAGAAACTCGGCCGCGCGCGCGTGCTTCGCGACCTTCGCCAGCGGCGGGTGGCGCCGGCGCTCGCCGAGAGCACGGTGCGGCAGGTGTACCAGGATGTCGACGAGCAGTCGCTCATTGCAGACTGGATCCGCCGCAAGTACCGGCTGGCCGAACGCGAGGGGCTGTTCCAGGATAAGGACCTTGCCAGGGCCTACGCACGCCTCCTGCGCGCCGGGTTCCGCTCCGGCGAGATCGTCACTGCGCTGAAACGCTTCGCGAAGAACCCGGAACTTCTGGACTCCTTCGAGCCGCCGGAAGAGTGACAACCGCTCTCTTACGTTCGCGGCTCTGCAAATTCAGGGACATCGAGCCGAGCCGCGAACGTAAGAGAGCGGTGTTGAAGAGAGCGGTGTTGGCTAGCCCTGATTCTTCACCTTCATCACCATCACCGTCTGGTCGTCGAAGAGGGTGGTATTGAACTTGTCCAGGTCTTCGAAGATGGCGGCGATCAAGCCGGCGGCCGATTCCTGGCAATGGCGGCGCACCACTTGCGCCAGGCGGGCGCGGCCGTATTCCTGCCCGTCGGGGCTGAGGTGGTCGGTAATGCCGTCCGAATAGAGTACGATGGCGTCGCCGGGTCCCGCGTGGAACCCGGTCTCCTCATACTCCCGCGTATCGAGCAGACCGAGCGGCACGCCTTCCATCCGGGTATTCAAAATCTCGCCGCCGCGGCAGATCATGGGCGGTAAGGCGCCGGCGTTGGCCCCCACCAGATGGCGCTTCACGGGGTCCCACAGCAGCACGCATAGGGTGACGTAGCGCGCCTCCACCTTGCGCTCCACCAGGGCGTCGTTCAACGCTCGCAGCAACTCCGCCGGGCGGCGGCGGCGAGGCGCAAGCGTGCGCAGCAGGCCGCTCATCAGGCCTCCGTACAGCGCCGCGGCGGAGCCCTTGCCGCTGACATCGCCAAAGGCGATCACGGCCTGCCCGTCGTGGTGCTCGAAAAGGTCGTAGATGTCGCCGCTGATCTCGCGCGCGGGACGCAGGCGGACGGCTGCTTCCAGCCCCTCGATTTCGAGCGAGGCGTCGGGGAACAGGACGCGCTGCAATTCCCGCGCGGCCTGCAAATCCTCCTCCATGCGGCTCTCTCGCGCGGCCACCTCCTCGTATAGCCGCGCATTCTCGACGCTGCTGGCGATTTGCGGCGCCAGCAGGGCCAGCGTGCGCGCATGGTCCTCGGTGAAGTGGCCCACGCGGCTGCTTTCCAGATCCATGACCCCCACCACACGGTCCCGCGCCAGCAGCGGGACGGCCACTTCCGAGCGGATATCGGGGTGGGACGCGATGTAGCGCGGATCGGCAGCGGTGTCGCGCACCCGCACCACTTCGCGCGATTCCGCGGCCGCCCCGGTAATGCCTTTCCCCAGCGGAACGTTGTCGATGTTTACGCGCTGATCGAAGCGGATGCTGAAACGGTGGCGCAGGGCCTTGGCCTGCCGGTCCACCAGCAGGATGCTGAAGGCGTCGTAGCTCACCAGCTCGGCCGTGGTGCTGGCGATCTTGCCCAGCAACTCGTTCAAATCGAGGATCGAAGAGAACTCGCGCGAGATGTTCGAGAGCGTCTTCAGCGTGCGGTTCTGGCGGTCCACTCTGTGGTACAGCCGCGCGTTATCGATGGCGCCGCCCACGCGCGTCGCGATCAGGCGCAGCAGGGCGCGGTCGTATTCCGTGTAGGCGTGGAGGCGCGTCGATTGCAGATCGATCACGCCCACCAGCCTGCCGCGCGCCATCATGGGAACGGCCATCTCGGTACGGACCGCGTCCACCGTGTTGAGATAGCGCGGGTCGTTGCGCACATCGCCCACCAGCAGCGGCTCGCGGCGCTGGGCGGCCGTGCCGGTGATGCCTTCGCCAAGCTTTATGGAAAGATTGCTGACCACTTCTTCGCGGTGACCGACGCCGTAACGAATGCGCAGGTCCTGACGCTTGTCGTTGTAGAGCAAGATGGCGAACAAATCGTAGGGAAGCACCTTCTGCACGATTTCGGCCACGTTCGCCAGCAACTGGTCCAGATCCAGCGTAGCGGCGGTGGCGGCCGAAACGTCCAGCAGGAAATCGAGCAGTTCCGACCGTTCGCGGAAGCGTACCGAAGCTTTGCGGGTGGTTTGCATGACCCTCACCGATGGCTGCAACACGTCAGGCAGCGGTCGCCTCGACGATCTTGACGCTGGCGCTGGCGCCGATTCGCGTAGCCCCCGCCGCCGTCATGGCCCTGACGTCATCCAGGGTGCGTATGCCGCCGGAGGCCTTGACTCCCATCTCCGGCCCCACCACCGCGCGCATGAGCGAAACATCGTGCGCGGTGGCGCCCGACGGGCCGAAACCGGTCGAGGTCTTCACGAAATCCGCNNGCCGACAGCGTGAAGGTCACCAGTACCGGGGTTGAAGGCACGTTCTCGGCCAGCAACGCCACCATCCCGTCCGGCGGCAGCCAGGACCCCTGTTTCGCCAACCTCTGACGCGTTCTAGCCCAGACCGTCGAGGACGGCGCGGGTGCCCGACAGTCCCAGCCGGGTGGCGCCCGCGTCGAGCATCGCGAGGGCAGCCTCGGCGGTGCGAATGCCGCCGCTGGCCTTGATCCCCAGCCGGCCGCCGACGGCGTCGGCCATCAGCGCGACAGCGGCCACCGACGCGCCGCCGGCGGGATGAAAACCCGTCGAGGTCTTCACGAAATCCGCGCCCGCCATCTTGGCCAGCGTACACGCCGTGGCCTTCTGGCTATCGTCGAGCAGCGCCGTTTCGAGAATCGTCTTCAGAATGGCGCCGGCTGAGTGGGCCACGCGCGCCACCTGTTGAATATCGGACTTTACCGCTTCGTGGTCTCCCGAGCGCAGAGCCCCCACGTTGATCACCATGTCGATTTCCTGCGCTCCGGCCCGCACCGCCGCGGCCGTTTCCGCCACCTTGGCCTCCGTGCTGGTGGCGCCCAGCGGAAATCCCACCACGCTGCACACCTTCACGGACGACCCCGACAACTCCGTACGCACCAGTGGAACCCAATACGGGTTCACGCACACGCTGGCGAAGCCATATTGCCGCGCTTCCCGGCAAACCTTGACCACGTCCGCCCGGGTGGCCTCCGGCTTCAGGATGGTGTGGTCGATCACGGCGGCGATCGAAGGGTCGATCTTGGTGAGCCGTTCGCTGGCCGAAACGCGGTCGGCGCCCGCCGCCAGGATCTCCTTGGTATTGCGTGCGCAGGTTTGCGCGCAGCGTTGCACGCAGCCGGGGCAAACTTCGCTCGGCAGGTTCAGCCCCTCGCCCTTCTTCGATGCGGCGCCGGACGCGGTCACGGCAATGGGGCTCACGCGCGCGAAGATCTCTTCGCCGATCTGGGCGACCAGAATGTCCAATTCCGCCTTGGTCAAGGGGTAGCCTTTTTCAGAAACCGCTGTTCGATATCGAGGATCTTCTGGACCCGCGCCTGATGCCGGCCGCCGGCGAACGGCGTGGCCAGCCAGGTGCGCAGAACGTCCTCCGCCTGGCTCTCGGTCAAGAGCCTGCCGCCAAGTGTAAGCACATTGGAATCATTGTGTTCCCGGCTGTTTCTGGCGGAAGCTTTATCATAGCACAGCGCCGCGCGGATACCCGGAACCTTGTTGGCCACTATCGCCGAACCGATGCCCGCGCCGTCGATCGCCACGCCGCGCGCCGCCTTCCCGGAAGCTACCAGCTCGGCCACGGCGAGGGCGATATCGGGATAGTCCACGGGCTTTTCCTCATAGACGCCGACGTCGTTGATCTCCAGGCCAAGCTCTTCGAGGATTGGCTTGAGCCTCTCTTTCAACCGGAATCCGCCGTGGTCCGCGCCCAGCGCGATGCTCTTCTCCGGCGGCGCGTGAGCGGGCAGCCGGTCCTCCGTCACTTCGCTGATGCGCACGCCGCGCTCAGCCGCCACTTCCCGCGCCGATGGCGTTACCAGCGTCCCAATCGGAACGCGCATCTCGCCGCTCTCAGGCAGGTCCTGCGCCGTAATCACGCGTTTCATGAGGTAAGGACCATTGTAACGGGGGGAGCGATCGGCGGATCAGGTTTCCCCAAATCAACCACGACGAACCCGCCCGGGTGTTTTCCGACGATCCCGTTTCTCATGCCTTGCCAGGCCCAGGTCGCTCTTCGAAGCCCTCAGGATTGAAATGGGCGAGCCGTCTGTCTTGGGCTAAGACCGTGGGCTGCGCCGACCCATTCACGGCTGTAGCTGCTGCGCCGGTAAGACAGTCGGCTCCAGGGTTACATTCAGGAACGCGCCCGGGCTGAGTTCCAACTTCTCGCCTCCCGCCATGATCTGCTCGATCGCTGCCTGCGATACGCCCATGAGGTCCTGCGGAAGCGATAGAAGGGCGATGACGCGGTATTCACCGGGGCTTAACCCCGTAATCAGGAACGAGCCGCCTGCGTCCGCCTGGGATCTGCCGACGGTTCCGGGCGCTGTGAAATCCCACGGCCACTTCACCGCAATCACGGTCGGCCGGCTGGCCCGGTCGCCGGAGGTATCGACGGAACCTGCGATAGTGGCTGGCTTGTCGTCTAAGACGATTGTCATGCTGGGGGCTGTCGCCCCTTGGTCCAGCGGCACGCTCGACCCGGGAAGAGCGATGCCGTTGTACCGGATCTCCTTTACATAGTGAGCCGCATCGAGCCCTCGCACAATAACCGCCTGCTCCACTGGCCGCACATAGGGAATTTGGAACTTGCCGTCAATTTCGACAGGCCACTGCTGGATAGCATCGCCAAGTCTATCCGTTGGGCTGAGCATGACAGAGAGCTTGGTGAAATCGGGCGCCCTAGCTCCCTCGGCGGTTACGAATACGCCCTCCACTGTTACGTCCGGCAAAAGGGCCGCCGTGACGGTTATGTTCTGGTCTGTGATTACAAACGGCACAGAAGCTGAGACACCGTACTCTCCGCCGAAACGGAAAAACAAATGGAAGGTCCCGGATGGGTGGCCCGTCACAAGGACGTCTTTGCCGCACGGCGCTTCGCCAAGAGGCTGATTGAGGCTGCCACCAACTGAGTCTCTATCGGTCTCGCGCACCGACAGCAAGTCGCTTGCGTCGCAGTGAGCTATGGGAATACGAACACGCACGCGGTAATAAGGGACCTTCCGCACGCGCAGCGTACCGATATCCACCGTCGCGCCCCCCGATACCGTCACGGGAAGCGCGGCTTCGGCGCCATGCCCGCCCGGCCAGTACGCGCGCTCGTAATCCAGATCGACCTTTTCGGCATCGCTTTCGGTGAACGCGGTCAGTAAACGCTCCTCCGCGCCAGCCTGCGGAAAGACCTCCGCCACGTAGTTGCCCGGGGTCAGCCCCGATGCCACGAATCGGCCCTCCGAGTCCGTCTTGGCATCCACGGCGACCGGGACGAACCGCAGGCCTCTGATGCGTTCACGTGCGGCTCTGAGCCGCAGGCTCGGTATTGGTTTGCCATCGGCATCCACAACGCTGCCGGTCAACGCGCCGAAATGCCCGAGGAACAGCTTCACCTCGGCGAGCGGATACCTGTCCTCTAGTTCCACCTCCTGAGCGGCGGACTGTCCGCTGGGCGGCGCCTCGTATCCCAACTTCCTGGCTTCCACCCGGTACCTACCCGGCTGTTCCATTGGGATAGCGAAAGCGCCCGCTGCATCGGTCGTTGTTTTGGCGGAGCTTTCGGGCGACCAGCCGCCATCGAGGAGCACTGGCCCGGATTGCCGAATGAAGACCGAGATCTCGGCGCCTACAATCGGTTGTTCCGTGCCGGACTCCAAGACGACGCCCCGAATCTCGCCGTTCACGGTTTGGGGGCTGTCGTCCTGGGCTGGCATGCGAATTGAAAACACTGTGATTGCCAGCAGCAGTAAGACCGCGTATCTCAACCAAGCCTTTGCCATCGATTGATACCGTCATTTGGATTGTACGCCACACCTGATGGATGTGGAATAAGTAAGCTCGAGGAAGTGGGGATCTCGTCCATTGACCTCATCGATTGCGGACTCCGTCGGTCCGCTTTGGCAGCATGAATGTCAAAGGAAGGGAAGCCCGTCCTTCGTCCGCTAAATCAGTTCTCAGTAGGCGTTTTCTCGATGTGGTCGATTACCAGTGCGGGCAGGGTGAGCTTACGCGGTTCGAGCAGCAACCCCCAGCTCTTGATGACTTCGAATGTGTCGGGGCTCGGGGGAGCCTCGGCTCGCGCGCGCGTGGCGTCATCCATGCGCGCTCGCACCTCAGGAATCTCACTGAAGCTCATCAGTAAATCGCCTAAGGGAAAGGCATAATCACCCGTCAAGTCCGTCTGATCTACGACTGGGCGCTGCAACGCTCCTTCGAGCAACGGAATAAAGTTGTCGAAGGGCCGCGTTGTCGCGGAGGCGCTCGCGGCAGGGTCGTAGCCCGGCGGACGTTTCAGTTTCAGCCCGTCCTTTCCCACGATGAGCGCATAAATCGAAAACTCCCTCTGCTCGCGATGCACAGCCAGCTTAAAACGTTCCTCCAGCATGGTCTGTAGCATTTCAGGCGCCTGGTCCGGCGAGGCTCCGTCGGGCAATTTGGCGACGATGTCGAACCGCACGGCGCCCAGCCAACCTGGTCCGGCGACCTGGAAAAACTCTACACGGTAGGCGCGGCCGATGAGTTGCATCAACGACTGCCCGCCGAAATCCGCCATTGCGCCGTCCACCTTGACTCCAACGTGTATCTGGCCTGAGTGCATGGCTCCGACGGAGAATGGCGGAGAAGAATGGATGGAGACTACCTCGAAAGCAGGTCGTGGTTGGCCGGATGCGATGGCTGCTGCTAAGACGAAGCCGCCGATGCATGAGGAAACAGCTCGCTTCATAAGCACTCCCTTCCTCAACGCGCTTTCCCGCTGCGAATCGGCGGCGAAACTCCCCACTGGCGTTCCCACGCCGGCGCCACGGTGGAACCGTTTATTGGGACGCTCGGATTGCCCTGGATGTTACGGACTATTAGGTTCTTAGATCTGGTTTATATGGCGCTGCTTTACTGCGGTGGTCGGCGCTCGCAGCGTTTTCGACACGACGCGGGGGGTGCCCACTTCGCCCCTATTCAGTGTCCCGCTGGCCGGTGAGACGGCCCCACCACTTGCCCGATGACCCATTCCGTTTCGAGCGCGCTGGCGCCGGACGATCTCAGCGGCGTTCCATCGAGCGCGGCCGAGACGAAATCCGCAATGCAAGGATAGTGCAGGTTCGCGTGCGCTGGGATCTGCTCTTCTCCGCCGGGATAGGACACGCGCGGCCCGTTGAGGGGCGTCAGGTCCATTTCCCCGTCCGTGCCGCGTATACGGAACTCGTCGCGCGCCACCCGCGAGTGCCACCGGACATCCACCACCCCGCGCACGCCGCTGGCATGTTCGACGATCACCGTGGCGTTGTCCTCCACGGCGATAGGTTGGACCAAGGTCGAAACGTGGCCGCTCGCGCGGACGGGCTTTCCAAACAGATAGTTCATCAGATCGATGCGGTGCGAGGCGATGTCGTACAACGGGCCGCCGCCGGCCAGCGCCGGGTCCGCCAGCCAGTCGCGTCCATGACCGAGGTTGAACCAATAGTGGTTTGTGGCTTCGGCCAAAACCGGCCGCCCGATGACGCCGGCTTCCATCAGTTCCCTGGCGCGGTTCACCTTGGGATACATGCGGCGGTAATAGGCGACCCCCAGCAATCTCCCGGTCTCTTCCGCGGTCCGTTGCATCGAACAAGCCTCGGAATAGTTGAGCGCCATGGGTTTTTCGCACAGTACATGCCGCCCCGCCTGGAGACACGCGATGCTCTGGGGCGCATGCAGGAACACCGGCGTNNTAGGCCTCCGCCTTACGCGGGTCGCGCGTGACAATGCCTGCAAGCCGGCTCCGGGGCTCCGCGAGAATGCCCGGCAGCACGCGTCTCCGGGCGATGTCGCCGACGCCGATGACAAGCCAACGCAGCATGTGTCCATGGTACAGTCTGCGCCGCCCTATTGGCGGGGGTGCTTAACCGGCGGTCCGTTGGCAGGCGAAAGCGCCTGCCCCACCACGGAGACCCGGTCCCCAAGGCAGACCCTCCGCGGCGCTGACAGGTTAGCTCCGGGGGCCTTTCTGTCCGGTACTCCACGTTTAGCCTTCTTGCCCGCTTCCCACCTGGGCGTCCGGCGTGGTATATTCGAAGCGCGTTTGAATAGCTTCCGCGAATCCGGCCGAGTGCTTCCGGACGACGGCGTCGTCCTGGCTCCGTTCTAACCCCGATGAGCCCGCTTTCAAATCGTAGGAGAATTTGTGAAGAATATTTTCGTCGGCAACCTGGATTTCAACGCCACTGAAGAGGCTGTACGCAGCCTGTTTGAACGATACGGGGCCGTGAACAGCGCCCGCATCATGACCGACCGCGACACCGGCCGGTCCCGGGGGTTCGCGTTCGTCGAAATGGAGAACGAAACCGAGGCGGATCAGGCCATTACCGCGCTGAACGGCTACACGCTGGACGGCCGGGCCCTGAACGTCAACGAGGCGCGTCCCAAACCCGACCGCGGATTCGGCGGCGGCGGTGGTGGCGGCGGCCGTGGATTTGGCGGTGGCGGCGGCGGTGGCGGCCGTCCGGGCGGCGGTGGTCGTCCGGGTGGCGGCGGTGGACGGCCGGGTGGCGGTGGCGGTGGCGGTAGCCGGCGCGAACCCCGCTGGTAGCATGGTGGGGCCGGCATTCCGGCCCCGTTACCTAATCAAACGCCGCGCGTGCCGTTTTCCAGAAACGCCCGCAGACGGTGGCTGCGGCTGGGATGCCGTAGTTTGCGCAGCGCCTTGGCTTCGATCTGNNATCTTCTCCTCGCGCGGCGTGAGCGTCTTCAATACCTGGGCGGTCTGCTCGCGCAGATTCAAGTTGATTACGGCGTCGGAAGGCGAGATGCCCGCCTGGTCCACAATGAAATCGCCAAGGTGCGATTCGTCCTCTTCTCCAATTGGAGTTTCGAGCGAGATGGGCTC
>PLGA01000332.1 GCA_003139735.1 Bryobacterales bacterium | reverse complement strand
CTCACTTCTGCGTCGCACACCCATACCGGACCGCTTTTCAGCGCTACGCGTTACAATCTGCTTATGTCCGAAACAGATCTTCCGCGCAGGACCTTTCTTCGCGCCGCGACGGTCGCGACGGCCCTTTCCTATTCCCGGGTCATGGGCGCCAACGATAAAATCCGGCTCGGCGTGATCGGCATCGGCGATCGCGGATCGAGCGACATGGGCAATTTCCTACGGAACCCCGACGTCCAGGTGGTGGCGCTGTGCGACCTTTACGACGCCCATCTGGACCGCGCCAAACAACGCGCCGCGGACGCCAAGACCTTCAGCGACCATCGCGCGCTGCTCGACAGCAAGGACATCGATATCGTCCAGATCACGGTCCCCGATCACTGGCACGTGCCTATCGCGATCGACGTTCTCAACTCCGGCCGGGACCTGTACTGCGAGAAACCGCTGTCGCTGACGCCCGAAGAAGGCCCGCTGGTAGTCAAGGCGGCGCGGGAGAACAAGCGGATCTGCCAGGTCGGCATGCAGCAACGCTCCGGAACGCATTATCTCCAGGCGAAGGCGGAGTACTTCGACACCGGCAAAATCGGCAAGGTCACGCTGTCGCGCACCTGGTGGCATGGCAACAGCTACCATCTGCGCAAGGCGCCGGATTCGCTCAAGCAACTGCCGGCGGGCCTCGATTGGAACCGCTTCCTGGGCCGGCTGAAATGGCGCGATTGGGACCCGCAGCAGTATTACAACTGGCGCGCATACCTGGATTTCGGCGGCGGACAGGTGACGGACCTGTTCACCCACTGGATTGATGTGGTGCACATGTTCACGGGGCAGGACATTCCGAAATCGGCGGTCGCGGCCGGAGGGGTCTACCAGTACAAGGATGGACGCACGGCGCCGGATACCATCAACGTGCTGCTTGAATACCCGGGCGAAATGACCGCTACGTTTGAAGCCACGCTGGTTCCCGGCGCGACGGGGGCGGCGCAGCAATTCTGCGGAACGAACGGAAGGCTGGATATCGACCGGAGCGGGTACACCTGGACTCCGGTCGGGAGAGGCGCCCAGCCGGTGACGGTTCGGGGTAACGGCAATAATCTGGATTTCGAGCACATTTCGAACTTCCTGGAGTGCGTAAAGAGCCGTAAGCTGCCTAATGGCGACGTACTGATAGGCCATCGGTCCGCGCAGGCGTCGCACCTGGGGAACATCGCCTATGTTCAAAAACGGCGGATCGATTTCGATCCGGTGCGGGAGGAGATTCTGCCTTTATGACACGCAAGGAGTTTTTGTTGCTCTCGGCCGCGGGGAGCGCGGCGCTGGCGAACGCGCAGCAGGGTGAGATCCGGCCGCGGACGCCGGCCGACGACGGTTTCACGGACACGCCGATGGAACCGGACATGCCGTGGCACGTACACGACCCGAACCGGCCGCATCCCAAGCAGATCACGCCGGCTTCGACGCCGGGAGGTCCGCCTTCGGACGCCATCGTGCTGTTCGACGGCAAGGATCTCTCGAAGTGGTATCACCGCGGCCGGGGGGCGACTGCCGGGAAGCAGGTGGACGCCGGATGGAAGGTCGGGGATGGCTATTTCGAAGTCGCGCGCGGCTTTGGGGACCTGCTGACGCGCGAGAAGTTCGGGGACGTGCAGCTTCACATCGAATGGTCCTCGCCGACGGCGATCGACGCCAACAGCCAGGGCCGCGGTAACAGCGGCGTTCTGCTGATGACGCGGTACGAAATCCAGGTACTCGACATGTGGGACGACCCGACCTACGCGGACGGCAGCGCAGGCGCGATTTACGGGCAGTGGCCTCCGCTGGTTTCTCCAACCCGCCGGCCGGGGGAGTGGAACGCTTACGACATCGTGTTTGAGGCGCCGCAGTTCAACGGCGACCAACTGGTCAAGCCCGCCTTCTTCACCGTGTTTTACAACGGCGTGATGGTACACAACCGGAAGCAGAGCCTGGGACCCATGGTTTACCGGCAGGTGGCGCATTACATCCCGCAGCCGGCCGAGGATTCGCTCATGCTGCAGGACCACAACTCGAACCCCGTGCGGTACCGCAACATCTGGATTCGGCGGCTGGCGGGGTACGACGTGCCGGAGAAGCGCTAGCGGTGTGCGTCCGAAATTGCGACGTGTATGATTGCGCCGGCGACCGCTCTCTTACGTTCGCGGCTCGGTTGGATCTGCTTGGTTTTGCAGAGCCGCGAACGTAAGAGAGCGGTTGCTCTGATGTTTCAGGATACTCCGCATTCTGCGTGACGCTAGCCGCGCCACGTTATACTGGGATTTCAAGTTCATATCACTGAGGGATTTTGAATGATTTCGGCAACACAACTGCGTCCGGGCATGGTCGTCAAGTTCAACAACGAGCTTTACTCGATTTTCAGCGTGAATCACCGGACGCCCGGCAACCTGCGCGGGTTCGTGCAGGCCAAGATGCGGAGCCTGCGCACCGCCACGATGACGGAGCATCGGTTTTCTTCCGAGGACAAGGTGGAGAAGGCCATGCTCGAAGAGACGGAAATGGAGTACCTGTACGACGACGGCGAGTACTTCTACTTCATGAACACGGAGAACTTCGAGCAGATGCACCTGATGAAGGATCTGCTAGGGGACGCCACGTCATACCTGATTTCGCAGTTGCGCGTGAAGGTGGAGTTCTACGAAGGCAAGCCGATCAGCGTGGAGCTGCCCGCGACCGTGGACTTAAAGGTAGTCGAGACCGAGCCGGGCTTCAAGGGCGCGACGGTTTCCAACGTGACCAAGCCGGCCAAGCTGGAGACGGGGCTGGTGGTGCAGGTTCCGCCTTTCATCACGGAGGGCGACAAGGTCCGCGTGAACACCGCCGAAGGCACGTACCAGGAACGCGCTTAGCGGGCTGCTGAAAAAGGCGCATGAACCGGCCGATTTTGGGCATTTGCCCAAAAATCAAATGGGGGCGCCATTTAGAATCAGCGCGTTACGGNNATTTGGGCATTTTGCCCAAATCGTATCCGAAGAGAGCGGTTTTCAGCAGCGGTTAGGGGTTTCGACCGGCCAACGCCTCGAGAGCGGCGGCCAGTTCGTCTTCCTCCGCCGGGAACACGGTTCTCAAGTCGAGGATCAGCTTTTCGTCCTCAATGCGGGCGATAATGGGCGGGTCCGCGGCGCGTAGGGCAGCTTCGGCCGCCGCGGCGTTGCATTCCATGGCGATGAGCCATGTGGGAATGGTCTGCTGAGGCGTGGCGCCGCCGCCGGCCAGCGAGTTCCCGGGAACGACCTCCGCGCGGATTCCCCGCGTGCGCGCCACGAGCGCCTCGGCGCGGGCGCGAATACTGGCGGCCGAAAGACGGATCATGGCCAGGGCCGGCGCCTCCTCCCACCGTTCCAGGATCAGGCTGCGCAAGGTATGTTCGAGCGCCTGGCAGACGAGCTTATCCAGGCGGAGCGCGCGGTACAGCGGGTTGCGCCGCAAACGCGCGACGATTTCCGCTTTTCCGGCCAGAATGCCGGCTTGCGGGCCGCCGAGCAGCTTGTCGCCGCTGAAGGAGACCAGGTCCGCGCCGGCCGCGAGGCTCTCGGCCGCGAGCGGCTCGTCGATGCCGAAGGGCCGCAAGGGGGCGACGCATCCGCTTCCCAGATCCTCATAGACGGGCACTCCGCGCTCGCGTCCCAGTGCGATCAGCTCGCCCAAGGCGGGACGCGCGGTGAAGCCCTCCATCTTGAAATTGCTGGGATGCACGCGCAACAGGAGGCGCGTGCGGGCGGTGATGGCCGCGCGGTAGTCGTCTACGGTAGTGCGATTGGTGGTTCCAACTTCGCAAATAGCGGCGCCCGATTGGGCCATGATGTCGGGAATGCGAAAACCGTCGCCGATCTCGATCAACTCGCCGCGCGAGACCACCACTTCCCCGCCGGCCGCCAATTCGCGGAGCGCCAGAAAAACGGCGGCGGCGTTGTTATTGACGGCGATGGCAGGCGCTCCGAGCAGCCGCTCGAGCAGCGGCGCATAGTGCGCATCGCGCTTGCCGCGGCGCCCCGCGGCGAGGTGGTATTCCAGGTTGGAGTAACCGGGAAGCGCGGCCATGGGGCCCAGGGGGGCGCGGCCCAGATTGGTGTGCAGTACCACGCCGGTGGCGTTGACGACGTGGCGCAGGGAGGGCTTTTCGAGCGCCGCGAGCGCCGCGACGACGCGCTCTTCGACGGAAGCGCCGTCCGCGGCGCCGGCCAGGATCAGGGAGCGGCGCTCTTCAATGGCGCGCCGCGCCTCGGCGACGACCAGCGCGCGAGGAAAACGCGACATGGCAGGGAACAGGCGCTCCACCACTTCATGGACCGCCGGCAGTTCGCGAAGCCGTTGACTCTCCGTCACCATTAGATGGTAAGTGCAACCCCGCGGCGCGCGCAACGCGGATGGGATTACCCTTGTAGTTTCATAACCAAAGTTAACTCTTCCTGTGATTTACAGTACCGGGGATTAGTAAGGCTGGCACTGGCGCGGCCGATAAGTTTCCTGCATGATTGTGTTAGTAGGAGATGGGTATGACCATTCGATACGCGGACGGAAGATTATATGAGGCTGTCCTGCTTTCGCGCACGGACAACACGCTGAGGGTTGCGGCTAAGAACACGGACGACGTCCAGATGTTCACCGACATCGGCGGAACCTGGGTTTCAGAAGATTGCGAGCCGGTGCGGATCGATTTCGAATGGCAGCGACATTCCGGCGAGGGGACGGTGGCCGCGGAAGATTGCGTCTGCGCCCCGGAGTTGGCATCGCGGCTGCTGTACCTCTTGTTTAGCGGGTGCGACGAAGACGGGGTGAAGGCGAAGTCTCTGCTGGAGAGTCCGCGATTCGCAGCCGCGAACCACCTGATCGTCTGACCGGCTGGGATCGGGCCGGAGGAATGGCAGGGGGCGAACCCGTGATCGCGAGAACCTCACGATGCGGTCCTCTTCCGGATGTTCTTTTCGGCATCCAGTCGCGGCGCCCCCCGGCCATGCATAGTTCCCACGAGGATTTGAGCGGAACTTCAGGCGGCCGGAAAAAAGAACTGGAGCCACAGTCCGGACTTGAACCGGAGACCTGCGGTTTACGAAACCGCTGCTCTACCAACTGAGCTACTGAGGCGTGGAGCGGCTGGCCGGGTTCCGCGCGACGCGTCTAAGAATCGGCGCCGGCGAAACCCCGCTGCCGGACCTACAGCGTGAGCGTGACCTTGCGCAAGGTGCGCGGGTGGTCCGGATTGAGGCCTTTCTGGGCGGCCAGGCACGCCGCGAAGATCTGCGCGGGGACAATGTAGGGGATGGGCGCCAGCCAGGGTTTGAGACGGCGCGGCAGGCGGATCACCCTGGTAGCCAGCGCCTCCACCTCGCGGTTTCCCGAGTCGGTGATAGCCACGATTTCCGCGTGCAGGCTCTTGAGCTTATCGAGCGCGCCGCCGACCGAGGGCCAAGTGACGTCCGGCGGCGCGAAGGCGAACACCGGGAAGCCGGTTTCCACCATGGCGATCGGCCCGTGCATGAGATCGGCGGAAGAGAAGCGCTCGGTCACCACGTAACAGGTTTCCATCAGCTTCAGCGACAACTCGAAGGCATTGGCGTAGTTCAACCCGCGCCCCACCACCACGGCGTGACGCATGTAGCGGTAGCGCTCCGAAAGCGCCTCGATTTCCGGCTCGAGGCGCAGCGCGGCTTCGACGGCCTGCGGGAGCCGTTCGAGATCCGCCAGGCGAACGGCCCCGCCCAGCGCGTACGCCAGCAGGTAAAACATGAGCATCTGGCCGGTATACGTCTTGGTGGCGGCCACGCTTTTCTCCCGGCCCGCGTGAACCAGGAAAGTGCGCTCCGCCAGGCGCGCCAGCGTGCTCCGGCGTTCGTTGGTGATGCCCAGCGTCAGGGCCCCCCACTCCCGCGCACGCTCCAGCACCAGGTTGGTGTCGGTGGATTCGCCGGATTGCGACAGCGCCACTACCAGGGTCTCGCGGCAGTCCATCTTGACGCCGTAGAGCGACACGATGGAAGGAGCGGCCAGCGAGACCGGGATGCCGGTGGCAATCTCCAGAAGGTAACGCCCGAACCGTGCGGCGTTGTCCGAAGTCCCGCGGGCTACCAGAACGATTAAACGCGGCCGGCGCTTTTCGAGCGCGCGTTTGAACTCCTCGAAGCGGCGGCCTTCCCGCCGCAGCGTACGCTCCAGCGCNNTCCGGCTGCTGCCGGATTTCTTGCAGCATTTGCGACATGAAAACCCTATTTAGGATAGCAAGGCGCCAGCCTAGGGAAAGCGGTGGCGATGGTGACTTCGAATGCCAACGGGCAGCGCGGCTGAAGCCCTCCAGGGCGCTCCATGGCCTGCCCGGCTTACAGGCTATCGATTGCCCGCGACAGCCTGCGGCGCG
>PLGA01000450.1 GCA_003139735.1 Bryobacterales bacterium | reverse complement strand
CCGAAGGCGATGCAGTTCGCCACGGCGTGTTCGATCTCTAACTTCCGGCCCACTCCCGGCACGTAATCCAAGTCGCACTCCGGGTCGGGTTCATCGACGTTGATGGTGGGGTGCACGAAGTTATCGCGCATGGCGAGCAAGGTGGCGGCCACGCTGGCCGCGCCGCAAGCCCCCTGCGGATGGCCGATCAGGCTCTTCAGCGCGGAACCCGCCAACTTCTGCGCGTAGCCATCGAAGGCCAGCTTGACGGCGCGCGTTTCGATGCGGTCGTTCAATTCCGTGGAGGTGCCATGGTAGCTGATGTACTGTACTTCCGAGGGTGGAATGCCGGCCTCCGCCATGGCCAAACCCATGGCGCGCGCGGGTTCTTCGCCGCACTCCTCCAGACGCACGCGGTGGAAGGCTTCGCAAGTGGAGCCGTAGCCGGCGATTTCGCCGTAGATTCGCGCGCCGCGGCGGCGGGCCTGCTCCATCTCCTCGAGGACGAAGAACCACGCGCCTTCGGCGATCACAAATCCGTCGCGATCGCGCGAAAACGGGCGTGAAGCGCGGGCCGGCTCCTGGTTCCATCGCGTGCTCATGATGCGCATAAGCTGGAAGCCGCGCAGGATGAGGGGCGCGATGGGGGAATCTACGCCACCCGCGACCAGGGTGTCCATGACCCCAAACTTGATAGTCCGAAACGCGTAGCCGAGGGCGTCGGTGGAAGAGGTGCAGCCGGTGGAGACGATATGGCTGAGTCCGCGGAACCCGAAGCGCATCGAAACTTCGCTGGCCAGCGTGCCAATGGTGCTGGTGGGGATGGTGTACACGCTGCACTGTTTCTGATGGCCGGTATAGAAGAGGCGATATTGCTCTTCGGTGAAATCCTGGCTGCCGCCGCCGGAGCCTACGATTACCCCAATTGCGCGTAGTTCGTCGCGCGTCATGGCGGCGGGGTCGAGGCCCGCGTCTGCCAGCGCCTCGGCGACGCTGGCCACCGCCAGCGGGGCCGCGCGCGAAACGTGAGGCCGGTCCTTCACGTTGACGTACTCCGCTTCATCGAACTCGCCGGGAATTTCGCCCGCCACCTGCACGATGAATCCCGATGGGTCGAAGCGAGTAATCCGGCGAACGCCGCTCGTTCCTTCCTTCGTAGCCTTCCAAAAGCGCTCACGCCCAATTCCATTGGGGCTGATGGCGCCGATTCCCGTAATCGCGACACGTCGCATGAATTTGTCTTTGCCTTTAGTCTTGTCGTCAGTATAGGCTGAAGTGGATGGAGCCTGCCACAGGGACCCGCTCTCCCCACGCCTTCCTTATCATGTTTCTGGCCGGCCTGGAAGCCGGCATGCTGGCAGCGCTGTGCTTCCTGGCCTGGATGGGAGCGACCGCCGTACTCGCGCACCGCGGTTTTTGGACGTCGGAGAATCTCATGGCCAGCGTATTTTACGGCGGAGACGCGATCCGCGGCGGCTTTGCAGCCACCACGTTCTCGGGCCTGGCGCTCTACCTGCTTCTGTACAGCCTTCTCGGCGGAGCCTTCGCCGCCGTCCTCCGGAACCGGCTGCCCCGGCTCCGGCTGACTCTTGCCGGCGTCCTGTTCGGCCTCTGTTGGTATTGGCTTTCATTCCGGTTGATTTGGAGATCCGTTGCGCCGCTGGTGACCCTGTTGCACATCGAAGGCTCGACCATTTGGGGCCACGCCCTCTATGGCGCGCTGCTGGCGCGCTACCCGGCGTACGCCGCGCGCTGGCGGGAGCCGGCCCAAGTTTCGCCGCCCGAATCGCCATCCGCGCCTATTGGGACGGAACGCTCTTGAGCGCCATGCTTATTCTAAGCTTGAGTCCCGCGTCCGTCTCGCTCCTTTCCATGGTCTCCAGCGCGGAAAAATCCTTCCGCTCCGAAAGGGCGAACACAATCGCCCCTTTCACTTCCGGATCTTTCTCGGTCGAGTAGGCCGCAATCAGCGCGCGGTTGGTCGATTCGTCGCCGCCGCGGGTCAGGCCGATGGCGCCAACGCGGCGGTCTCGTGGATCTTTCGCCGTCCGCAACGCCACCAGTTGCTCGTCCACCCACTTGTGCAGACTGGCGAGATGGGTCTCGACCAGCATCTTCACGTCCGCCGCCTTCTCAGGCTGGAGCGATTGCGTCACCTGGGCTTCGCTTCCCACCTCCACCAGGGCGCTGAGGGCCTGGTACCGCAAGTCGTCGGACGCTTCGCCGGCGGCGATCCGCATCAGCCGATCGGTCTCGCGATTGGACTTCAACACCGCCAAAATCAGACTCTTGACGCTCTTGTCCGCCGGCTGATACAGGTCGAACACGGCCTTCGGATCGGTCTTGCCAAGCAGGCTGATGGCGTAACTTTGCAGGTCGGGATTGGCGGCCCCATGCGCCACCTGCAACTCGATTTCGCGCGCTTCCGGGGAACCTTGGCGGCTCAGGGAGTAGAAGGCCTTTTGCCGTACTCCCGGCAGGTCCACTCCAAAAGCGACCGCGCGCAGAATGGCCACCGCGTGGCCCGGATCTTCACGTACACGGTCGTCCAAAGCGCGCTGCCGCTCTTCGGCGGCAGGCTCCTTCTTGGCTGCAGCGCCCGCCCCGGCGTTTTGCGAGATGGCGGCCGCCAGTGTTTCCGCATCCGGCAGCCAGCCGCTCTGGGGGAACGTCTTGCGCAACTCGGCGACCGAGGCGAGCGCTTCCTTATCCTGTCCCAGCTTATAGAAAGCGAACGCCTTCCAATACAGCGCCCCCTCGGCTTGGGCGTTCCCGGCGGACATGCTCTGGAAGCTACTGAGGGCCTTTTGCCATTGCAGACGATCGAGGGATGCCTGACCATCCTGATATCGCTGATAGTTCTCTTCCTGCGTCTGCGCCAGAGCCAGCGCCGGCGCCAGCGCGCAAACCAACCACAGACGGCCCATCACACGCGAAGAGGTCATACGGGACAACTACCATCCATCAGGCTAACAGGCGTCGCATGCAGGTTCAAGTCGAAACCATGCCCATCGACGCACGGGCCCCTGAGGACCTTTGTCCAATGAATCGGATCGCCGGTCGCAACCGACATNNTGAGGGGCCTGCGCGGCGCGCCTGTCTATGCTCCGAAGAAGCCGAGCTTTTGCGAGTTGAAGTTCGGGAAGTTCGGGAATACCGCGGGCAGCGCCGCGTCGGGAATGCCGAACCACGACGCTAGCGTCGCGCCATACTGATCGATCGCCGTGGTCGGAATCCAGCGCCCGCGCGTATCCGTGTCGTTCGGGCCGCCCAGTTCGAAGGTTGGGAAGGCGCCGTAAATCCGGCCGCCTTGCACGGCGCCGCCGACCACCAGGTGGTGGCTGCCCCAGGCATGATCGGAGCCGTCGGTGGTGGTCGGCTGGAACGTCCGGCTGAAATCGGATTCCGTGAACGCCGTTACATTTTGCGCGACGCCCAGTTCCTCGGTCGCCGCGTAGAAAGCCGCCACCGCCTGGCTCAGCTCCGGATAGAGCGTGTTATGCGCCTCAAGCTCGCCCGCGTGGGTGTCGAATCCGCCGAGCGAGCAGAAGAAAACCTGGCGGCTCATCCCGAGATAGCTCGCCACCTGAATGACCTGCGCCACCTGATGCAACTGCTGCGCCAGGGAAGTGGTTGGAAACTGGGTCCTGAGCGGCATTCCCTTGGCCAGCGCCTGCGTCAGTTGGTTGGCATCGCCGATGCTGTTGGCCAGCGTGTCGTTGGCGGCCTGCGCCAGCGCCACGCCCGAATCGAGCGCCAGCAAACTGTTCAGCGCACTAAGCCGCGCCTGCGAGGCCGCCGAAGAGTTGAATCCCGAAAGCTGCAACGTACCGCCGGGCGCCACGGCCACCGGCTGCGTCGCGGCGCCAGCGCCGAGCAGCGCATTTCCGGCCACCGAAAAGAACACCGGGAAACTCGACGCGTTGATCTTTTGCGCCTCGATGTAATCGGCCACGCGGCCGGCCCAACCCGTGGGACTATTGCCTTGCGCGACGGATGTCTGCCATTGCAACTGCTGATCGGCGTGCGAAAACAGGTTCAGCGGGAGCGGCAATTGCGCCGCCTGATACTGGGCGCGCGTCAGGGGCTGCACCAGGGACCCGACATTGGCAACCACCGCCAGCTCCTTCGACGAGAACATGCTTGCTAGCTCGGGCAGCTTGGCGTGAAACGCGTAGGGCGCGTTGGCCGCGCTGTAAACCGTCGGCGTCAATTCGGACCCGCTCAGCGCGAGGCTCCCGCGAATCGACGCGTAGGCCTTGTAGCTGGCGTCGTCCATGGGAACGATGGTGTTGTTCGAATCGTTTCCGCCGAACAGGAAGATGCACACCAGCGCGCGATAATCGGAACCGCTTTGGGCGAGCGCGGGCATTAATCCAAACGGCCGCAACGCCAGCGATCCCACCGAAGCCGCGGCGACTCGAACAAACCCTCGACGTGTAACCATGATAGTTTCCTTTACTGAACCACTTGATATTCGCTCGATGTAAGCGCGATATAGAGCGCGGCCTGAGCCTTCGCCGTGGGCGTCGCCGTCGCGTTGGCCGCATCCGCCGCCGCTTGCGATAGGTTCGAGGACATGGCGGCGTGCAGGAAGACGTCGGAGATGTAATCGAGCAGATTGTCGACGTGCCCCGCCCAGGCGATGAACGGCGACAGATCGAGTTTGGTGGTCTTGTCGAGCGATCCGTACAACGCCGCCGAGATCACGTTAGCGCGGTCCGACGCGGTCTGCGTCGAGTAAATCTGAAACTCCGGACCGAGCAACCCGCCTTGGGTCCGGTTCAGCGGCGAAAAATAACTGAACACGCTGGGCGCGTTGAATAAGTCCTCCCCCAATTCGTTGGCATAGGAATTGAGCGAGTTGGTTGCGGTGACTGTCCCATTCAATCCGCGGACCAAGTTCGCGAGGAATAGGACCGGCTCCCGCAGATGACCGAACGTGGGGTTCAACGGAGCGCTAGGATCGTCGCCGGCGCGCGCTTCCGGATCGGTGAGAATCGCGGCGATCACCGATTTCATATCGCCTTTGGTGTTCGAAAACACCTGCGCCACGCGCTCGACGTAGGCCGCGCTCGGGTTGCTGGTCACCATGTGCTCGATCAGTTGCTTGCCGACAAAGGGCGCCATGGTGGGCTGCTGCATCAACGCGTCGAGCAGCGTCTCCAAGTCTTGCTCCGCTGTCTGCCCGGCCGGAACCACCACGTTGTTGAAGATCGTCTTGGCGCTGGTATCGTGCTCGGCCTCCGCCGCAAACATTTGACCGAAATAATACGCTGGATTATTGGTTTTCGCAGTTGCGCCCGGCGCGGTGGGATACGTCCATCCGGTCAGGACTTTCGCCATATTGGTTACCACGGACTGATGGTAGGTGGGGACCGGATTCTTGTTCGCGTCGAGCACGGGAGTTCCATCGGGATTCAGCTCGGTCAGGCCCAATGTGAAAAGCTGCATCAGCTCACGCGCGTAATTTTCGTTGGCCGCCGTGCCCTTCGCCGCATTCCCCTTGTTATTATTCGCCATGTTCAAATAAGTCCCCATGGCGGGACTCAGGGTGACGGCTTTAATAATGTCCCGGTAATTTCCGAACGCGTTGTCGCGGAAAATGCGCCAGTACGAAGGGAACGCATAGGCGGGATGAACCGACACCTGCGATACCACCCAAATCTGGGAGAGGATGAACGCCACGCGCTGCCGCAATTGATCCTGCCCGGTCACGGCGTTCTGAAAAAACGCGGCCTGTACGGGCGCGAGGTTGTTGTTCGACTTGCCGGCGGAGGTCAGGATCGGCTGATCCGGCAGGTCCGACAGCGGGGCCGAATACTGCGCATTGAGCCAGTCCGCGACTCCCATCTGTTCGAGCGATGCGATGGATGCGGGCGTGGGTCCCCATGTCGCCTGATCCAGAAAACGCGACGCGGCGCGATCCCCCATCACCGACGGCTCCGTGGTCTGGCTGAACGCGAAGCCGGATATGAGAATCAGACCAAAAAGCGTTTTCATGAGCCCCCTCTGGCGATGCACTTGTTTCTCAAACACCGATGGGTGGGAAAAGTGTCGCTCCAGATCGAATAAGCCTCGGTTTTGTAATTTCGATCACATTCTCAGCCGGTTGCCGCCAACGCGGGTATTGATCGGTTCGGGAACAAGCCGCAGACTGGAAATACACTTGGCGCAGGGAATGGCGGCACTCAGCCAGTCTCTGCCCACGCGCTTTGGAGAGGAGTATTGAAAATGAAGACATTCGTCGTAGCCGTCCTGGCCATCGCCATCCTGGCCCTGGCCGCCGCTCTACCGTTGGCCGCCGCGGCCCAGACCTGGAGCAACGTTTCGCTGGTAGACAAGAATTGCTCCGCAAAATTCAAAACCGACGCGGCGGCGGACGCTCACACCGTGAGCTGCGCCCTGGCGTGCGCAGACAGTGGTTTCGGCATCCTGACCGCGGACGGCAAGTTTCTGATGTTCGACAAGGACGGCAGCGCAAAGGCAACGGACGCGCTCAAGGCAACCACGAAGAAGGACCACGTGCGCGCCACGGTAACCGGGGAAATGGACGGCAGCACCATCAAAGTTCAATCCATCACGCTGGATTAGCTGCCTGCGAAGCCGGTATGGCCGTCAAGACGCGGCGGGAAGACCTCGCTAGTGCCCTGGCCGCATGATTAGGTTCTTTTGTGGGGCAGCTTGCCAAGCTGCGCGCGGCCCAGAGGGCACCCCGGCCAATCGGCGCGCGTGGCGGTTAGCAACCGCCGCGCAGGATGACATCCTGCCCCACGGAATGGCGCCGTTTCTAGCGGTCATGGAACTAGGCAGCGTCGAGGTCTGTGTACCCAAAATCCCTGTCCTTAAAGAGCAATGGCTCGCGATACGTCTTGGCAAGGGCATAACTGAAGCAATCCCCGAAATTCAATCCTGCCTTGTGGCGGCCCTTGCCGAAAAGAACGAAGGCTTGACGCGCCAGGAGTGCCTGCTCCGCCGTCACCGGCTCGATCCGAATCGAAAACTCCGCCAGAAAGGTATCGAACATGGCCCGACGGACCTCGTCCAGGTTCCGGTCCACATATATCGCCGCCTCGACGTAACTCGCCGCGGACATGCGCACCACGCTGGCGTTCTCAATCGCCGAGGCGAACCGCTCCGCCTCCGGCTCGTTCAATAGCGCGGCCAGCAACGCCGACGTGTCGAGAATCATCGCGGCATTCCGTCATCGCCATATAGATCCGCGTGATCCGCCGAGCGGATGTCCGGCGGGATCCCTTGGGCAAACCGGTGCGCGAAGGCGAGAATTCTCTCCGAGGTGGTGCGGCCGTCGCGCTTCCGGCGTTCTGCATCGAGCCGCTGTTCGAGTGAGGTAATTACGGCCGAAGTCAGGCTTTCCCCCGTGAGATGAGAAAGCTCCGAGGCGAGCGAATAGGCTCGCGGATTCTTGAGGTTAAGGCTTTGCAGAATTCTACCTCCTATAGGTAGAATACCAATGTTTATGCGTCCGGCATCCGTGTTTGCTGAAAATCTCTTAATCGCCTATACTGATATGTGTTTATATGACTAGGAGCACTATGCCTGAGCCAGCAACCACTCGTCTGACCATCACGTGGTCCAAGGACGCCGATTTTGCCCTGCGTTCCTTCCTAGGGGCCCAGGGCATGAAAAAGGGCGACATTTCGAAGTTCGTCGAGGAAGCCGTCCGCTGGCGTATCTTTCATCAGACCGTCCGCGAGGCCCGCGAAGCTTTCGCAGACGTTCCCCCGGACAATCTCCAAGACTTGATCGACGAGGCAGTCGAAGACGTCCGCGCGAAACGCTACCGGGAGCGCGCCGAACGGTCCTGATGCGCGTCATCCTCGACACCAACATCCTGCTTTCCGGGATCCTGTCACCTCTGGGCGCGCCGGCCAAGCTGCTTTACGCTTGGGAGCGGAAGATATTCACGCTGGTGGCGTGCGACGCGCTCATCGCGGAATTCCGCGATGTCGCCGGCCGGCCGTTTTTTCGGGCTAGACTTCGCGCCAGCGTGGCCGAGTTGCTTGCGGCGGGCCTTCGGGACTTTTCATTCTACTGCCGCGATCTGCCGCCCGGCCCGATCGCGCGGGACCCCAAAGACAGTTACCTGCTCGCGATGGCGGAAGCCGGCCAAGCCGATTTCCTCGTGACCGGCGACAAGGAACTCCTCTCTCTCCGACGTCACAAATCCACCCGGATTATTACTCCCGCCGCCATGATCGAAATCCTGAGGGAAGGCAGCGGCGAATAACCGAACTTCCCCGGCACCCTGTCGAGCCACTACCATGGAAACTATGTGGCTTGGAATCGATGTGGGAACGGGAAGCTCGCGCGCCATCCTGGTGGATGCGCGCGGCGGCGTTCGCGCGAGCTATGCGGCGGCGCACGAAGAAATGCGCATGGAGNNACGGGCGGCCAGGTGAAGGGCATCGGGCTTTCCGGCCAGATGCACGGCCTGGTGATCCTCGATGAGGCCGGGACTGTGATCCGGCCCGCGCTGATCTGGTGCGACCAGCGTTCCCAAGCCCAGGTGGACGCGGTGAACGCCGCGATCGGCCGCGAGAACGTGGTGCGGTTCACCGCCAATCCGGTGCTCACCGGCTTTACGCTGCCCAAGCTGTTGTGGGTACGCGACAATCAGCCGCGCTTGTTCGAGCGCGTGCGCCGTATGCTCCTGCCCAAGGACTACGTACGCTACCGGCTCACCGGCGAGTT
>PLGA01000257.1:8981-9104 GCA_003139735.1 Bryobacterales bacterium | reverse complement strand
GAGGGCATCAGTTGCATCAGCCCCACTGCTCCTTTGGGCGAAACCGCCAGGGGGTTCATGGCCGATTCGGCCGCCATGACGCTTCGCACCAGCCAGCGCGGCAAGCCGTACTTATCCGCGGCT
>PLGA01000257.1:8262-8962 GCA_003139735.1 Bryobacterales bacterium | reverse complement strand
TACGGTCGGGGACGCGGCCGCCGCGGGCGCCGTCACGGCCTCGGCTGCGGCCGGCGGCGCATATTCCTCCGCCTCGAACCCGCGAACCTGCGCTGCGTCCACCACCATTACGGCGCCGTCCGCGTACAGCCGCACCTTCGGCCCCTCGGCCTCGTGCCGGTCGACGCGCAACCGCGAACCGCTGGCGAACGTNNAGCCAGAGGACACGCATTCTCTTATACCAGTCTAGACGGTTTCCGCCGCCCATACGTGCAGGCTAATCCGAGGCCGCCCCGCCGCCCGTCCGGCCGGGTTGTGTCACGGCGACACAGCCCTACCCCGGCGGTATACACCCCCGCCACGCAATTATGCAGAAAAGTTTTGATTCAAAATGATTTAAAACCGATTGACACTTGGGTGTCCGATTGCTATTTATGGTGGTGAATTGGCGAAGTACCTTTCAACCTGCCCTCTGCTGCAACAGGNNAGCCCCTCCCAGACTCCCGTGCGCCTTTATTTCGGACAAACGCCCCCAGGATCGCGATTTCCTATGCCCCAAAATACGAGAGGGCCCCAGGCGAGGCCCCCTTTCCGTTCCCGAAATGAAGTGAACGAGCTAAACCTTCGATACGTTCTCGGCTTGCAGACCCTTGGGCCCCTGCTTTACCTCGAACTCCACCTCCGTACCTTCTTCCAGAGAACGGTAGCCGTTCGCCTGGAT
>PLGA01000257.1:0-8225 GCA_003139735.1 Bryobacterales bacterium | reverse complement strand
GAAAGCGGACTTTCGAGGCTTGCGGTAAACTTCGAGGCGCGGCCGAACAACCTTAACTTCAACAAACCGTGTACGGTATTCTCTCAGATGGCGGCGCCTATGGTCAAGTCCCGTAACGAGAACGGCGGCGAATTAGAGTTCCTCGAGCGTCTCCGCAAGCGCGTTTTCCCGTCGCTCCCCCGCGGCATCGCACTCGGCATCGGCGACGATTGCGCCATCTTCCGCGCCCGCGGCGGTTCCGAGGACCTGCTGATCGCCACCGACATGCTGATTGAAGACACCCACTTCCTCCGCGCCACGCACCGCCCCGAAGACGTGGGCTGGAAGGCCCTGGCGCGCACCCTGAGCGACCTTGCGGCCATGGGCGCCGAACCGCGCTTCTGCCTGCTCTCGCTGGCGCTGCCCTCCTGGGCCGGCCGGCCATGGGTCGATGGATTCTACCGGGGCTTTCTGCGCCTGGCCCGGCGCGCCGGCGCTCCCTTGATTGGCGGCGATCTCGCGCGCGCCGAAATCCTCATGTGCGATGTGGTCGCGTCCGGCGCCGCGCCGCGCGGCCAGGCGCTCCGCCGCGATGGCGCGCGCGCGGGCGACGCCATCTATGTCTCCGGCGCGCTGGGCGGTTCGGCCCTTGGCCTGGCCACCGGCCGCGGCGCAGCCTGGCGCCGCCATCTGCGCCCCGAGCCTCGCCTCGCTTTGGGGCGCTTCTTGCGCCGGCTCGGCGCCACCGCCGCCATGGACCTCAGCGACGGCCTCTCGCTCGACCTGCGCCGCTTGTGCCTCGCCTCCAAACTCGCCGCGGAAATCTCGCCGCCGCCCGTTTTTCCCGGCGCCACATTGGAACAGGCCCTGCACGGCGGTGAGGACTACGAGCTGCTCTTCACCGCGCCGCCCGGAGCCCGCGTGCCGCCCCGGTTCGAAGATCTGCCCATAACGCCGATCGGCAAAATGCGCCAGGGCCGTCCCGGCGCCGTGTCCTTAAGCGGCGCGAAGCTGCCCCCCCGAGGCTGGGACCACCTGCGATCCGACCCGCTATCCGAGCCGCTATCCGACCCGCTATCCGAGCCGCGAACGTAAGAGAGCGGTTGCCACCTATCCGAGCCGCGAACGTAAGAAAGCTGTTGCTCCTCGGTTAGAATAGTCTCTTGATCGTTACCCTGACCGTTAATCCGGCCATCGATCACATCGTCAATGTCGATCGGCTGGCCTTTGAAGACCGCGCTTACGTCAATTCCAGCGGCGAATCGGCGGGCGGCCGCGGCATCAACTCGTCTTGCGTCATCCACTCTTTTGGCGGCCAAACCCTGGCCGTCCTCATCTCCGGCGGCGATTCGGGCAAGCGCCTCGAAAGCCACTTGGCGAACTGCGGCTATCCCATTCGCGTCGTCCCCATTCGGAATGAGATTCGAACCAATCTCACCATCACCGATAAGCACGGTCTCACCGTCAACCTCAATGAAGCCGGCCCGGAGCTGTCGCCGGAGGAGGTCGATCTCGTCGAGAGCGCCGTGCGCGACGCCTTGGACCGCGCCTCCTGGCTGCTCCTCTGCGGCAGCCTCCCGCCCGGCGTCCCCGTGTCGTTCTACGGAAAGTTGATCTCCATGGCGCGCCGCAAGAAAGTTAAGACCCTGCTGCGCGCCAATGGAGACGCCTTGCGCGAGGGCATCGAAGCGCGGCCCACCGTGGCCGCTCCCAATCAGCAGGAGGCCGAGCGCCTGCTCGGGCGCACGCTGCTCACCCGCACCCACTACCTCGAAGCCGCCACGCAAATCCGCGCCATGGGCCCGGAGTCGGTCGCCCTTTCGCTCGGCAGCCGCGGCGCCGTGAGCGCTCTCGCCGAGGGCTTGATCGAAGCCCTCCCGCCGCGCGTGGACGCCGTCTGCCCCATCGGCGCCGGCGACGCCCTCACGGCCGCCTACGCATGGTCCATGCGCCGCGACCCCGACCCCGCCGAAGCGCTGCGCTGGGGCGTGGCCGCGGGCACCGCCTCCGCCCGCCTGCCCGGAATGAGCTTCGCCTCCCTGGCCCAGACCGAGGAGATCTACCGCAAAGTGGAACTGCGCCGCGTCGAGTAGGGGTCGGGCATACCTCTTCGCTACCCAGAGACCGTATGCGTGTTACACTCCCTCTTAGAGATGCTTCCCGACCTGAAGTTGGTGATTCGTCTGCAGGAAGTCGACCATCGTCTTTCCGATCTTGCTCGCGAGATCGCGGCCCTGCCCAAACACGTAGCCGAAATCGAAACCAAGCTTGTGTCGCACGCGCGCAAGATCGAGGCCGACCGCGCCGCCCTGAGAANNCGACCGCGCCGCCCTGGCCGCCAACCAGAAGGAGCGCAAGAAGTGCGAGGCCGACATCCAGGCGCAGGACCAGAAGATTTCCAAGCTGAAAGACCAGATGCTCGAGGCCAAGACCAACGACCAATACCGCGCCTTCCAGAGCGAGATCGACTTTTGTCAGAAGGAGATCCGCAAGTCCGAGGACCGCATCCTCGAGCTGATGGGCGAATCCGAAGCGCTTGATAAAAACGTGAAAGCCGCCGAGGAGTCCTTGAAAGAGGAAAAAACCCAGGTGGATGCCGAGAAGCGCGAAGCCCGCGAGCGCACCAGCGCCGACCAAAAGAGCGCCCAGGAACTCGTCAAGGAGCGCGGCGCCATCGTCGCTTCCGTCTCGGGCGCCACCTATCAGCGCTATGAGCGCATCCGCAAGGCCAAAATGCGGCGCGGCCTGGCCGTGGCTGAGGCTGTCGACGGCCGCTGCACCGCCTGCAACATCGCCATGCGCCTTCAGTTCTACCAGGACCTGAAGAAAGGCGACCAGATCCTGGCCTGCGAGAGCTGCCAGCGCATTCTCTACTACAACCCGCCGGTCGCCGCCGAAGACCTCGCCGCCGATCCCGCTTCCGCCGTGCGCCAGTAATTTCCCGGCGCGCTCGCCCGGCTGCTTACTTCCGGTCTCCGATCGTGTAACCCACCCAGACCATCTCCTGCGTCACCAGCTTGCTGCCGAATTGCGCCAGGTTTGGCACGTAGTGTATATCGAACTGCGGCCGGATATAAAAGTGGTCCGTCAAATAGTACTGAAAGGCCACGCCGCCGTGCAGGTTGAGGTGGGTCGAACTCCCGGCTAGTTGGGTGGAACTGGAGCTGCTGCCCAGCAGGCTGCCGCTGACCGTCTGACTTTCGTAGGTCTTCACGCTGGCCCCGCCGAAACCGCCGATAAGCTGTAACTCCGCCTTCTCGCTCTTCCACGGTTGGTAGATGCCGTTGAAATCGTAGAACGTGGTCCGCGACAGGAAATCAAGGGCGGGTTGCTCCAACACTCCGCCTAGGGATTCGGACGGTATCGCGGCATAGGTTGGCTTATTGGGCTGAAGCGTGACTTCCAGGCCCACGCCAAAATGCTGCCACAGCATCAGGTTGGCTCCAAAACCCATCATGAAGCCGTTCAGGGCGCTCGTCTTAGCGCAGGTCGGGTCCGACGTATTGATTGCGCACGAACCACCGAAGTTCGCGCCGTTAGCCAGGGTGTAGTCGCCCTCGATTCCATTTCCGGTCGCCTTGTCCTGGGCGGCTCCGAAACCCATGTTGATGTCGATCAAACTCTGTGCGCCCGCAAGCTGGATCGAGGCGAGCAGCAGAACTGGCAGGGGAAGGTAGCGGCAGATTCGTCTCACGTCAAAAGTCTCCTCTATATCTCGCGAAAGCGTGCGAACTTTCATTATCACGCATCGGCGGGGCCTTCGATCCGGAAAGTTCCGGCCGGGCCGCGAAACATCGCGCCGTTTCAACACTTACGACGCGACCTTGCGCATTGGGGTTTCAACCGATCCGCCTACCGCTTCTGGCATTTCGGGCAGAAGTGTGACGAACGTTGCGCAACCAGCATCCGCCGGATGGCCGTCCCGCACTCTACGCAAGCCTCGCCGGTGCGTTGATATACGCGGTGCTCCATCTGAAAAAACCCCTTGCGCCCCTGCGCGTCCACGTAGTCCGAGATCGACGATCCGCCGGCCGCAATGGCTTCGCTGAGCACCGCCACGATCCCCTCGTGAAGCCGCCGCGCCCGCTCGCCCCGCAATCGGGAAGCCATCGCCGTCGGGTGAATCCCCGCGCGGAACAGGGCTTCGTCCGCATAAATATTGCCCAACCCGCGCAGGAATCCCTGGTTCAGCAGCAGCGCTTTGATGCGCGTTTTGCGCCGCCGCAACGCGGCCGCGAAATCCTCCAACGATACTTCGAGCGCATCCGGACCCAGCTTCAAAACCCTGTCGGGGATCTCCGTGCTGTACTCGATGCACCCGAACTGGCGGCTGTCGTCGTAAAGCAATACGCCGCGGTCGAGCGACAGGATGGCGTGCGTATGCTTGCCCGCCTCGCCGCCCAGTAACAGGCGCCCCGTCATGCCCAGATGCACCACAAGATACCCGCCGCCCTGAAGCGCCATCAGAATGAACTTGCCATGCCGCCGTATGGACGCAATGCGGCGCCCTGCGAGGTTCGCCGCCATCTCCTCCGGATCCGCCCCCCGCAGCACGCGCCGGCAGCGAAACTCGGCCGACAAGATCCGCCGCCCCGCCAGCCGCGCCAGCGACCGCACCACCGTCTCTACTTCAGGAAGTTCCGGCATTCTGGAATGTGGGGCAGTCCCCCTCCGCCATAGGCGTTAAGATAAGCCGATTCCGACCCGTGGCGCAAGCCGCCAGGCTTGCAGAGTCGGCTGTCGAGCCGACTTTNNGGCAGACCATCGTTTTTTGTGGTCTGCCCTTCTACCCAACCGCCTGCCGCCTGGGTCGGGAAGCCGCCGTTCGCGGCCGCGGACAGCGGCCCACTCCCGTGTAGTCGAACCCCGCCGCAATGGCCTCCGCCGGAGAGAACAGGTTGCGCCCATCCACCATAATGGGCGTCGTCATCGCGTGCGCCAACTGCTCCAAATCGAGATTGGCGAATTCCCGCCACTCCGTCACCACCACCAGGGCATCGGCGTCCTCGGCCAGTTCCAGCGCCGACTCCGAGTAGCGAATCTTGAGGTCCGGCCGCTGCTCCCGGCACGCCGCCATCGCGACCGGGTCGTAGGCTCTCACCCGCGCGTCCATCTGCAACAGGCGTTCCGCCAGGTACAGGCTGGGCGCGTCGCGCAAATCGTCCGTGTCCGGCTTGAACGCCAGCCCCAGCAGCCCGATGGTGCGTCCTTTTAGGATGAACAGCTTCTCCTGTAGCTTCTGCACCACCATCTGCCTCTGCGCGGCGTTGACTTCGAGCGACGCCCGCAGCAATTTGCCCTCGTAGCCGTACTCCATGGCCGTGTGCAGCAGGGCCCGTATGTCCTTGCCGAAGCAACTCCCGCCCCAGCCCACTCCGGGATTGAGAAACCGCGCGCCGATGCGCGAATCCAAGCCCATCCCGGCCATCACCTCGGGGGCCTCCGCTCCTACCCGTTCGCAAATGTTGGCGATTTCGTTGGCGAAGCCGATCTTCATCGCCAGGAAAGCATTCGCGGCGTACTTGATCATCTCCGCGCTGGTCAGTGTGGCTGCCAGCAGCTTCACTTCGCCCATCGATGCAGGCCGCGGCGCTCCCGGCGGCGGGGGGAAATTCTGCGCCACCAACGGCCGGTATAACTCGCGCATCAGCTCCAGCGTGCGCGCGTCCCCGGCCCCCACCACGATGCGGTCGGGATACAGCGAATCCGCCACCGCGCAGCCCTCGCGCAGGAATTCCGGGTTGCTGGCCACGCCGAAGTCGATTCCCCGATGGCCGGCGGGACTCGCCTCCGCGATGCCCTCCCGCACCAGCGTTTCCACCAGATTTCCCGATCCCACCGGAACCGTCGATTTATTGACCACCACCCGGTATCGCGAGCCATCCATGGCCGCTCCGATGCCATGCGCAGCGGCGCTAAGGTAACTCAGGTCGGCCTCGCCGGTAGCCAGCGGCGGCGTTCCCACCGCAATGAAGATGACGTCGCTTTCCGCCACCGGGCCGGCCAACTCCGTAGCGAAATCGATTCCTCCGCGCCCCGCCGCCAGCTCCAGCAGTTCCGGCAGGTGCGGCTCATAGATGGGAGTTTCGCCCCGCCGCAGTTTGGCGATCTTGGCTTCGTCCGTATCGACGCACGTAACGCGATGCCCCAGGTAAGCCAGGCATGCCCCCGTGACAGTCCCGACGTAGCCTGTCCCGATGACCGTGACTCGCATGCTCCGTCAAGTATAGCAATTCGCCCGCCAAAGGCTTGCCAGGTGGGGCAGCCGATTCGCCTGCCCTCGCGTTCGTCCCGCGCCAGCGGGACGCGCGAGTCTTCGTCCCCTGTTACCCTGAATGTTTGTCCCGCCATCCCCTCTTCAAACCCTATCTTGCCTTGGCGGCCGTGTGCCTTTTTTGGGGAACCACCTACCTCGCCATCCGCATGGCGCTCGAAACCTTCCCGCCGCTCGCCCTGGTGAGTATCCGCTATACCCTGTCCGGCGGCATCATGCTGGCTTACGCGGCGGCCCGCGGCCTTTATTTACCGCGCGGCAAAGATCTGGCAGTGGCCTGCTTCAGCGGTTTTTTCATATTGTCCATCGGCAATGGAGCCTTGGTATTCGCCGAAACCCTCATTCCCAGCGGCATGGCCGGGCTGATCATCACCACTTCGCCGTTCTGGATGGTCGGCATGGAAGCCCTCCTGCCCGGCGGAGAGCGCCTGCACTTTCCTACCATCGGCGGCATGGCGGTGGGCCTTGCCGGCGCGTCGTTGCTATTCACTCCGCACGCGGGATCCCACGACGTCAAGCAGCACCTGCTCCAGGGCTTCCTGCTCCTGCAATTCAGCATCGCGGGGTGGTCGTTCGGCTCCATTTATCAGCGGCGCAACGCCGGCAAGGCCCATTCGGTGATCGCCGGCGCCGTGCAGCAGCTCGCCGCCGGTCTGATTCTGGCCCCCTTCGCGCTGACCATTCACGAACACCCCATCCACTGGAGCGCGCGCGGCGTATTGGCCCTTCTCTACCTGGTATTCTTCGGCTCCATCGTGGGCTACAGCGCGTACGCCTACGTCATGGACCGGCTGCCGGTCGCCATCGTTTCCATCTACCCCTACGTGAACGCCGTGGTCGCCGTCGCCTTGGGTTGGCTCTTCTATCGCGAACCCTTCGGATCGCGCGAGGCCCTGGCAATGGCCGTCATCTTCGCCGGCGTCACCCTGGTGAAGCGCTACTCCCGCCCCGCCGCGTAAGCTGGTTGCCCTCAAGCCCCGTCAGGGGCGCCAGAAATTAGCCCAGGGCGTAAGCCCTGTGGAATAGGTCCGGAAACCCGTTAGCCCTGTAAGGGCGTAAGAACTCGCCTCGCTCCCCTATGCCAGGCAGCTCTTCACGTACGCGAAGCATTCCTTCCCCAGCGCAACCACATCCTGCGAATACCGATAAAAGCCCTCAAGTTCTATGTTCGCCGGGAACGGATACTTGTTCTTCTTGAGCAGTTGCATCACCGCCTTGATGGGCGTGTCGCCGGCGCCCCACGGGAACGCGCCCGGACCGTGGTCCTTCTTGCGGTCCTTGATCATCAGGCTGGTGATCTTGTCATGGTGCTTCGTGATGAAGTCCCCCGCATCGTAGTTGGACGCCGTGAAGTGCCCGATATCGAGGTCGATGCCGCTATACTTCCCGTACCCCATCAACGTTTCGTAGCTCTCAAGCGAGGCGGTCTCGTTGGGGTAGCCGGTTTGGTCGTGGCCGTGATAGCCGACCACCAACTTGTGCCTGTCGGCGGCCGGCGCAATGCGCTTCGCCATGCTGAGCGTCGTGCTCGTCGTCATGGCCTCGGCGCCCAGACCCTCGGCCATCCTAAAGCCGTATTCGATGTCCTCTTCCGTCATCCTGTCGTTCATGTTGTAGCAGAGGATAGCGACCGTGACGCCGGCGTCGTTGAACTTCTTGGTCACGGCTTTCCATGTTGCCGGGGTCGTCGCCGCGCGCCACTCGGCCAACTTGGCCTGGGCCTCCGCGCGCGCGGCCGCCGCCTGTTGCGGGGTCATGCCGCCGCGAAGAACTGTGAATGGCGCGCCGGCCAGAGCTTCGCAGTGCTCGGACATCAGTTCGCATTCGCCGAGCCCGATATCGGCGAACGCCTTGACGATCGCCATCGGGTCCGGGTACTCAAGCGTATTAAAGCTGTACGAGATGGCGCCAATCCGCACGCCCTCGAACTTGGAATCGATCTGCTCGCCGAACGCCGCGGAAAGCGGCAAGG
>PLGA01000261.1 GCA_003139735.1 Bryobacterales bacterium | reverse complement strand
GGCCTGGCGATCCTCGAGGAGGAAGAGGCGGTTCCCGATGGCGGCCCCGATCGCCGTGCGGCCGCCCGGCTCCGCCCAGGCGCGCTTGAGCGGGTCGAGCGAATCGATCTCCGCGATCTCAAAATCTTCCGCTGCCCGGCGCAGGAAATCGTCGGGAAAGCCGGCTTCCGCCAATCCGTTCACCAGGCGGTGGGTNNCAGCGCGGTTTCGTAGCGGTGGTGGCCATCGGCGATGAGCAGCTTCTTATCGCCCATGAGCCGCTCGATTTGAGTGGCGTCCGTGCTTTTCCAAATGCGGTGGATGGCGCCGTACTCGTCTTCGACTTCGGCCAGCGGCGCGGCGCTGGACGCCTGGTCGAGCAGCGCGTCCACCGCGCCGGCCGGGTCAGGATAGAGCATGAAAAGCTGACCGAAGTGGGAGTGGGTGGCGCGCAGCAATTCGAGGCGGTCCTTCTTAGGACCGGAGAGCGTCTGCTCATGACGGTACACCACGCCGGCGGAATAGTCCTCCACCGCGCCCAGCGCGATAAACCCTTTGCGCACCAGGCGCTCTCCCGTGTCCGGAACGGTGAACTCCTGGAAGTAAGGAAACACGCCCGGTTCGCGGTCGCGCGCCAGGATCCCGGAGGAGATCCATTCGTTCAGGTAACCGGCGGCGCGGGTGTACGCGTTATCGGCGTCGGAATCCGATGGCTGGCGCTCGCCGAGGATCACGCGGACCAGGTTATACGGGCTTAGCGCGAGGTATCGTTCGCGCATCGCAAGGGAGATCTTGTCGTACGGCTGCGTGACCAGATTCCCCAGCGGTCCGGCTTTTTCGGTGTATCGATACGCTTCGAAAGGATAGATTCGAGCCAATCGCCGCCTGCCTTTCACTCCGCTACGGACAGTTCCACCCAGCCCGGCAATGTGGCGGGGCGGTTGTTCAGGAATACGATGCGGCGGGTCTTGGGGAACGGGAGGTTGCTGGCCAAGGCGCGGTCGTACATTCCGAACTGTTTCAGGATCTGTCGATAGTCCGCNNCCCCTTCTCGCGGGCGGCCGCGAGGCGCTGCTCCAATTCGTCGAGGCTGCGATCCAGAAGACCCATGCCGGCCCAGCTCGCGTACTGCCGCTGCAATGCGAGCAGACCGGCGGCATAGACGTTGGCGGCCTCGAAAAAGCGTTCCCGGCCGAGGTTTTCCGGCCAGCGCACGGAGCGCCTTAGCTCCGGGTTCAGGAGGAACGTCTTCTCGCTCCAATCGCCTTCGAAAGCGGCGCCGGGAACGGCCATTTCGGCGAATGCCGGCGTGCTGTCATCGGGACGCGCGCCATCCACGGCGCCTCGCGGGCTCTGCTTCCAGCCCAGCGTAAATCCGGCGCCGCGCGGTTGCAGGGTGGACGTGCGCAACAGGTAGACCTTGAACTGAGAGGTGGCGACAGGGGCGGAATCGCCGGCGCTCACAAAGCGCATGCGGTCGGCGCCGCCAGTGCCCAACGCCTGATCCTCCACGCTCTCGGATGGGCGCCGGGGGAAGCGCTCGCCCTGGGTGCGGGCCACCACCTCCTGCAACATGCCGTCGCGCCAGTTGGCGAACACCATGCCCGTGCGCAACGCGCCTTTGATGGCCGTAGCGGGCAGGTACGGGCCGGAGGCGCCGCAGGCGAAGGTGGGGATGTGCAGGCTTTCGCCGGAAGCGCGGTTCCAATAGGCCGAATAGGCGGCGTTCTCAAACGGGATGCGCCGGCCGGCAAAGTTCTGCGCGAATCCGCCCCAGGAGGCGAAATCCAGCTTTTCGGCCGTTTTGAGCTGATTCAGGTAGCCTTCGAGACGCGGTCCCTTGGCCAGCAGCCGGAAAATGCGCCACTGGTCGAGCACGTTCACATGATCCTTCCAGACCATGTAATCGATGGGGCTGAGCTTTTCGCCGTTGCCGACCAGCAGCGGGGTCAGGCAGGTGAGGCGGTAGCGCATCAGCGGACCTCCGGCAGGGGAATCGAAAGCGCGAATCCGGCGCGGTAGACGGGATGGGGGAATCCCTCCGGCCCGACATCGGTTGCCGAACCGCGGGGCTCCGAGACGGCGGAAAGTACCGAGCCTTCGGCGATCATCTGAAGCTGTTTCTTGAGGCCGCCCGATCCGGCGGGGCTTTCGACGCGGCCGCCGCGGGTCAATACGGAGTAGCTGCCACGGCGCCAGTCCACCGTGTCGTCGGGCGCCGGCGTGTAGAGCGAAAGGAGCCAGTGAGATTGGGGAGCATCGATTACCGGGGTCGCAAAGGCCGGCTCAGGCTCGGGTTCGATCGGCTGGAATTCCACCTGGGTTTCAAGAGCCTCATCTTCCATTTCCAGCACGGCCACGCCAGCGCCCATTTCCGCGGGAGATTCGGCGGAGGCGCTATCCTCCGGCTTGACCTCGCCCGGCATGGGTGTGGGCAGGGTCGGCTGGTCCGGAGGCGCATCCGCGGAATTGGCCACATCCTCGGAATCCGGAAGGCAGGCGGACCCACCAAGATCGTGGGTACCCCGGCCCGCCCCACTGACTTCTTCCGTGAGGACGGCGGCTTCCGGCGCGGGCGCGAGCGGCGGCAGAATCAGGTCCGGCAGATCGCCTTCGGCAAACTCGGGCGGTTCGGAACGGCCCCAGCCGCGGGAGCGCTCGCCGCCGAAACCACTATCGGCCAGCAAGCGGAGAGCGGCTTTCACGGGGGACTGCCAGCGGTCGCGGGCGGCTTGATCCAGGAACGAGGCGACGGCCCACAATCCGCATCCGGAGCGGAATTCGATGCAGGCGGTGGAATGGCGCTCGGTGGCGCCGGTAAAGCGGTCCACGGCGGCGCTCCAGCGCACCGAAGTGCGGAATGGACCGGGACTGCCGGCCGGCGTCAGGCACTCGCTCGAGCCATCCAAGCTCCACTGGCCTTCATCGAGCTTGCGCCCGGCAACGAGATCCCGCACGATTTCGAGCGGCGCGAACCGGACGCTTTTCCAGCGCACGCGGGTGGAAATGCCAGCCGCGGCGGGCGGCCAGAAGGTTCGCGGCGGAACGACGCAAAGGATGTCATCGAGGTACGGGAAACAGGAGCTGAAACACACCGCCGGCGCGGCGGAGCGCGCGGTGGCGTCCAGCCAATCCTCGAGCGTTCCGAGGCGCGCCATGGCGGAGGTCACCGCGGCGTAGAGCGAGTCGCTGTGATAGAGGGCGTCCACCCGGTTGCGGGCTCCCGAATCGGAACCGATGCGCCAGGGGCCCGAGGGGCGGAGTTTAACGACCAATCCCGGATGCATTACTCCTCGTGCAGAAACGAGAACGCGGAATCGGCGACGGCGGTCTGAATGGCGGCGACGGTCGCGCCCGCCCCGATTTCCTTTTCCGGAGCGCCGGCGGCGTAGTATTTCCGGCCGCGCCATACGAGCCGCAGGTTGGAGAAGCTGACGCGGCCGCTGCCGCGCGAGCCGCCGCCGCCCAAGGCGTCGTCTTCGAGCATCCGGATGCCTTCGAGCACGCGCGGGAACAGCGGGGCATCCTCTTCGCAGAGCAGGTCCATGACGAAGCGCGTGTGAAAACGGGCGCCGGCGGGTACGCGCTCGAGGGTGCGGGGGTTGGCCTGCGAGGTGATGCGGTCGATGGCGTTCTCGCTCTTCACCTCGGTCAGCTCGTCGTCGAGGTTCTCGCGCATCTGGGGGGTGATGCTTGCCAGATCGAGCGGAGCGTCGAAGACCGCCAGCCGCGCGGGCGTGGCGAGCGAGGTATCGACGGCGTCGCCCTGCACGCGCTCCATGCGGCCGGGATTGCGGCCGAACAGCAGGCAGATCTCGTCGTCGGGACGGTCGCTCTGGTGGATGCGCACTTCCTGCCCTTTGCGGCGCGAAAGGTACACCATGTCGGCGGGGACGGCCACGCCGGAAGCCTGCTCCAGGAGCGAGCGGATCTTCCCGCGCAGCGAACTTCCCGGCACGTAAGGCCGGCCGAAGGCGTCCTTGACCACGGGATTATCGGAGCCGCCAATCTCGAGGGAACCCTTGCCCGCGCCCACGTGGAGGCCGGTTTCGCAAGTCATATCGCCTTCGAGGATCAGCTTACCGATGAGTATCAACTCGGTTTGGGAGGTATGTGCGCTCATGCTTTACTCGTTGTAGGCCACGATGGCCTCGAAAAGGTCCTTGAACCGTTCATAACCGCGGATATCGTTCCTGCGGGTCACCTGCAACAGCAGCCGTTCGAGCTGGTCCAGGCTGCGCAGCCCGTGGCGCGCGATGGTATAGGCAAAACGCGCGCGCAGCATGACGAACTCGTGCTGGCGCTCGCCTTCGGGCGCGCGGACGGCGCGGCGCACGGCGCTATACAGGCGGCGCAACTGGCTCTTGGTGCCGGAATCCATATCGCGCATGCGGCTGACGATGGCGTGCGCCTGATTATCCAAATAGAGGCTGTCGCCGACCAGTTTTTCGAGCTCGATTTCGGGCGGACCCTCGGGACGGAAGCGGTCGCCCGCGCGATCTCCGCCTCGCTCTCCGCCGCGAGGCCCATGGGGCGGCCCGCCGCGATCGTTGGGCCCGTGCGGCGGTCCTCCGCCGCCTTCGCGCGGGCCGCGGGAACCTTCACGCGGCGGACGGCTTTCGCGGCTCTTTTGTTCCTGCTCTTGTGGCATGTGCTAAACCTCTGTCACCAATCTGGCCCACTCCAGGGCCACCAGGCCCGCGGGCCTCAATTTCACTTCAGCCGATTTGCGCCCCACCATCTCCGTGATGAGGTGCGAGCGCAGCTTCTGGAACTCGCGGTCGCGCGTGCCGCTGAGGATCCGGTTGAAGCGCCGCTGGAAGCGCCAGGCGCCCAGCGTCTCGGCCGGTCCCCAGTCCGCGTATTCCTCGCGGCGGTAGAAGCTCCGCAACTGATACAGGAATTGGCGCGACATGCGGAAATCGTGGACCAGACGCGTGACGGTGTCCTTCAACTCCGCGGCGTCGGCCAGGCGGCGCCATTCGAGAACGCGTCCCAAAAGGTAGATGCAATCCTTGTCCGCGGACTTGGCCAAGTCCAAATTGCGGCCCGCTTCCTCATAAACCGCGGCAAGGGGGTAGTACATCTCCGGCGCGAGGGCGATAGCCATGGAAATGGTTTTGCCCTCGGGCCCCGGATATTCCTTTAGATTCTCTTCGGTAAAGCGGTGGAACAGCCGTTGCACCTCGCGCGCCAGGCCGATGAGCGCGTCCCAGGAGCCGTACACCGCAAAATCGTCGCCGCCGGTATAAAGGATGCTGACTTTGCGCCAGAACTCGGGCAAGGAGCAGAGCACTTCCAGTTCGCCGGCGAAGAACTGCTTGAACAGCACGGAAAGCGGGACGTGCTCCTCAATGCTGTTCACGCGGCGGAGGCGCAGGCGGAAATCATCGACGTCGCCGCGCAACACGCCCCAGATGGAGCGGCCCTGCGCGCGGCGCGCCAGCGTCTGCACGGTGGCGGCGGACTTTCCATCGTCGGAAGGCGCCGCGTGCCGCGCCACCATGATGCTTTCCGGAGAGAGGTTGGAACTCAAAGGCCAGGAGTGCTTGCCTTCTTCCGGCGCGACCTTGCCGGGAGCTTCGGGCGACCAGCCGATACGGGCCGCTCCCCGAACCTTGGCGCCGAGTTCCCTGGCGAAATAGGCGTCGGCTTCGGCGCTCGAAACGGGCGTAAACGGCCGGAACGCCGCGCCGCCCGGTTCGGTTTGGGCGGCGGCCAACGGGGCATTGCGCTTGCCCTGGAGTTCCTCGTTCAGACGCTTGCGAATGACGGCCCAATCGCCCAGGTTGTCGGTCACGCCCCAAACGAGGCTGACATATCCCGAGCTGAGATCGGCGATCTGCCGGGCGGCTGCCACCAGGAAATCCTCGGCGGCTTGCCGGGTTTCGCCGGGCAGGACTACCAGGAACTGTCCGCCGCCGCTCGATCCGAGGAGAATGCGGGCGAGGCCGAGTTCCGCCAGCAGCGCGCGAGGGAGCGCTTCGCAGAGCAGAGTAATCCACTGCGAGCGACCGGCCAACAAATCTTCGCCGGCCGACCGTCCGGAACGCGCCTCGGCCGGACCGGCCAAGAGGAAATCCTCGGTGCCCAGAATTTTGCCCTGCAGCAGGATCTGTTCAGACATGCGAACCAGAAGAGTCTTGAGAATCCTCACTCTAGCACAGATTCCTGAGAACAACAGCGGCGTAAAGGCACTCTATGACCATGCGAACAAGTCGATTGGCGGCGGCCATAATCTCCGTCGCGGCGCTGGGGTTGGGAGCGCAGACCTTGTACCCACCGACATATCCCCCACCGAAGCGGGCGCCGATCGCGCCGAAAACCACGGTGACGGCGGCGCAAGCCCAGAAGGAGCATGCGCAGACGGATGCGCTGATCGAAGCGGCGATTCGAGCCAAGTTTGCCAAGTCCAAGATCAATGCGGACAAATTCCAGGTTCACGTTCAGGGTGGCGTCGCCACCATCGAAGGCAAGACCGACGTAATCCAACACAAAGGCGTGGCCACGCGGATGGCGAAGGGCGCCGGCGCGGTGGCCGTGAATAATCACGTCCAGAGCAGCGAGGCGGCCAAGGAGAAAGCCGCCGCCAACCTTGCAAAAGGACGCCGCCGGGCTCAAATCAAGCGGGGCGACGCGCGTTCCGAGGCAACCGGGAGCGGAAAGCCGGCCCAACTCCTGGGGACTGGCAAGAGCGTTTCCGGGCGCAGCGCCGGGGAGGGGCGGAAATAGGGCGGGCCCTGGCGGATGAGCGGCCGGTTGCTGGTTATTTCGCGGACAAGTCATTTGTTTTGAGTTAGTTCCGGGAGAATTGGGTTCGTTTGGTTTTTTGCGCCGCATCATGGAAGAAGGCAGGCGGGCCACAATGGGCACCCCGGCCCGCCCCACCGGAATTGGGTTCGTTTGGTTTTTTGTCCTGAACGCGGGGAAAAGCGCAGGCGGGCCCAGAAGCGAAGCCGGCGCCGGGACGGCGACTTGCCTGGGGAAGGCGGCGCTTGGGAACTTGTCATGTGATACACCTTACGCTTTCAGAGTCGCACGGGGTCGAGCTTGGGTCTGAAATCGAGCGGCGGCAAGTGATGGAGACGAAAGGGGATATTGGGTGAGATTATTGGTGATGAGCGGATGAACGCAGCTTGAGATTGAGTACGCAGAGATCTGGCATCGCGGATTTGAGATTAGATCCCTGGTCTGAGGACGCCTTGGACGGAACGGGGGGACTCAGCGTGAAATCGAGCCAAGACTTCCAGTGAAGTGGAGTATAAAGAAGAATATGTCCAAGATCAAGACCGCAGTAATCGGCGCCGGCTTTATGGGCCGTGTGCATACCGAGGGGATTCGCCGCCTCGGCAACGTAGAGGTCGCCGCCGTCGCGGCCATTTCAGCCGAAGAGGCAGCCTCCTTCGGCAAAGCCATGGGCATCGAAAAGACAACCGGCGACTACCGGGAGATCCTCGCGGACCCTTCCATCCAAGCCGTGCACGTATGCGCGCCGAATGCCTTGCACCATAAGATCTCGATGGAGGCCATGCAGGCCGGCAAGCACGTGCTTTGCGAGAAGCCGCTGGCGCTCACTTCGGCCGAGGCCAATGAGATGGCGGCGACCGCCCGCAAGAACGGCCTGGCGAATTGCGTGAACCACAACCTCCGCTACTACCCGCTGATGCAGCAGGTCCGCAGGATGATCGAGGGCGGGGAGCTTGGCGAGATTCTGATCGTGCAGGGGACCTATTCTCAGGACTGGCTTCTGTACGACACGGACTTCAACTGGAGAGTCGAGAGCCGCGATAACGGCGCGCTGCGCGCCATGGGCGACATCGGTTCTCATTGGATGGATATGATCCAGCACCTGACTGGCCAGAAGATCTCGTCGGTATGCGCCGATCTCGTCATTTTCCACAAGACCCGAAAGAAACCCAAGATCGCCGTGGAGACGTTTTCCGGTAAACAACTCCGGCCCGAGGATTATGAAGAGGTCGCCATCGATACCGACGATTTCGGTTCGGTCATGCTGCGCCTGGGCGAACGCGCGCACGGCGCTTTCACCGTGAGCCAGATGTCAGCCGGATGCAAGAACCGTTTTCAGGTGGAGATTTTCGGAACGAAATCCGGGGTGATCTGGAATCAGGAGGAACCGAACACGTTGTGGATTGGCCAGCGCAACTCGCCCAACCTGACGCTGCTCAAGGACCCGTCGTTACTCAACCCGAAAGCCGCTGCGTTCGCCGACCTCCCTGGCGGGCATGCCGAAGGCTACGGCGATACGCACAAGCAGGTCTTCAAGCGCTTCTATCGAAAAGTGGCCGACCCGTCGGCGCCGGTGGAGTACCCGACATTCGAGGAAGGCGCGTGGGGCATGCACCTGCTCGAGAAGGTTCGGGAAAGCGCCCGCAAACGCGCCTGGGTGGACACACTGTAACGAACCTGGAGTAGTGTCCAAGAATAACTCAACAGGCCAGAAGAAGGCAGACGGGCCCACAAAAGGCGTGGGCGCCCCGGTCCGCCCCACCGAAGAAGGCAGGCCACAAAAAACGATGGCCTGCCCCACTGGAATGAAGCATCCGTGAAAGCCGGCGCCGTTATCGCTGGGCCGGCGAATCTGTCGCCGGATCACGTCAATAAGTGCAGCGCCATGATACAAATGGCGTAAACGGGTAGATGCTCGTCGGGAGGACGGATGGCGATGGATATTCTGGTGTTAAACACAGCCGTCGTGGATTTCCGGCGCAAGGACTTCGATTTCACCGACAATCTCGCCGGGGAAGGCGGCCTGGCGCGGTGCGAGACTGAAGACATGCCCGGCTATTCGCAGGAGCAACTGGCCGAGTGGATTCGCGACGGTTACGCCACACCGGGGGGAATCGGGAACTCGGCGCCGCTCATGGCGCGCGCCGGCCTCAGCACG
>PLGA01000120.1:9378-9577 GCA_003139735.1 Bryobacterales bacterium | reverse complement strand
GGGACCGGGAAATACCGCACTTTTCAGGAGATGCAGCGTTGTCATGCGGCCGCCGGCGCGGAAATGGTGACGGTAGCCGTGCGGCGCGTGAACCTCAGCGACCGTTCCAAGGAATCCTTGCTCGACTACATCGACCGCACGAAGATATTTATCCTTCCCAATACGGCCGCCTGCTACACCGCCGAGGACGCCATTCGCA
>PLGA01000120.1:9095-9282 GCA_003139735.1 Bryobacterales bacterium | reverse complement strand
GCCGCCGCCGTGATGCCGCTGGCGGCGCCCATCGGCTCCGGCATGGGCGTGCAAAACCCCGCCAACCTGAGGATTTTCCGGGAGATGATCACCGACGTGCCGATGATCGTGGATGCCGGCGTGGGTACGGCTTCAGATGCGGCCGTAGCTATGGAGTTGGGCGCCGACGGCGTGCTGATGAACACCG
>PLGA01000120.1:0-9041 GCA_003139735.1 Bryobacterales bacterium | reverse complement strand
GTCGGGCATGCCCGACCCCTACTCGCCAACGCCCCCCCCCTACACCCAGTCCGGGAAAGGGTTCGTACGCCCCTGGCGGCAGGCGGAGATCAGCTCCGGCAGGCGCTTACGCCGTTCGAAGAGGCGCTCCAGCAGATCCTGGAGAGCGTCTTCCTCGCCTTCGATCCAGGCGGGGGGGATGCGCTTCCAGGCCTGGTCGATGACTTCTTCCGGGAAGTGGATGGCCTGGTCGAGCCAGGGCTGGAAATCGTCGAGCGACCTCACGCCCTCGTAAACCAGCCGGCGTGCGTACAGGCCCTGTAGGGGTGAGTCGGGGAAATCCCAGTGCGGGCCGTTGAAGGTGAAGCCGTGGTCGATCATGCGCGCTACGAAGCCCGGACGGTCCGCGCCCCGGTCGCGCCGCACCATGGCGCGATAGAAGACGCACTGGCGGCCATCCACATTGCCGGCCCATTTATCGAATACCAGGATGCCCCGGAAATCCTCCCGGTTGACCACCTGCGCCAGGAGCGCATCGGGCAGGAAGTCGTAAACCGCCGTGACGCCGGGGTCGCCGGGGTAGCGGGAGCCGAAGTGCCAGCCGGGATCCACCGCGATGCGCGCCGTCCCGAGCGTCAGGTGGAGCTCCGGGTTGGCGTCCAGGAACGCGGGGGTGACGTGAATCAGCGCGGTAGGCGGGGCGGAAACCTGGAGATACTCCAGAAGCGCCGAAGAAAGCAGTTCGTTCACCAGAACCCGGCGATGCTGGGGGTTGTTGCGGAACTTGACGACGTACCAATGGCGGTCGTCCGCCTCCAGCAAATGGGCTTGGGCGCCTCCTCGCATTTTTCGTACGTGCCGGATGGCCGTTAGCGGCATCGGATGGGAGATGCTGTAACCTAGAGTTGTACCACAAGGAGGAAAGGATCGCAGATGGCGGAAGAAGAACCCACTCTCAATTCCGAAAATACGCCAGCCGACCGCGCGGCGCGCGGCAAAGACGAAGTCGCGCTGGAATTGATGAAGTTCATCGCGGTGACCACCGGCTACGCGAAATCTGCGCAATCCGGAACGGGATTCTCTGGAAAAACCACGGCCCGCTCGCCTGAAGAGCATGCGGAGGCGCTCCTCGATCTTTTCGAGCACTGCCGGCAAGTGGTGAAGAAGGAAGGTTAGACACTACTCAAGATCGGCCTGCGCGAGATAGGCCAGGGGCCGAGCGGGAGGCGGAAAATCCCCCAGCTCGACCCCTCGACCGAGGATCTTTTAGCGCCTCTTCCTCACTGCGGCCTTCTTGGCCGGCGCCTTCTTGGCCACGGCCTTCTTCGCCGGGGCTTTCTTGGCGGCAGCCTTCTTGGCGGGGGCCTTCTTGGCCGCAACCTTCTTGGCCGGGGCCTTCTTCACCGCAGCCTTCTTCGCCGGGGCCTTCTTCACCGCGGCCTTCTTCACCGCGGCTTTCTTCGCCGCGGCCTTCTTCGCCGGGGCCTTCTTCACCGCGACTTTCTTGGCCGGAGCCTTTTTGGGCGGGGGAACCGGAGCCTTCTTGGCCGGGGCCGGCGGTGGCGCCGGAGCCTTCTTAGCGGCCACAGCCTTTTTCACGGGCTTTTTCGGCGGGGCCTCGGGCGGCGGCGCGCCTTCAGGGACGGCGGCCGCGGGGGCCACTGCCGGTTCGACGGGAGTAAAGGTGGCAACCACGATGATCTCTTCGTCGTCCTCTTCGTCCTCCTCATCCTCGGGGTCGTCGAGAGCGGAAGTCTCCGCGTGCTCTCCGTCCTCGTAGTCCTGGAAGTCTTCCATCTCTTCGTCCTCTTTTTTGGGAGCGAACTTTGGGCTATCAAACATTAAGCAAGCCTCCTGTATTCAGGGCACAATCACACATAGAATACCCCTTTTTGCGAGGAGACAATAGAGAAATGAGTTTTTTGCGGAAGAATTCTGTCGGACGCGCGATTACGAAGCCCTGCGGGCGAGGACTACCGGTTGTTTGTGCGCGGGACTGGCGGCCACGGGAGTCTTGGATCCCTTCGAAGCGGGCGTCTTGGTAGACGCTCGCGCGGTGGTCTTCCTGGCGGACGCTCGCGCCGCCGTGCGCAGGACTGGCGCGACGGGGTGCGGGACCGCGGGGATCAGCAGCCGATCGCCTTCCGCGGCTTCGGCGGAGTGGAGACCGTTCGCCGCCACGATGCCTCCGGCCGCAATTCCATAGAGCTTGCCGATGGATGCCAGCGTTTCACCCGGACCCACGCTGTGGATGCGCCAGGCGTCGCGATGCTCGCCGGGAACCAGTTGCAAGGCCACGCTGAGCTGGCTGCCGGCGCCCTTAGGCACGTGCAGAGAGTAGCCCGCCGGCGCGACGCTCTTCAGAATGGCCGGGTTAAGCGATGCCAGTTCCGAAACGGGCGTGTCGGTAATATCGGAAATCAAGGCCAGGCTGGTGGGCGCGGAAATCTCCACCGTGTCGTACTTGAGGGGAGCGTCGAACTGGACATCCCCCAAGCCGTACTCGGCCGCATTCTTGTCCATGATGGTCATGGCCAGGATGATGGGCACGTAGTTGGTGGTTTCGAGCGGCAGGACTCCCAGACGCCGCAATTCCCAAAAATCCGCGTACCCGGTGCGCGCAATGGCCTTCTCGACGGTGACGGGTCCGCAGTTATAGGCGGCCATGGCCAGATACCAGTCGCCGAATTCCTGGTACAGATCGCGCAAGTGGCGGGCCGCCGCGCGGGTGGCCTTTTCCGGGTCCAGGCGGTCGTCTTCGTAGGCGGTGCGCGCCAGACCGTACTGCTGCCCGCGTTCGGCCAGGAACTGCCACATCCCGGCGGCCGCTTTACTGGACATCGCGCGGGGGATGAAGCCGGATTCCGCCTGCGCCAGACGGATCAATTCCTGAGGCAATCCCTCTTCGTCCAGAATGCGCTGGATCATCGCCTGATAACGGCCGGAACGCTCCAGGCCGAAAACCATGCTCTTGTGGCCGCGATTGCTGAAGTACTGAACATATCCGAGGACGGCGTCGTTCACCGCCAGCGGCAATTGGGAGATGGTGGCCGAGACCTGTTCCCGTACCCGGTCCTTCAACTTGGGATCCACGGGGAAGGTCATTTCCAGGATGTCTTCAAGGGGGGCCTTCTCGAACCGCTCTTGTTCGGCAATGGCGGCGGCGCCCATGCCGGCCAGGTCGAGGCGGTGAATGGCGTCCACCATGGTGTCCAAAAGGCCCTGGTAGACCGAGCGGCCGTCCGGGTTCAGTCCGGACGCCTCCATCATCAGATCGACGGCGGCGTCGAACTCCCTGCGGGCGTTCGGAACGTCCTTCGACTGGTAGTATCGCTGGCCGCTTTGGAAGCGCTGGTCGGCCTGCCGGGCCATGGCGTCGGCCCGCAACTTGCGCGGGGAAACGTCCGGGTTGGCCGGAAGCAGGGCCGAGACACCGTCCAGAAACGCATTGGGCGGCGGAACCGGCGGAGGTTCGGGCGTGTCCAGAACCAAGGCGGCATGCGGCGCCGGCGGCAGGAATGCCGTCTGAAACCTGGCTTGCTGGGGAGCCAAGCCGCAACCGGCCGCGGCTAAGGCCGCGGCAAACGCGAAAAAGAAAACGGCTTTCGTCCGAACGTCCATTCCACCTCAAACCAGGGAAGCGCAAGCCAATCCCGTGGCGCCGCCCGGCGCGGAATCAACAGGTTACAATACGTTCACTTTGTAACGCAACTGCAAAAAATAGCCCGGAGAAGGTAATTCTTACTCCTCTTCTTCCTCTTCGCCCGTCTTAGCGGCCTTGGCAGCGGCGATAATCTTCTCCGCCTGCAACGGAGGCACAAAATCGTAGTGGTTGAACTCCATGGTAAAGGAGGCCCGGCCCTGCGTCATGGCCGTCAGGTCACTCTGATAGTTTAACATTTCGGCCATGGGAACCTGGGCGCGGATAAACTGGCTGCTGCCTTTGGTTTCCATACCGGAGATGCGCCCGCGACGGCCGTTGAGGTCGCCCATCAGGTCGCCCGCGTATTCCACCGGCGCCTGGATTTCCACGTTCATGACCGGCTCCAGCAAGGCTGGCTTGGCCTCCTGCATGGCGGCCTTGAACGCCTTGCGGGCGGCCAGCTTAAACGCCAGTTCCGAGGAATCCACGTCGTGGTAGGAGCCGTCATAGACGATGCACTTGAAATCCACCATCGGATATCCGGCCAGATAGCCTTTCTCGGCAGCGTCCACGATGCCCTTTTCCACGGCGGGGATGAAGTTCTTGGGAATCGAGCCGCCAAAAATCTCGTTGGCGAATTCGAACTTGGCGCCGCGCGCAAGAGGCTCCATCTTGATCCAGCAGTCGCCGAACTGGCCGTGGCCGCCCGTTTGCTTCTTGTGGCGGCCCTGGACGTCGGCGAAGCCGCGTATGGTCTCCCGGTAAGGGATTTTGGGGGCCTTGAGGGTGACCTCCACGCCATAGCGCTTCTTGAGCCGGCTGACCACGATCTCCACGTGCTGCTGGCCGGAGCCGGCCAGGAGGAACTCGCGCGTCTGCGGATCGCGGTAAAAGCGCAGCGACTGGTCCTCCTCCAGAATCCGGTGTACGGCGTTGCCCATCCGGTCCTCGTCGTTCCGGGAACTCGCCTGGATGGCGAAGGCGATGGAGGGCTCGGGCAGTTTCACCGGCGGATAGGCGACGTTGGCGCCCTTATCGGCCATGGTATCGCCGGTAAGCGTTTCCTTCAGCTTGGCGACCGCGCCGATGTCGCCCGCGCGCACTTCGGTGACCGGCTGCAGTGTCTTGCCCTGGGGGCTGGCGATGTGCGCCAGGCGCTCAGCCGCGCCGCGCGTGACGTTCTGCAGGTTGGCGTCGTTCTTCACCACCCCGGTGACCACCTTGAAGTAGGTGATCCGGCCGGCGAACGGGTCCGCCGTGGTCTTGAACACGAACAGCGACGGCGGTTCGTGTTCGTTGAACTTGCGGATGGTCTCCTGGCCGTTGACGGTGGCGGGGACGCCTTCCCGATCGGCGGGCGAGGGCAAGTTGTCCGCGATGAAGTCCAGGATCTGGCCGGTTCCGACGTTGTGCAGGGCGGAGGCGCACATCACCGGGTAAATCCGCATCTCACGGACGCCCTGTTTAACCCCCTCGATGATCTGCTCGGCTGAAAGGGACCCCTTTTCGAAGAACTCCTCCATGAGGTGGTCGTTGGCTTCCGCCACCATTTCAACCAGGGCTTCATGGGCCGTCTGAGCGGCGTCCGCCAAGTCGTCGGGTATCTCCCCTTCCACGCCCTTACCGTCGCCATCGGCGGTAAAGGTGCACGCCTTCATACGGATCAGGTCCACCACGCCCTTAAAGTCGCGCTCGGAACCGATGGGGATCTGGATCGGCACGGCGGTCCGCCCGAAGTTCTCCTGGATGCTCTCCAGCGCGCGGCCGAAGTCGGCGCGTTCCCGGTCGAGCTTATTGACAATGATGGCGCGGGGCAGTTTGTAGTCGTCCGCGAAACTCCAGACCTTCTCGGTCTGAACTTCCACGCCGCCGACGGCGTCCACCAGTACCAAAGCGGCGTCGGCGGCAGACAGGGCGGCGCGCGTATCGTTAATGAAGATGTTGTAGCCGGGAGTATCGAGGATGTTGATCTTGGCCTTCTTCCACTCCGCCACGGCAATGGCCGTGGAGATGGTGATCCGGCGCTGGATTTCGTCATCGTCGAAATCCGTGATCGTATTGCCTTCGTCCACCCGGAGCAGGCGGTTGGTGGCCCCGGCCGTGAACAGCAACCCGGCGGTGAGCGTGGTTTTCCCGGAATCGCCGTGGCCCACCACACCGACGTTCCGAATGTCCCTGCTTTCGTAGACCTTCAAGAGATTTCCCCCTTGGCCGCAGTTCGTCTTGGAATAAAACGGAATGGTAACACGGGGTTCAGTGGGGCGGGCCGGGGTACCCACTGCCTTTGTGGGTCCGCCTGCCTTCTTCCTTATTTGTCTGGCAGGGAAATCAAGGAAGCTTAGGCGACGTGGGTGGACCCGCCGCCCAACGGTCGGTGCGGACGATTCCTGCGCCTTCCTTGATTACCACCAGTCGATCAGCCTGCACATCGGGGATTTTCTCTACGTTGCCATTAGGCCAGCGAATCTCCAGGCTCGCGCTCTTTTCCGCGCCCAGTCCGAAGTGCAGACGGCGATCGTTGGCGGAAAGATACGAAGACTGCGCCATCACGGACTGCGCCTGCTTCCTGTCGCCATAGGTGACCACCACCTGCGCGCCGATGGCGGAACGGTTGGAAGCCACGCCGGTTAGCAGCGTCTTGAGCCAGTGGTTCCCCGGTTTCATATCGTTGCGAAGGAGCGACGGCGGCTCGTTCATGTTCATGACCAGGATGTCCAGATCGCCGTCGTTATCGAAATCGCCGAAGGCCACTCCGCGGCTGCAATGGGCCTCGCTGACGCCGGGCCCCGCCTCATCCAGCAACTCCTCAAATCGCGTTCCGTCCAGGTTGCGGTATAAGACTCGCGGCGTCTTAAACGGATAATCGGGGAATTTCCGTTCCACCTCGGGATAGACCATGCCCGTTGCGAAAAAAAGGTCGGGCAGACCGTCGTTATCGAGGTCCACCATTCCGGCGCCCCAGCCGACGAACCGGGTTTCCACGCGCAGGCCGGCGCGCAGCGTCGCGTCCGTGAAGCTGCCCTTGCCGTTGCCGCGGTAGAGGGCCGGCGTGTCGTCGCGGAAATGGGTCTTGAATATGTCCAGGTTCCCATCGACGTTGAAATCTCCGACGGCCACCCCCATCCCCGCCTGCTCCTGCCCATCCTCGCTCAGCGAGACCCCGGCGTCGAGACCCCGCTCGGTGAACGTGCCGTCGTGGTTGTTACGAAACAGCAGGCTGGGAGTGGTATCGCATGCGACGTAGATATCCTGCCATCCGTCGCCATCGAAATCGGCGGCCACGGCCGTCAGGCAATAGCCCGGCTTGACGCTCGCAATGCCGGATTTCTCGCTCACGTCGGTGAACGTTCCGTCCGGGTTGTTATGATACAGCCGGCACGGCTCCTGAGGAAGTCCGTCGGGACCGCAGTAGACCGGAACGCCCCGGTAACTGCAGCCCGGGTCCTTGCCGCGTATCGGCACTTTGTCCAGGTCGAAGACGTTGTAATGCGAAACGAAAAGGTCTAGCCTGCCATCGCGATCGTAATCCACCCAGGTGCATCCGGTGCTATAGCGCGATCCGGTATGGATCAGCCCCACCTTTTCCGTGACATCGGAAAACGTGCCGTCGCCGTTATTGTGGAATAGGATGTTCTGGCCCCAGCAGGCGATGAAGATGTCGTCGTAGCCGTCGTTATCGTAGTCGCCGACGGTAATTCCGGTAGCCCACACGCTGCGCCCCAGCCCGGATTTCGCGGTGACGTCGGAAAACGTGCCGTCGCGGTTATTCTTATACAGCCGGATGATGGCTCCATCGGGCGTGGCCTGCAAACGGCGGCCGGTGGGGACCAGGATGTCCAGCCAGCCATCGTTGTCGTAGTCGATGAAGGCCACGCCGCATCCCATCGATTCGACGATGTAGTCGTTATGGTCCTCCGGGCCGTAAATCACCGGCGCCGTGAGGCCGGCAGCCTGGGCCACGTTCACGAAATGCGCGTTGAAGGGCAGCCCCGACGGCTTGCCGCGCGGAGCCGCTTTGATGCCGCGCGACGCCATGCCGCCATACTGTTGCGCGCGGGCCGAAGGCCCCAGGGCAAGCGCGCCCAAAGGAAGCGACAACAGTTGTCTGCGCGTCATCAATCCCAGGATAACCCGCGGGGCGGACCGGGGCATGACCGGTGTAGAAGTCAAAGTACGAGATCCCCGTTCACAGCCCCGTGGCCCAGCTTTCGGTTGGCGCGTCAACCGCCCGATATTGCGCGATGCAATCGGACGGGACATGAAGCTGCCGAGATTGCTGAAGAAGATGGAGCGCGATTGGAATAGCCGAGCCCGCAAAGAATACCCGCTATTACATCGCGACCATGCGCACCGACTGGACGCAGGAGGATTTTCTCAATTCGGGACGCGTCACAATTGAGCAGCATATCTTGAATGACATGTCGAATATCTGCGCAGACCGCGATCCCAAGAAGATGCGTGTCCTTGAGGTTGGGTGCGGCGCCGGTAGACTCACGAAGGCACTGGCGGAGGTATTCGGAGAAGTCCACGGTGTTGATGTAAGCGGCGGGATGATCGATGCGGCCAGGACCTTTCAGAAGGCGCAGTCGAATGCCCTCGTGTACCAGAACAATGGAATGGACTTGACCGTCTTGCCCGATCTACGATTCGACTTTGCTTTCTCGTATCTAGTGTTCCAGCACATTCCGAGCAGCGAGATCATAGAGAGTTACCTCAGCGAGGTGAGTCGCCGACTGTTGCCCGGATCTCTTTTCAAGTGTCAGGTAAACGGATGCCTGGGAAAGCCCAGAAGATTGTCGTGGCTCTCAGCGAGGAATACGTGGTTCGGTGTTGCGCTCTCGGAAGAGCAGGTTGTTGATATGGCAGAACGGTCAGGCTTCGAAGCTCGGCACATGATCGGTGCGGGTACTCAGGAGTTTTGGCTATGGTTGTTCAAGCGTCCAAACTGAGCCTTGTTCTCGGGTCCGTTCCCGAGTCGTCGGCCACCCGGAAGTTGTTCACGCGGCCTTGAAGTGGGGTTATCGTAGAAGTGGCCCAACGGTCTTCCCGCGCGTTGGCCCTGATACATCTCTGGTCACGTCCGATGGCCTCGTCCCAACAGGGGCGCCCTGGGCAGACCCTCGCAACGGCATGTGTTCCGATGCCCGATTCCCGTGACGAAGCGCAGCGCCGCCGTTCTGCGGTCACCAAAACTTTTTAAAAAGTAACCTCCTTTCCTTTCCACCACATACCCCCTCCAGCATTTCAGACTCAATCCTATCCCTCTGCCAATCTGTAATTGGAAGGGCATTCAGAGAATCCCATGTCAAACTATCAAAATTACGATCGAAATTACGTTTCCCCCGAGCAATTTGCAGCCAATCGCGCCAACGCCGCCAATTCCACCGGCCCGCGCACCACCGATGGCAAAGCCCGTTCC
>PLGA01000269.1:9332-19667 GCA_003139735.1 Bryobacterales bacterium | reverse complement strand
GAACTCCAGGTTGAAGCCCGCGCGTCCGGCCAGTTCGTCCGGCAGCGGCTTATCGAGGTTCACGCTGACGCGCACCCCGCCCGGCTCGGCGTCAACTTGCAGGCGATAGTCCATCTGGTAGGTAGGGAAGGAAAGGTCGGCGGTGAGGCGGTTGTCCTCGTCGTCGTGCGCGCGCCCTTTGAGGGTGGCCACCAAGTCCCACTGTTCGGGCGTGGGCATCAGGCGGACGTCGCCGTTGGTGGCGATGCGNNGCGCTGGCCGTGGAGGATCATCTCCATGGCCGTGACCTTCTGGTCGACGAAGACAGGGTGGTACGTGCTGTCGTAAAGAAGGACGCTAAAGCCCTGCGTATTGAGATAGTCGTTGGCGGTCACCTTCATGGTGAAGTCGGCGCCGAAGACGGCGATGCAGGAGAGCGCCAATCCCGCCAGAACAATTCGCGGCCGAGTAGACATGGATAAAGAGGTCCTTTCCGAAGAGAAGTCGACCACCGGCCGAAACCCGGCGCACGGCCGGTTCTCGATCCTGCGGATTAGGTTCAAGGGTCGCTCAAAATCAGAGAACCCCACATTGTAACCACATGGCAGCGCCGGGCGAGCGCTTGCGGAGACGAGAACACAACGGCCATGGACAGGTGAGCTGATAGGAATTTTGATTCTGCTGGCCGCTTGCGATGAAAGCCGGTCCCGGTCGAAGATCCTTAATGCGGTAAGACGAGGTACAATTTGCGCCTTCGAAAACGCGTCGCCTATTCGTAGTGTCGTCCCCTATTCGTAGTTTGAATCCGGCTGGTGCTGTGATAAGGTGCTTGTTGTGCGGCGGGCGCAGATCCCTGGGGTGGAGCCGTTCCGCTCCGGGAGGCAGGCTCGGGCTTATGTAAGGAGCGTCGGCCGGCGCCTGCCCGGACGACACGCTTCCCGGCGTTAGGAATGCGATGGCGTTTATTTCCGCTTAACGGCGTGGAATGAAGACCGATGGTGACGCCGCCGTCACCGCTTCGCGAGTCCTGCGTCGTTGCCTGGTCACGCTCCCACGGGATTGATCTTGAACACGTACGCGTAATCGCACGGCGGCTTTTCCGGAAGGTTCACCGTGACTCCATCCGCGTTTCGCGACCACACGAGGTTCGCATCCGACCCCAACAGTCCGATCTTCGCGATCTCGCCGCGGTAGTTGGGGGAGTTCGAAGCCAGCGACTTAATCGTCAGTTTTCCGTCTCCGGGCCAAGCCAGCGCTATGGCATACAGCGCGTCCGCCTTGGTCGTAAATCGCATGTCCCCCGGGGCGAATCGTGGAAGCGCACCGTACGGGGTGGCGCCCCCGGCCTGTGTCGGACCCTCTCCGGCAACCTTCCAGGGCCGAGTGGAGTAGATCGCCTCGCTGTTGAGGGCCATCCAGGAGCCAAATTTGTCGAGGAAAGCGAATTCATCGTCATCCGGCCGGCCGTGGCCGGGAAGCGGGATGTTCAGCAGCAGATTGCCGTTCTTGCTGACGACGTTGACGAGAAGTTGAACCATGGACTCGGGCGTCCGGTACCGGTGGTTCTCGTAGAGCGACCGGCTGTAATGCCAGCCTCCGATGCACGCGTCGGTTTGCCATGGATTGGGTTCGATTGCGCCCGCCTGGCTCATTTCGAAGTCGCGAACCAGTGTGCCTAACACGGCGGTCGGAACGTTCTTGATATTGAACACCGCATCCAGCTTGCCTCCGTTCCGGCGCATGTTGGCGTTGTAGTAATACGCCATGATATGCGGCGTGAGTTCCGGCATGCCAAGCCACACGCCCCCGCCTCCCCTGTCGAAGTCCCAATCGCAGTTATCGTCAAAATACAACAGATCCGGGTTGTACTTGTCGATCACGTCTTGCACGCGCAACATGAACTTCTCGACGAACTGCGGGCAGGGATCCGCCGCCTGGTGCGGAGGTCCGTTGAGGTCCTGCGGGTCCATGCCGTCCCACCACTTGCCCTTGCCATCGGCTTTCGTCATAACGCCATCGTAGGGTACGCCTTGCAGAGGGCCGGTCGCGTCGCTGCGGTACCGGACCGGCATGAACTCCCCCCAAACCCGCCCCGGCGTGCCATGATAGGTGACTCCGAATTTGAGACCTCGCGCGCGGGCTGCCTTCGCCCACGTGCCCACGATATCCTTCTTAGGTCCGACATTCACGCAGTTCCAGGGCTGATATTTCGAGTCCCAACAATCGAAGTTGTCATGGTGATTGGCGATCGCGACGAAGTACTTGGCGCCGGTCTTGGCATACAGCCGGATCAGCTCGTCCGCATTCCAGTTCTCCGCACGCCAAAGATTGCAGATGTCTTTGTACCCGAATTGCGACGGATGCCCGTAGGTCTTGACGTGATAGTTGTACTGGGCGTTGCCTTGTACGTACATGCCGCGGGCGTACCAATCCCCCTGCTCGGGAACGCATTGCGGGGTCCAGTGAGCCCACATTCCGAACTTCGCGTCGCGAAACCAGTCGGGGTACTGGTAAGACTTCAGCGATTGCCAATAGGGCCGGAACGGACCCGTGATCGGGCCGCCGGCGAAATCGCCGTCAGCGTATGCGCCCTGCTGACTCCATAAGCTTCTTGCGGCAGCCAGCAGGCTGGCGCCTCCGGCCACGAACTTTCTCCGATTGAAGCAGCCGATTCCACTGTTCATTCGAGACTCCTTTCGCTTCCCCGCAGGCTGATTCTAACACCACGGGAACCAAAGGGTGGATTCGGACGCGCTTCAGGAACCAAAGCGAGGCGCCGGCGCGCGGCGCTGCAGTGGAGCAAGATGGATATATCGTCAGCCGCAACAGCAATTTGATGCTGGATTTCCCGCTTTCCCAACAGCGGCATGCTGGACGATCAGGAATTGAAGATCCTGGACGATATGGCCCGCAGCCTTAGCGCCCCGCCGCCGGTTTGAAGGTGATGGCATAGACGTGCCCGGCCTTGACGTTAAGCCGCGCTAGCGTGCTGTTCACAGTCTGCAGAGGCACGGTCTGGTCGCCGTCGCGGACGGCGCCGATGCGCACGCCCTGAGGAATGCGTAGGACGTGCACGCCATCGACCGCCGCCCTCAAAGTGGCGGTAGTGGGCAGTCCGGCTTTCCACGAAATGTCCACGCCCAAGCCCTCGCGGGCGCGCAGCCCGCTGACCTTGCCGTCGGGCCAAGCTCTCGGCAGCGCCGGCAGGAACTGGAGTTGGCCGGCTTGGCTCTGCACCAGCATCTCGGCGATGGCGGCGGTCCCGCCGAAGTTGCCGTCGATCTNNTTGTCGCCATCCTGCAGGCGGGTGAAGAAATTGATGATCCAGGCGCGGCTCCAGCCTGTCCCCCCTCCGCCGTTGGCCAGCCGCCGGTCGATGGTGGCCCGGGCGGCCTTCGCCAACTCAGGCGTGTAGAAGGGCGTGATCTGGTCGCCGGGGAACAAAGCGAACAGATGCGAGATATGCCGGTGCCCCGGCTCAGTTTCGTCGTAGTCTTCCATCCATTCCTGGATTTGCCCCCACTTCCCGATGCGGAACGGCAGCAGCTTGGCTTTCGCCGCCGCAACCTTCGCGCGGAAATCCGGATCGATCTTCAGAATGTCGCTGGCTTCCAGGAACCGCCCGAAGAACTGCTGCAGGATCTCCGTGTCCATCGTCGGCCCCATGGTGACCGCCGCCCTCTCGCCCGAAGGTGTCCTGTACGTGTTCTCGGGAGAGAGCGAAGGCCCGGTGATCAGATGGCCCTTGCCATCATCCACCAGGTAATCGAGGTAGAACTGCGCCACTTCCTTCATGACCGGGTAGGCGCGCTCGGCGAGAAACTTGCGGTCGCGCGTGAAATCATAGTGTTCGGCCATATGCAGCGTGAGCCACGCCGCGCCCATGGGCCAGACACCGGATGCGGCCAAGTCGATCGGCACGGCGTCTCCCCACAAGTCGGTATTGTGGTGCATGACGAACCCGCCCGCGTTGTAGTAGAACTTCGCCACCTGGCGGCCGTTTTGACGCCCGTTCTCGATCAGGTCGAACAACGGCGCCGTCAGCTCCGAGAGGTTGCATGTCTCCGCCGGCCAGTAGTTCATCTCGGTGTTGATGTTAATGGTGTATTTACTTCCCCAGGCGGGCGTCAAGCTGTCATTCCATTTCCCCTGAAGATTCGCCGCCATGCTTCCGGGCCGGCTGCTCGAAATCAGCAGATATCTTCCGTATTGGAAGTAAAGAGCGAAGAGGTCCTGATCCGCCGCTCCCCCCTGCACATGCTGGAGCCGCTGGTCGGTGGGCAAGGCGCGCGCCGCCGCATCCACCGGAAGGTCCAGCTTCACGCGCCGGAAGAAATGCTGATGGTCGCCGATGTGCTCGCTGCGCAGCGTTTCATAGGGGCGCGCGGCCGCGGCCAGATCGCGCGCGCAGGACGCGGCCAAGTCCTTCTCCCGAATCTCCGTCTCGGCGACGACCGTAAGCACGGCGCTATTCGCGCCGGAAATATCCAGATGATCGCCGGAACTCTCCATTCTTCCGCCGGAGACGGTTGCTTTGACCTCAGCGCGAAAGCGAACGCCGTTGGTCTCTCCCGGGGCGCGCTTCGGAAGCGCCTGGCCGGTCATGATCAGCCGGCCATCGGCCGCCTGAGTGGTAGCATCCGCGGGCCGGTCCAGCGTGGCGCGGAAGGACACGCTGCCCGGCTTATCGGCGCTGATGCGCACAACCAGGCAGTGGCTGCCTGGCGCCGAAGCGAACACCTCGCGCGTATAGTGCACTCCCCCGGCTGTATACTTCACGGAAGCGATGGCGGCGTCGAGATCGAGCTCGCGGCGGTAATCCGCCGCCTCCGGCCCTTCCCCAAAATCCAGCCACAGATCGCCCAGAGTCTCGTAAACCGGCAAGGCCTTGGGGATGCTTATCATCGCCCGATCCGCCAGCGCCTGCGCCTGCGCCGGATGCCCCTCCATCAATAAGCGGCGGATCTCGGGAATGGCCTTGGGCGCATCGGGATTGCTGCGGTCGCGCTTTTCGCCCGACCACACGGTGTCCTCATTGAGCTGGATGTGCTCCTTGCGGACCACGCCAAACACCATCGCCGCCAGCCGCCCGTTGCCCACCGGCAGAGCCTGCGTCCACGCGCCGGCCGGCTGCTTATACCAGAGCTTCAGCGCATTGTCATCCTGCGCGAGACACAAACCGGCGCTTGCCAGCGTCGCGGCTGCCACGATTTTCGTAAGTGATCTGATTCGCATCATGCCCCGCTTCCAACGTTCACGCCATAAGGCTGCGCGCATCTCGCCGTGAGGACTCGCGGACATCCGCGCCGCACTAGGAACACCGAAGATGGAGTTCTGCTTTTCTTGCCGCGGGCGAGCCTGTAACGGCGGAGGACTTATTGTAAGCGCCTACCAGCAGGCAAGTCAAAGAGCGGTTGCGCTTGGCGGTCCACGGCGATACACTTCGGGGAGAGCGCTTGCTCTAGTTTAGAGCCGGCTGCCAAAGGCGCGCCGCGCGAACGGACGCTCTTCGAACTTGGGCGGACGGCGGAAACCGGTTAAGGGAAGGTATTATGAGGGACATTCGATTCTCCAGGCGGTATTTCTTCTATGGGAGTTTGCTCGCCGGCGCCGTTCCGGCGGGAGGCTTTGGCAGCGCGCCTTCGCTGGCCGCGGCGGGATTCAAAACGGTGCTGGATAAGTTGAACGTCGCCGGCATCGGCATCGGCGGCCGCGGCGCGGACGATATCGCCACAGTAGCCACGAGCGAAAACATCGTCGCGCTCTGCGACGTCAACAAGCCCTACGCCGCGCGGACCTTCCAGCGCTATGAGAAGGCCAGGCAATACACCGATTTTCGCAAGATGATCGAGACCGAAGGCTCGAACATCGACGCCGTCGTGATCGGCACGCCCGATCATAATCACTGCCCCGTCGCGCTCTTCGCCATGCAGCACGGCAAGCACGTCTACTGTGAAAAACCGCTTACGCGCACGGTGTGGGAGGCGCGCCTCCTGCTCGACGCCGCCAGGAAATACAAAGTGGCGACGCAAATGGGCAACCAGGGGTATTCGCACGAGGGCACGCGCACGGCCGCGGAGATTCTCTGGTCCGGCGATATCGGCGAAGTCAGGGAGGTGCACGCCTGGACCGGCGGCATCTACATCGGTGGCGACAATGTGCAGAGCGAGCCGCCCGAGGAGCCGATTCCGGATGGCCTGGATTGGGACCTCTGGCTGGGGCCGGCCGCCACGCGCCCGTACAACCACAACGAGTTCCGCCTGTGGCGCGCGTACTTGGATTTCGGCACCGGCGGCTCGCTGGGCGATTGGCTGGTCCACAACATGGGCCCGGCGAACCTGGCGCTGAAGCTGAGCGAGGCGCCGCCCATCAGCGTCGAGTGCCTCCAGATTCAGGGCGTCAGCAAGTGGACTTGGCCCACGAATTCGCATCTCCGCTATGAATTCCCCGCGCGCGGCGCCATGCCGCCGGTGACCATGCACGTGTATCAGAACTTGCGCGGCGATGCGGCCTATCCGCCGGGCATGGCGGACGACGAGCGGCTATTGCCGCGCGAGAACAATCTTGCGGAACGCGGCCGTTACGCGCCGCCCGAGCCCACCAGAGAACGCGGCGCGATGCCCGGAGCCGGAGCCTTTCCGGCTGCGGGTCGCGCGGGAGCGCCCGGAGTTCCCGGAGCCCCTGGCGCGGCGCGGGCCGGCGCTCCAGGCGCTGCGCAGGCGGGACGAGCCGGCGCTGCGGCTGGCATGCCTCCCGGGATGGCGCAGGGCGGTCCCGTGGATCGCACGCGCGTTCCCGGCAACGGCGCTCTGTTCATCGGAGACAAAGGCTATATGGCCACCTGCGATCGCGGCGAAGGCGTCTGGCTGCTCCCCGCCTCGCGATGGGCGGAGTACAAGCTGCCACCGCAGATCCTGCCACGTTCCGTCAGCCATCAGCAGGACTGGGTGCGCGCCTGCAAGGGCGGGCAGGCAGGGTGCTCGAACTTCGAAATCGCCGTGCCCTACATCGAGTGGCTCATCCTGGGCGCTGTGGCGCTGCACGTCCCCAACACCAAGCTGATGTGGGACGCCAAGAATGCGCGCTTCGATAACGCGGAAGCCAACAAGTACCTGCAGCCCTACGTCCGCAAGGGCTGGGAGATGAAGCTCTAGCCGGGCCGCTCCCCGCGCCGCGAAGGCGCTTGGCATAACGGCTCCGTGCGCGGCCTACCTGAGCCGCCGCGGAGCCGTCGTACGATAGAGTAGTCTCGACCTATTCAAGGGCCCCATTTCCGGCCTCCGCCGGAGGATCGCCATGAGATTCGCGGTCTTTCTATCGTCAGTGGCGGCATTCGCCACAACGTGCACGCGCTCCCCCAGCAGTTGATGCGCATGAAAGGGAAATTCGGTTACAATACGGTTCGAAAGCGCTAAAGTAAAGGATTTGTCAGGGGAACAGGATCAAGCCCCGGCGTGTCTTGAATGCCTGACGCCGAGGCGTTTCGGTGCGGCCCCGTTGCTTGGTCCCCCCGGCAGTCCTGGGGAAAGGGAGTCATGCGCAGGATTCTGCTCCTTGCATTGCTATTCGGCCTAGCCGCTGCGCCGTCGCTCTCCGCCGCCGACCCCGTGCTTTGGTACAAGCACCCGGCCCAGACATGGGCCGACGGGCTGCCCGTCGGCAATGGCAGGTTGGGCGCCATGGTCTTTGGCGGGGCGGCGAAAGAGGATATTCAGCTCAACGAAGATACCATCTGGAACGGCAAGAAGCGCGAGCGCGTTAATCCGGAGGCGCTTAAGGCGTTGCCTGAGGTCCGCCGCCTGCTGTTCGAAGGCAAGCCCCGCGAGGCGGAGGCGCTGGAAGACAAATCGATGATGGGCATTCCAAATCGCCAGCCGCCCTATCAGCCGTTGGGAGATCTGAATCTCGAGTTCGCCGGGCACGACAACCCCGCCGACTACCGCCGGGAGCTTAACCTCGCAACGGGTATCGTGCGCGTCACTTACAAGGTCGGCGATGCGACCTTTACGCGAGAGGTGTTTTCCTCCGCGCCGGATCAGGTGATCGTCATTCGCATCACCTGCGATAAGCCAGCCCAGGTATCGTTCCACGCAACGCTGACGCGCTCGCAGGACAGCCAGGGCGTGGCGGCGCCGCCGGACCGCATCATCCTTACGGGCGAGGCGATTGCGCATACGAATTTCTGGGTTAATCCGAGACAAAGTCCCGAGGCGCAGAAGGTCGAAACGGACCAGCTCGAAGAGACCGGGGTGAAGTTCCGCGGCGTGCTTCGCGCGATCAACGAAGGCGGCGAGGTGGAGATCTCCGGAACCGGTCTGGCGATTTCCCAGGCCAACGCTGTCACGCTTTTGGTAGTGGCCGCGACGGATTATCGCGGCGGCGATCCGGCCGCGGCTTGCGCGCAGTACCTGACGCGCGCTTCCAAGCCCTACGCGACGCTCAAGGCGGCGCACCTCGCGGACCACCAGAAGCTGTTCCGCCGCGTCGACGTGCAACTGTCGAGCCCGTTGACCGATGCTTCCGTCGATTCGCTGCCAACGGACGAGCGTTTGGGGCGTATCAAGAAGGGCCAGGATGACCCAGGCCTTTCAGCGCTGTACTTCCAGTTCGGCCGGTACCTGCTGATGGGCAGCAGCCGCCCGGGGACGATGGCGGCCAACTCACAGGGCATCTGGAACGAACTGATGGCTCCGCCGTGGGACAGCAAGTACACCACCAATATTAATCTGGAAATGAACTACTGGCCAGCCGAAGTTGGCAACCTATCGGAAACCACCGGGCCGCTGTTCGACCTGGTGAAGGCGAATCTCGACAGCGGCCGCCGCACCGCGAAGGAGATGTACGGCGCCCGCGGCTTCGTGTTCCATCACAATCTGGATGCCTGGGGCGATACCGCGCCCGTCGATTACGCCTACTGCGGCGTTTGGCCGATGGGTGGCGCGTGGCTGGCGCTGCATTATTGGGAACATTACCGATATGGCCTGGACCGCGCTTTTCTGAAAAGCGAAGGGTATCCCGTTATGAAGGAAGCTGCGCAGTTTCTGCTGGACTTCCTGATCGACGATGGCCATGGCCACCTGGTCACCAATCCCTCCTATTCGCCGGAGAACAGCTATCGCATGGCGGATGGAACGGTGGGCCGGCAGACGGTGGGCGCCACCATGGATTACGAGATCATCTACACTCTCTTCCACGCCACCATGGACGCGTCGAAGATATTGGGCATCGACGCCGATTACCGCGGCAAGCTGGAAGCCGCACTCAAGCGCATCCCGGATCTCAAGATTGGCAAGCTCGGTCAGCTACAGGAATGGAGCAAAGACTACGACGAGCCCAGCCCGGGAATGAGCCATATTTCGCACCTATTTGCGCTGTATCCGTCCGATGAAATCACGTTGCGGGGCACGCCCGAGCTGGCCAAGGCCGCGCGCGTCTCGCTCGAGCGCAGGGAGCAGAACGGCGGGGGCAGAGGCGGTTGGTCTTCAGCCTGGTACGCAAACCTGTGGGCCCGGCTCGAAGAGGGGGATCGCGCCTATTCGCACATTCGCGGCCTGCTCTCCGCGGCCACCGAGACTTTTCTGAATGGCAGCGCCCGGTTCCAGATCGACGCCGATTTCGGGGCTTCCGCCGCCGTCGCCGAGATGCTCTTGCAGAGCCATTCGGGCGAAATCGCGATTCTGCCAGCGCTGCCGGCGGCCTGGCCGGATGGCCATTACAAGGGGCTCCGCGCGCGCGGCGACGTGGAAGTGGATGCGGCGTGGAAGGGTGGGCAGGCCGTTTCCGCGGCGTTGCGTCCCGGAGTCGCGGGCGACGTCAAGCTCAGGCCGCCGCATGGTCAGCGCATCGTGAGGATCCAATCCGGCGGCCAGACGATCAAGGCGGCGGAAGCCGGCGGCGTCTGGCAGGTCCGCCTCGAACCGCGCAAGGAATATACGATCGCATTCGAATAGGGAGATCTATATGAACAACGCCCCCAAATTGACCAGGCGGCTCTTCGCCGCCGCCATCGCGGGTTCGCCCGCGGCGATTGCCCAGCAGCAGCCGGCTGCTCCCGCCGCTCCGGCCGCGCCCGGCGCCGCGCAGGCTCCTCCCCCTCCCGCAAGGCGGCCACAGCAGCCCGAGCCGCTGCCGTTCGCAGAGACGCTAACATTCACGAGGAAGGATGCCGAGCTTCGCGCTACGCCATTTCCCCTGTCGCAGGTGAGGCTCCTGGCGGGTCCGTGCCTGAACGCGGCGGAGTCCAACCGCGCCTTCCTGATGCGCATCGCGCCGGACCGGCTGTTGCACACGTTTCGGCTGAACGCCGGGCTGGCCACCTCCGCGCAGCCTCTCGGCGGATGGGAGGAGCCCCGCGGC
>PLGA01000269.1:0-9327 GCA_003139735.1 Bryobacterales bacterium | reverse complement strand
GAGTTCTACGACCGGCTCGACGCCGGAAGAAACGTCTGGGCGCCATTCTACACCTACCACAAGATACTGGCTGGCCTGCTCGACATGCACGTGCACGCCGGGAACAAGCAGGCGCTCGAAGTCGCCACGGGCATGGCGGCATGGGCGGATCAGTACAGCGCGTCCAAGACCGAAGCCCACATGCAGGAAATTCTGCGTGTTGAATTCGGCGGAATGAGCGANNAACACGCACGTTCCGCAGGTGATTGGCGCGGCGCGGCGTTTTGAGCTGACATCCGATCCGCGGTTCCGAACCGTGGCCGAGTTCTTCTGGTATGCGGTTTCCTCCGCGCGGACCTTCGTCACCGGCGGAAGCAGCACGGCGGAATTATGGAGAACCTCCCCCGGCCGTCTGGCGGCCGAGTGGCGGATGGGCACGCATCATCAGGAGTGCTGCTGCGCCTATAACATGATGAAGCTCACGCGCCATCTCCACTCATGGACCGGAGATCCACGCTACTTCGATTACTACGAGCGCAACCTGTTCAATCACCGTCTCGGCGCCGTCCACCCCGATACCGGGCACTCGGTCTACTTCCTCTCGATGTCGCCGGGAGCGTGGAAGGGCGTCTGCGCGGAGGAAAAATCGTTCTGGTGCTGCACCGGCACGGCGTTCGAAGAGTTCTCGAAGCTGAGCGACAGCATCTACTTCCGCGATGAGCGCGGCATCTCGGTGAATCTGTTCATCGCCTCGGAGTTGGACGACCAGGACCGCGCCATCGGTCTGCGCCAGGACACGCGGTTTCCGGATGAGCCTCGGACAACGCTGACGATCACCAAGTCTCCGTCTTCCGCCTGGACGCTCCGCCTGAGGATTCCATCGTGGACCTCCGGGGCCGCGCTCAAGGTAAATGGCCGCGCGTTGGAAACTACGCCCGGCGCGGGCAGCTACGCAAACATTACCCGCGCGTGGAAGAAGGGTGACCGCATCGATCTGGAATTGCCAATGAGTCTGGCGGCCGAACCCTTCGCCGATGAGCCGCAAACGCAGGCCTTCCTGTATGGGCCGATCGTATTGGCCGGCGACCTGGGCGCCCAGGGGCTGACGGATGAACTGGTGACCAACCAGCAGGGCCCCGAAGTGAGCAGGAGCCCGATGAGCGTGCCCGACTTGCGCGCCTCCGGGAAGAAGCTCGAAGACTGGATCAAGCCGGATGGCTCCGCACCGCTCACGTTCCGCGCCGCGGCCTCCAGCGGCAGCGTGACCATGAAACCGCTGAACCAGTTGTGGGAAAGATTCGCCACCTATTGGAACGTGACGTAGTCGCTGGGATGCAGCTTCTTCAAAGGAGCCGGATAGGAAGAGTGGACCATGAAGCGGATTGCGATTTGCGCGCTTGCTTTTGCGGCCATGGCCGCCGGAGCGGATGTCCCCAAGGACCTGTCGAACGTCCGCGGGTTCAACTATGCCTCTTCGTCTGTCAGAGGCCATACGGAAACCTGGACGAAGTACAATGCCGTTGAGGTCGAGCGCGACTTGGGGTACGCGCAGCGTCTGAACTTCAACCAGGTTCGGGTATTCATTACTTACGAGGCTTGGACGGCGGACAAAGAGGCGTTTCGCAAGAACCTTGTCCATTTCGTCCGGGCCGCTCATCAGCGTGGCATGGGGGTCATGCCGACCATTGGCTCCATGCCCAGGGAGGCGCTTCAGGCAGACGACGGCCTACCTTTGGCGCGGGAATGGGTCCAGGATTTGGTCAAGACCATCGGAACCGAACCGGGCCTTGCCTTCTGGGACGCGACCAACGAGCCCGATTACCCGCCCACTCCCGCGGAGCGCATGAAGCGCCGTATGGAACTGGCGAAAGACATGGCGGGCTTCTTCCATGAGTTCGACAAGAAAACGCCCGTGACGATCGGGTATGCCTTAGTGCCGGGAATGGAGGAAGGCGCCGACGCCGTGGATGTGCTTTCCTTCCACGACTACTCGCCGAGCCGGGCTATCATCCGTGCGAACATCGCGCGGGCCAAGGCATTCGCGGCGAAGGCCGGCAAGCCTGTGTTCAACACCGAGATCGGTTGCGTGGCGCGATCCAACCCGTACGACGTAACCATCCAGGAGCACATGAACGCCAATGTGGGCTGGTACATCTGGGAGCTCATGATCACGCCCGCCTGGGGCGATGTGCACGGCGTCTTCTATCCGGATGGAACCGTGCGCGATCCTTCCATCGCGGCGGCGGTCTTAGGTCTGTTTCGGAATCGGGGGCCGAACGTGGTCTTGGAGAACCCAGACCGGGAGGGAGCTGTGACGAGGGCGGTAGCCAGCGGCAAGCAGTGGCTGGCGCAGCCGGATGCGACCTGGGAGCGCGGCCTTAGTATCGCGGAGACGGCTGCGAATCTGCTGGAAGCGGGGGAATTGGTCGCGATGCGAGAGCCGCCGACCCGTACGGTGGATCTGATGGGTCAGGGACGACCGGACCTGCCGGCGTTGCGCGCCCTGCTGCAGAAGTACATCGACCTTCTGGAGCCTTACCAGCGGAAGCAGTAGCAGGGGAGAACGATGATGCGAGAACGAATAACCCGACGTCACTTTATGGCTGCCGCGCCTCTGCTGCCGGCGACCGTTGCGGCCGCCTCGGCGAAAGCGCCCGCGCCGTATGGACCCCTTCCCTCCGAGCGCCAGCTCCGTTGGCACGAGATGGAAGTCTACGCGTTCATCCACTTCAGCCCGAACACGTTTACCGATAGGGAGTGGGGAAACGGCGACGAAGACCCCTCCGTCTTTAACCCACCGGCCTTCGATGCCGACGCCATCGCCGCGGCGCTGAAGGCCGGCGGCATGACCGGCGCTATTCTCACCGCGAAGCATCACGATGGCCTCTGCCTGTGGCAGACCGACGCCACGGATCACTCGCTCAAGAAAAGCTCTTGGAGAGGCGGCAAGGGCGATGTGGTCAAGGATCTCTCGGAAGCGGTCCGGCGCGCCGGGATGAAGTTCGGCGTTTATCTTTCTCCCTGGGACCGCAACAGCGCCCTGTATGGCAGGCCGGAATACGTCATGACGTATCGCCAGCAGTTGCGAGAGCTGCTTACGCGATATGGGCCGATATACGAGGTGTGGCACGACGGCGCCAACGGCGGAAGCGGATATTACGGAGGCGCCAACGAGACTCGGAGGATTGACCGGCGGACCTATTACGACTGGCCAGCAACCTGGGAACTGGAGCGTTCCCTTCAGCCAGACGCCATCATCTGGTGCGAGATTGGGCCTGACATACGCTGGGTGGGAAACGAATCCGGATACGCTAACGATACTTGCTGGGAGACCTATAATCCCATCGGCCCCGACGGCGGTCCCGCCGCCCCCGGTTACTCGCGGGCGGGCCAGGAGGGGGGCACGGGGCACCGCAACGGAGCGCAGTGGCTGCCGCCGGAATGCAATACCTCGATTCGCCCTGGCTGGTTCTGGCACGAGCGCGAGAACGCGCGCGTGAAGTCGCCGGCCCAACTGATGAACTTGTACTACAGGTCCGTCGGGCGAGGCGGCTGCTTTCTCTTGAATGTGCCTCCGGACCGGTGCGGCCTCGTTCACGAAAACGACGCTGCGTCGTTGCGCGGGTTCAACGCCATGGTCAAGGGGACCTTCCGGCAGAACCTGGCGGAAAAGGCGAAGGTCGCCGCTTCGAACGTGCGCGCGAAGGGCGCCAAGGCGTTCGGACCGCGAAATCTCCTAGACGGCGACCGGTACACCTACTGGAGCACGGACGATGCCGTGTTGACGGCGGAAGTCACCTTCGACTTGGGGAAGCCCGTGAAGTTCAACGTTGCGCGCCTGCGCGAGAACATCAAGCTCGGCCAGCGCGTAGATGCCTTCGCGCTGGACCAGTGGAAGGACGGCGCGTGGGCCGCGTTCGCGGAAGCGACGAGCATCGGATCGTGCCGTCTGGTGCGCACGAAAGAAGATATCACCACCAATCGGGTAAGGCTGCGGATCACCAAAGCCGCGGTTTGCCCGGCTCTTTCGGATTTCGGACTCTTTCTCGAGGCCGGCGACTCGGCGAAATCCTGAGAAGCGGGCGATCACGCGCTCTCAATTTCGAATTCGTAAACGCTGATGCTCACCGGCGGAAGCTGCACCGTATCCGGTAGCGCATCTTGCGGATGCTCCACGATTTCTACCGCCGGCTTTTGGCCCGCGACGTTCACCGAATTCACGCTGGGCGGCGCAATCTGCCGCAGCGTGCCCGGCCCGCGCAGCTTGATCCCGGTAACCTTCAGGCTGAACTCTTGGGCCGTCTCCGTGGCGTTGACCACGGAGAAGATGAGCTTCTTGCGATCGTTCGAGAGCGCCGCGGTCACATCCAGCGGGAACGTCTGGCTTCCGATGGGAACATTCGGAATATCCACGAACACCGTGCCGGGCGCCGCTTGCTGGGGCGAATTTCCCCTCACCGCGACCGGAAGGGCGTTGGTGAAGTGGTTCGCCATGATCTTCAGCACCAGTCCCTCGGCCGATAAGCCCGTGGCTTCGCCGGTGTCGTCGATCAGCACCGTGCCCATCCCTCCCGTCGCGCAACTGGCCTGCACCACATCGGAGTGACGGAACACCTCGTTCAAGAACAGAGCGTACGCCAGCGGCGTCAGCATTCCCGGCGTCTGGGCGGCGCCGCTCATCAGCCGGTTGCGGCAGCCCCATTCGTCGAAGATGAACTTGATGTTCTTCTCTTTCAGGTTCGGCATCCTCTCCAGGTACTTCTGCCACGCCTCGAAGAACTCGCCGATGCGGTTCGGCAACCTGCGCGCCTTGGTCAGCAGCGGATCGTCGGAATTCACAAAGGACTGTTTCTGCGAGTCGTATCTCAGGTGGGGATACGCGTAGGTATGCTCGGAGACGAAATCCACGTTGTCGGCGCAGTTGGCGAGCAGCCATCCATCCCAGTCTTCGTGTGACCCGAACGCGAACGGCAGGTCGTAGGGCATGGGCGGCTCCCACTCGCTCGGGAAGAAGTTCCCCTTCTTTTCCGCGCAGCCGATTCCTCTCTCGCAGATACTGGCGCCGCACAAGGTCACCTTGACTTGCGGGTCCGCCTTCCGCATGGCTTCGACAATGTTGTTGTGCTTCACCCAGTACTGGTTCAGCGACATGTGGCCGGCCTGCCAGGGGCCGTACATTTCGTTGCCGATGGTCCAGTAGCGAATATGGAAAGGCTCGGGATGGCCGTTCCGCGCGCGCAATGCGCCCAGGCGCGTCTGGATGGAACCATTGCAGTATTCCACCTGTTCGGCGGCGTCCCGCGCGCTGGCGTATCCGCTGTTGATCGTTAGATCGGGTTCGGCGCCGAGCAGTCTGCACAGGGCGATGTACTCATGCAAGCCGACGTCGTTGGACTCCCGTCCGCGCGGCGGGCGCTTGTCGGGATCGCCAAGGCCGTCGTAAAAGTCGTAGGACGAGACGAAGTTGCCGCCGGGCCACTTGGCCATCTTGAAGCCCTGCTCCTTGTAGTACCAGATCATCCCGGCGTGAAATCCCTGCAAGTTATCCGCGGGCATCAGGGAAATCGCCCCGACGTGGAACGCGCCGCTGCCCGTCCCCACGATTTCCAGGCGCGCGTCCGATGAATCCGCCGCCACTGTGAACTTCAGCGGGAATTTCTGGTACGCGCTCGTTAGAGCCGGGATGGCGATGATCTGCGAATCGCCCGCGCCGGATCCCCACGCCAGCCGGACTACCACCTTGGCGCCGGGATTGCCGGCCAGCCAAACTCTGCCCGTATAGGGCTTCCCGTGAGCTACACGCAGCCTGGACTGCTGAATGCCGTGCGGTTCGGAGGCAGCCAGCTTCACCAGTGGGCTGTGCTTGCCGACGAACGGCCGCACCGTATCCATCTCCACCGTTCCCGCGGGCCCGACCAGCCGGAAAGGCTCGCCGGCAAAGCGGAACATCCCAGGATTCGCCGGCGCGGGTGCAGCGCTGGTAGGGCTGGCGATCGGGTTCGAGAACTTCCGGTCGGTGAGCATCTCGGACCAGACTCGCGTCGTGGCCGGCTCCATGTACCCTCCGAAGATCATCGGATTGACTGGCGCGCCGGGCTTGGCTGCGTCGATCACGATCTCGATGCTGGGGGGCGCGGCGAACGCCTTCTTCCTTTGCTCCAGCATGGCGGCGCCCGCCGCTGAAGCCTTCAGAAGCTCACGTCGGTTCATTGGCATGTCGTCTCTCCTCGTCTTAGTTGGCCCACCTTGCCCTTGTGGCACAGTCTTACTTGAACAGAAGCTGGGCAAACGTATACAGGCTCCTCCGCCATGTCTGCCATAAGCTGCAATCTCCGTGAATAAGATATCAGCATTCTTTAGTCTCCGCCGGAGCCGATGTCAAGCCGTGCGTCCCCCGCGGCAAAAGGGAATGCGTCGAACGCTTCAAGCTTGGGCCACCTGACTGACCCAGTCGTCCGGCTTGCGCCGCCCCAGTCTCATGTGGACCGTCACCGGCTTCTTCTCCGGCAAGTGAACGCCAATGTTCGCCTTGCCGGCCTGTAGCGGCGCCGCCAGCACACCCGCCGGAGCGGTGATCGCTTCCAGCCAATGTGAGGCGTTGGGGCAAAGTCGTAAAAGGGAAGTTCAGGCCTGGCACTTTGCGCCGAAACCGTTATCGCAACGGATGCAGCGACGAGAAACGCCAGCGCAGTTAGCGCAGCATTACAGCGAAACTTGAAGCTCATTGGATAGGTTCGCGTTTCATTGGACGACCAGGGCATCCACGGCCACTGGCCCGGAGCCGCGATTGATGATGTTGATGGAATGTTTGCCGGGAGCAAGGCCGGTCACTTCACACACCGGCTGCTGGGTCAGGCGCGGGCCGCTGGTGGCTTCGTCCGCCGTGGCGCGGGTTCGGCCGTCAATTTGAACTTCAATTTTCCCTGCTCCCGCCTCCTTAGGCGCGATGACCGAAACACTGCTGCCGGTGAACGAAGCACTCCACACATTGCCGGGCGTTTCACTGATGGTGAGGTCGTTGTTGTATTCGCCGGCGCCCAGGTTGGAGCGGCGCATCCATCCCGGAGCCACCACGCCCGGGTCGTCGTCGTTGATCCAGCCTTTGTCATGGGTAATGCGCAGAACGCGGATGGCAGTTGCCAGAGATTGATCGGTGATCCCCGGCAACGGCTGCGCCGATCCGCTTGGCGTAACCAGAAGCCCTTGGTCGTTTTGAACAAATGTTAACGCCATGTCGGAGCCGACCAGTTCGACTTTGGACACTTTACCCAACGTAGCCCCGCCAGCGCGCAACGCCTTGAGAGTTACCGGCCCGCCGGTCCAATCGAGCAGAGTGGCATAGACCTTGCCCTCGTTGCGCGTGTAAGAAACTGAATTATCGCCAGCGACTTCAAACGGGCGCGAGGCATAAACGGCTTCGCCGTTCACCTTCAGCCACGCGCCGACGTCTTTGCAGATGCGAATCACTTCAGGGTCCAGATCACCGCGGCCATGCTGGGTAAGGTTGAGCAACATGGTTCCATTCCGGGAGACGTTTTGCATCAACAAGCCGACTAGTTTCTTGGCATCCAAGTACTTTTGTCCGGATTTGTAGTGCCAATCGGCGATGGTGGTCTCGGTCTGGAATGAATAGGCCATGATCTCCGGTTCGATGATGGCCTCCGTGCTCTTGACCAGCGAATGGTCCACGAAAGGAAGCAGTTCAGGGCTGTTTTGGAAGCTGTTGTAACGCCCGCCCACGCCCTTCAGATTGAGCACCGCCTCCATCTTTCCGTGGTTCCACTGCAGGGATTTGTTGTAATAATTCGCGGCCAATTGCGGCGCAAGAAATCCCAATCCCATGTGAACGCCAACATCCACTTGTGAGTCGCCGGCGTGCTCGTCGAAATAGATCACATCGGGATGATACTTAGCGATGGCGTCATCCACGCGCCACATGAACTGGTTTGCAAAAGGAGAGAGCAACGGATCGTTGTCCGGAGTGCGCGGCCCCCTCGCAATGGTGTGCGGAGGGCCGTAGAGGTCCACCGGATCCAGGCCTTCCCACCACTTTCCTTTTCCGTCCAAAATGGTCTGTAGCCCGTCATAAGGCACGCCTTGCTTCGGACCTTGCTTGTCGCTGGTGTAACGCACCGGCATGAATTGGCCCCAGGTCCTCCCCGGCGAGTCATGAAAGCCGATGCCGAAACGCAGCCCGTGCTGGCGCGCGACCTTTTCCCAGGCGCCTACGATGTCCACCTTGGGGCCCACGCGCACGGAGTTCCACGGTTGGTAGGCCGAATCCCAGTTGTCGAAGTTGTCGTGGTGAACGCCCATGGCCATGAAGTAACGCGCTCCCATTTCGACATACAAATCCATCAGCGCATCCGGATTCCACCGGTCAATCACCCAGTTGTGGGCGATGTCCTTGTAACCGTACTCCGACGGATGGCCGAAGTGTTGGAGATGGTAGCTATATTGCGCGCTGCCCTCCTGATACATGCCGCGGGCATACCAGTCGCCATCCTCGGGCATGGACTGCGGATCCCAATGCGCCCACGCGCCGAACTTGGCGTCGCGCCACCACTCCGGCGCGACGTAAAGCTGGCTCATCGCCTTCCAGTCGGAGGAATAGGGCCCGGCGGCCACCGGCAATGGCGGCAAATTCCAGATGTCCGGCGGCAAACCTAGGTCGCCGTCGCCGACAATTATCTTGTCGAGGTTCACCGAGACATCATTGGTTGCCAGACTGATGGTCAGTGTGGCGTTGGCGGGAATCGCCACGTCAATGATTGCATGGAGAAAAGAATTGGTGAGCGCTCCCGACGAGTGAACGTTCACCTTGCGTGCCGGTTGGTCGTTGACGGCGACACTGATCGTGCCCGCTTTGACCGAGGCATAGCGAAGCGCCAATCTGCTGGCCGCGGGCAGGCCGGCGAACTTCACGCCCTGGCCAGGCTCGGCTAAATCGACCAGAGAGCCTCCCGAAGCCACAGTATCGTTCACCTTGGATGCGCCGCCAATAAGTTCAGCGGATTCCGCTTCGAACGTGCGGGTTTCAGCAGCGATAGTCGAAGGCCAAGCGCAAAATGTCAACAAGGACGCGGCCAGGACAATCCGGATGTCGCAGATCAACCTAAGCATGAACCTATGCTGGCACACATAAACTCCACACGCCGTCGGCGCCTCTGCTCGTTTCATAAGCTGCAATCTCCGTGAATAAGGTATTAGCAGTTGTTTAGTCTCCGCCGGAGCCGATGTCAAGCCGTGCGTCCCCCGCGGCAAAAGGGAATGCGTCGAACGCTTCAAGCGTGGGCCACCTGACTGACCCAGTCGTCCGGTTTGTGCCGCCCCAGTCTCATGTGGACC
>PLGA01000169.1 GCA_003139735.1 Bryobacterales bacterium | reverse complement strand
GAGCCCCGGCAGGGGCGAAAGAAATCACGGCGCGAGGTAACGGGGCAATCGTATTTTTTGGGACTGGCGCTGGAGGGCGCCAGCGACTTGTTCTTTCGCCCCTCTGGGGCTTGAGAGGAATTTACTCGAACTCGTCACCCATAGCTCACGCTATGGGCTACGGTCTGTCGCCCCTGCCGGGGCTTGTCTGTTGTTCTGCTTCTGCTTCGCCCCTAGTTCGTGGCCGGTGGTCAGTCGTCAGTATTCCGTAAAGACCCCGCAGTGCTTGATTCTTGATCGATGTGCGCTGCGCGTTGACCGCTGATAGCTAATGGCTTCTGAACTGACAACTGATAACTTGATCCGGCCTTGCGCAGCGTGCTCTCGTCGTTCACCCAGGCATAAACGATCACTTTCTCTTTGCTGGAAAAGCGAAAGAAAAGGCGATAACGCTCGTGGAATTTCGCCCGGAACCATTGGCGATTGTCCGCGCCCAGCGTATTGCCCTGACGGAACTCCGCCGCATTGGGATCACGCGGAATGATCTCGCGCATATGACAATTGATCGTGGTAAGGAGCTTCGTGGCCGACTGTTCCTTGTAGCGCAGCGGGTCTTTCGCTTGCAGAGTTTCCACCAGGGCGGTTAATTTCTCCAACTGCTGCTGAAAGAGCGGATGCAGGTAGAGCGTCCAGCCATTGGCCTCCATCAGAGCAGGCTTTCCTCATCGAGAGATTCATTGCAAGAGACGGAAACTTCCTCGACCAAGCGGTCAATGCGGCCCGCCAGTTCGCGGCTCATCGGCTTGACCCTTTCAGGCGCCTTGGCAATATCATTCGCGAGGAAGGCAAGGAACGATTGCATCACGGGATCGCGGCGTTCGGTGACCGGCTCGGCAACGGATACCAGCATCCGGCCGGGCGCGATCACGTGGGCCTTGACCTCTCCGGCAAATTCGGGATGGCTTTTGAAGAGAGCACGATCAAAGCGAAAAGCATAGGAGTTCCCCGTGCGCGTCCGCTTGCCACGGTACTCGTTTTCAGTGGAAGCCTCGGCTGTGCGGACGGACTTGGTTTTGGTGGCTGGCATAATTCCCCTCCAGAAGATGTTATCACATCTGTGCTTACGTTACAGGGGGCTGTGGGAAGCGCTCGCAGCTCGGGGTGGCTTTCAGAAATTCCGGCGTGGTGAAATGTTCTTCGAGAGTGATTGTACGCATAGGTATATTAGGACCTTAATTGAGGCAAAACCTATAACCCGGATCGGCATAGCCAACACCCTATCCGCCGGGCTTCAGGCGGGAATTTCGGCGAGCGGATGAATGCGCCGGACGTGGATTTGGTTCTCGCGCTTGCGGGTCTGGGCGATGTCATATGAGGCTTGCATTCGCAGGAGCGTATCCATCTTCACTCCAAAGGCTTTTTCAATGCGCAGCGCCATGTTTCCGGAAAGGCTGGCCTTGCCGTTGAGCAAGCTCGACAGGGTAGGCCGGGAAACCTCAAGCGCCGCTGCTGCCGCGGTCACCGACAGGCCCGCGGGCTCGATAATCTCCGTCCGAATGAAATCTCCCGGATGGGGCGGGTTCTTCATGGGCATTGCGGGCCTCCTAATAAGAGTCGATTAAGTCAATATCGCCGGCGGTGTTCGTTTGTTCGTCATAGCGGAAGCTCAACCGCCAGCTTCCTGTGACCCTCAGGCTCCAGAACCCTTTCAGGTCGCCCTTAAGCGGATGCAACTTCCAGCCTGGAAACCGGCCGAGCTGCTCCAGCGTCTCGGCGGTTTCGAGGGCGAACAGAAGCTTGCGCAGCTTGTCGGCCATCGCGGCCGGCACCCCCTTGGCGTTCCCGTCTTCGTGGAGCTGCATTAGCCCTTTATGGCGAAAACGGACAAGTTGCATATCATCCCTTCTTAATTCCAGTATGTACGGTTATACCGTACACGTCAAGCGTTATTTGTCGTGGCATGTCGCACAACAACAAGCGGATTATGCCGTACCGCCACAAGCTTTTACTGCCGTATCAATTCTCGCAGATGATTGAGATTTGAGAGATCTCTCGCCGTAATGGGATTTTGCCGCCTTACCCGGTTCGGGAACGGCGGCGCTGTGATTCGCCGTAGTATGCTCCGCGCCGTACCCCCGGATCACGCGCAATGCGGCGAGCGTCAGGTTCCCCGGTCGCTCCACTTCGGCGCAAACTGTGCCATCGCCCTCGGACGCGTGAGTGGGCGAGTCCGATCCCTCCCTCTTCCCGCCCAGAGTCGTGTTATCCTGTTGTAAGGAAGGTAAGGAATGATTACCGGCAGGGTGACGACAAAGGGACAGGTGACGCTCCCAAAGCAGATTCGGGAGCGGCTCCACATCCAGGCGGGCGACACGCTAGTCTATGAAGTCCAGTCGGATGGCGTTCTCAGGGTGCGTAAGATGGAGCCGTTTGATCGGGAGTGGCACCAGGCGTTATCCGCCACCCTGGCTGAGGAGTGGAATTCGCCCGAGGATGAAGAGGCCTTCCGTGACCTGTGAGGCTTGGGATGTGGTGGTGGTGCCTTTCCCTTTTACTGACTCCTCACTGGCGAAGCGGAGACCGGCGGTGGTGCTCAGCCGCCTGGAGTTCAACCAGGATGCGGGCCACTCGTTGTTGGCCCAGGTGACCAAGGCCAAAAGATCCGTGTGGCCGGGAGATGTGCCGCTTGATCACTTGCAGGCCGGTCTTCCCGAGCGGTCGGTCGTACGCATGAAGCTGTTCACGATAGACAATCGGCTGATTCTGAAGCGGGTCGGGCGGCTCAGCAATAGCGACCGCGAAAAGGTCGCCCGTAACCTGGAGAAGCTGATCGCGCGCGTGGCTGAGAATTGAAAAGATCTCACGTGAATTTTAGGGACGGGTCGGCTGCGGGTCACCGTATTCTAACTTCCGCCGCCCGTCCTGCGGCTATGCCGCGCTGGGGCTTTCTAACCGGCGCCGCCATCACCTCCGTGGCCGCGGCGGAGCGCCCACACGGACTACCAGTCGCATCGCGATGTTTCTGAGCAATCCCTGGAGACTGACGCTAGCCACCCATCCAACTGCGATCGCCGCCGCTCGGACCACTGCTTCGTGGGATTATGTTCAACATCGGCTTGATAATCATGCGGTCCCGGCCGCTCATGACCAGGTACCGCGTGGCGTCCATCAGGTGGTCGGATTCCTCCACCACGTTGCCCTTTTCGTCCCGGTGGTATTTCCGGAACTCCGAGAGCCAGTTGTGGCAGTTCGGCGTCACCTTCAAGAGCCCGGAAACCAGCAGCGTCCAGGTTTCGTTCAGGCCCGATTCCACTGCGTTGTCGGCCGGAGACAGCTTCAGGCCGAGCTCGCGGTATATCTCAAGCAGCCGGCGGCCGTCAACTTGAGAGCGTCCCCGCGCCGCCGGATCGATCACGCCCGGTATCCAGGCTCCGCGGGCTTTGATTCCAGCCGCATGCGTTGGGGCCTCCCCCTGCGCTTGATAGTGCTCGTCGTAGAGCACAATGACGCCTGAACCCGGATTGCGCGCCGCCCAGATGGCCGCTGTTCTCTTCCAACCAACATCGAGGCCGAAGACCCGCGGCCAGTTCGCCGGTATTGCCATCAGGGGGTAGATGATGTCCTCTTCCGCGATGGGGTAAATGGCTCCGGCGCCCAACGTCGGTTCGCCCAGGGTGCGGGCCCTGAGTTGATAGCGCGGGGTGGTGGAGAGAAGATTCTCTTTTTCCGCTTCGTCCAAGTGCGGGGCGTGCGCCCAGCCGGCCTGGACGTAGTACATGTAGTCGCCGGCCTTCGCGTTTTCCGGCTCAAGGAAGCTTTTTACAACCGCGCTCATGCCCTGCAAGGGCGTGAACGTGGTGTAGATGATGCCCCGCGTGGTCATCGTGCGAAGCTTCATTTCCGTGTAGCAGGGCTCCGGCGGCTCCTCGTCGCACCAGATCCAGTCCTTGGTGGTTCCCTCGAACGTCTTGCGACCCTGTTCGTAGGTTTTCAGGCCGATCTTGGACTTGCCGCCCGATACGTGCTGGACCCAGATGCTCTCCTTCGAGCCGGGCATCCCGTGGGGCCTCGGCGTCGTGTGGAGAATCAGGTCGCCCGGGATCATCCCAGTCCCTTCTTCGCTTTCGGGGCCGAGCAACTCGCGTTGTACGATATCGCGGGTGGTTTCCGACGGGGTGCCGCAGGCCCATCCCTCGGTGGGATGGTCGAACCGATAGCCCTTCCACCAGTCGGGATAAAGCCCCGTCAGGTGCAGGGTGGTCTCGTATGCGCCGGCCGTCGTCTTGCCGATGGGGTTGGCCGCCATAAAGAGCCGCTCTTTCCACTTCTTGCCGACCTCGAAGAACTCCATGTGCTTCGGGTAATTCTCCCGGCAGAGGATTCCGGTAGCCGGGAATAGGCGATCCATTCGATTTCGCTTCCGGCCGGTGTTGTAGCTGCGTATCTCCGTGAGCGTGTGCGGGGTCTTCGTGCTGAGGCGCGCCGCCCGCTCCGGCGCACGCATGCCGGCTAGGCGCTCGAGCCGGGCATATTCGGCGTTGCATTTCTGAAGTGCGGCGGATTCATCTTGCGTGGCCGTTCGGCCTTCGTCAGCAGCTTCCCAGGCGCGTTGGGCGAGTTCCGACTCGGAGTCCGACAGCGCGCGCAGGGACGCAGTCTTGATGGCATCAATCATGGACAGTTCGCCCTCAAGCCCGACTGCGATGGGCTGCCCGGCCCTACGGCACTCCTTGCTTAGCGCCTTCGTATAAGCCTGCTTGGCGGCGGATTCGTCTCCGCTCAGGACGCGGTCTTCTCGCTCGGCGCCAAACGCGCTGATAAGCTGCTCCAACTCAGCGGGCCGGAGCCGATCCAATGCTCTCTTAACGGCCGCTTGACGACGATCGCGAACTCCGGCGCACGCTTTCTCCATCGCCTCAATACTGCGAAGATGGCGGATCATGGTCTTAGTCTCCTGATGTTTCGGCGCGACACTCATCCTTCACGTCCGGCATGGGCTTTCGGCGCTGGCGCACCGGGCCGGATAGGCAGTTCACGCCTACATCGCTATGACGCGTTGCATACCGACAGTTTCGTTGGGGAGCGGGGCGTATTCTTCTATCACGCGCTGCACGGCCGCCAGGCGATCGCCGAGGTCATCGACTTCGGTGGCCCTGAGGCCCATTTCCAATACGGTGCGGGCGGCCATCACCCGTGCGCTGGCAGACGCCTTGCGATCTTGCATGATTTCCTGGAGCGTCTTAACAGCAGTGAGACTGGCTTGCTGGAGCTGCGCCACCGAGCGTTCCATCGACTGACGCCGGGCCTTCCGAAGTTCGGCCTGGAAGCCGGGATCTTGCTGCAATCGCCACAGAGTCGTGCTGCTAATATTTGCGAATTTGGCCGCTCGGTCTAGCGTCGGCTTGGTCAGCAGCCCAATAATTGCGGCTTCTTTTTGCCTGGTGAATTTCTCACCATGGCCTTTCATTTGGGTAATCATACGTTTGTCTTCCTTTACAGTTTTCTGGTTTGTTCGCTCCGCCGGCATTCACAAGCGCCTTCCGCGGGGTCAGAAAAACCCTGTCATACATGAAGTACGGAAGGGCGTCCCGGATCAAGACAGATAGGCGAAGGTAACCATATGAAACTAGGTCTTTTATCTCCTTCCGGGTCTCCTCAGTCGATACATTTCCATCACTCTTACTTCGCTTCGGTCGGTGGGAAGCGGTCTTTGGGTCTTTTGTTGGGTCCGAAAAACGCCTGTCATATATGAAGTACCGGGGGGCGTCCCGCACTTTTAGGAGAGAGGCGCGGTAAGACGCTGAAACGAGGTCTCTTATCTCCTTCCAAGGTCTGCCATTCGGTAGGTCTGCAGCACTCTTACTCCCCTTCGGCCGGTGTCGTCAACGCGCCAACGTCTTTTCGCCCAACGCCTTCTCGAATTCGTGCAGGGTGGCGCCGAAGCATCGATTACCGGCGCCTGCCGACGGCCTGACTTCGACCGGCTCAAGCGCCTGAGATCGGGGACACAGAACGGCGTCAACTCTTAGAAGCTGTTTAGGTTAGCTGCCCCTTAGATTTGCGCTCGTGTCTGGAAAACGACGCAGAGCGCCCACCAGTTCAGACAGCCTCCGGCCCCTCGGTGCAGCATTTTGACCCGATTACTTAATCGAGTTACAGCACTCCCCCGGTTATCCAAGGTCTTGCGCGCGGGCCAGCTACCCGGAGGAAAGCAGTCGGCCCGCGCTATCACATGGCCGCTTGAAAGCGGGTGTTGTGGGGTTCGTGAAAACCCCTGTCGTATCGGTGGAAGCGCGCCGGCCCGTCCAGGTGGGTTCCGACCAGCGGGATGGTCAGCTGTGGCCCAGCGTCCCAATCCCTTCCTGCCTATATAGACGTAAATAGCTATGAAAACTGTTGCAAATCAGGACTAAGTAAATTGTTTCAAACCGGGAACACTGACTGTAGTTGTGTCAATACCGGTTGAAGTTTTCCATTGTTGCGGTTGAAAATTCGCCGCCCAGAATCCCGTCCTTCCCCACACGTTTTCCAGCAACGCGAAGCGCCGCGGCGCCAGTCGCGTTGCTGGCCATCCATCTCCGCGGCAGATGCGCGCCCGCCAGACGCCGGGTGGTTTACAATCGCCGCCGCCACCTCCAGATCCCGGAGAAGTTCAGCGGCCGGCAGCGAAACTAGCCTTCGTCCAGAATTCGAAGTACCGTTGCAGAAGATGCTAGAATGTGTACAGTGAGTACGCAATATGGAAACGGTTAAGGTTGGCATGCGCGAATTCCGCGAAAACCTCGCGAGCTACCTCGAATCCGCTGAGCCTCTGGCGATCATGCGCCACGGCGAGACCCTCGGGTTCTACATCCCCGCTCAGAAGCGAAACCGAAAGGCCGAACTGGAGGCCATGCGCGCCGCCGCCAAGGACCTGGATGCAATGATCGCGTCCTGGGGCGCCAGCGAAGACGAGTTGATGGAGGAACACCAGGGGATCCGCCGGACAGCCCGCGAGAAGAAACGGAATGCCAAGTAAAGCGCTCGTCATCGACGCCTATGAGCCCAATTTGACCAGACGATGTTGTTGAACTATAATACAACTAGTTTGAACTAGTTGTATTGGAGAAACAAATGGATTCCGTAGGGGCCTTTGAGGCCAAGACGCATCTGTCTGAGCTGCTGGACCGGGTAAGCCAGGGCGAGACAATCACGATCACGAGACACGGCGTTCCTGCAGCAATGCTGGTTCCTGTCGAAGAAACCGGGTCCAAACCTACGCACCAGGAAGTCGTGGAGGGAATGCGGGCGCTGCGCAAGCGGATTAAGCCTGATTCCATGAGCGTCCGCGAGATGGTTCACGAAGGCCGGCGATTTTGACCGGGATCGTGGTTGATGCCTCTGTAGCTCTCGCTTGGTGCTTTCCGGACGAGGCAAGCGAATATGCGGACGGAGTGCTTGTGGCGCTGGAAGGCCGGACGGTGATCGTTCCAGCCATATGGGCGCTGGAGATTACGAATGCGCTGTTGGTGGGTGAACGGCGCAAGCGCGTGAGGCAGCCCGACATCCGGCGGTTTGTGGAGTTGCTGAGAGGGCTGACGATTACCGAGCATTCACAAACGATCGCCGATACCGTGATCAATGTGCTTCCGCTGGCGCGGGAGTACGGTCTTTCGGCATACGACGCGGCATATCTTGATCTAGCAGTCCGACAGGGAGCGCCGCTGGCGACCCTGGACAGCGCATTACAGAAAGCTGGCCGTTCCGCGGGCATCAACATTTTCAAGGGTTAGTTTCGTCGCCCGGAAGCACTCCAGCGGCATCGCCGGGATACCGGATATCGACGCCGAATGGCCCCAGCGACTGGACGCGGATTCTCTTCCAGGCGGAGAATGTCCCGATTCACTTGCTTGCGGACGTGAGGATCAACCTTGCGGAGGTCCCGTTCCGCGGCGGGAGTGACTTCAATGCGGTAAGACAGGACTCAGTCCCCCAGTTCCCGCATAAGGTCACGAAGAGGAATGGTCCCCTTCTCTGCCGCCTCTTTCAGAGCGGCGTGGGCTTCTTCGAGGTCCAGGCGGTCCATTTCCTCCCGGGCCAGGCGCTCCAGGAGGCGGAGGTCATCCATGGGAATTGACGGCGGCCAAATCCTCTCCGCGGCGGAGAGACAATGGTCCGCTCATGCCCGTAGGCGGCGCGGTTCAGGACGTCGGATCGCGGCGATCAGCCACGCGGATCCCGGAGCCCGAGGCTGGCGTGACCGTGAACCTCCAGAACCCGCAGCCAGTCATCGCCTCGGTTAGTCCCAATCCGGCGAATCCGGGCAGTGCGACGATCATGATCGATGGCACGGGCTTCGCGAAGGGAGCAACTGTGTACTTCGCGGGCGCCGCGCTCGCGACGACTTTTGTTTCCAATACTCTGCAGATCAGCGATATCTTCGGCGATTGTCGCACAACAACAAGCGAATTATGCCGTACCGCCACAAGCTTTTACTGCCGTATCAATTTTCGCAAATGGTTGAGATTTGAGAGATCTCTCGCCGTAATGGGACTTTGCCGCCTTACCCGGGTCGGGAACGGCGGCTGCTGTGATTCGCCGTAGCAAGCTCCGCGCCGTACCCCCGGGTATCGCGCGCAATGCGGCGAACGTCAGCCTAGCCGCGACGCGCCATGGTAGACTTCAGACAGGGAATGGCAAGGCAAGTCAAAATCATCGTCGAGAAGCACGCGGATGGCTATGTGGCCTACCCTCTTGGCCTGAAGGGGGTTGTGGTGGGCGAAGGCAGCAACTACGAGGAAGCCCTCGCCGATGTCAAGTCCGCCATCCGGTTTCACATCGAGACGTTTGGCGCTGAAGTTCTGCCTGATGACTCGCCCCTCCTGGAGGCGTTCGTCGTCGAAGCGACCATTCCAGCCTGAATGGCCAAGTTTCCTGTCGACGCCAATGTACTCGTGCGGGCCGTCCTGGGGAGGCAGGTGCGTGAGGTCGAAACCTACGCCGGGGCAGGTTTCGTTTTTCGTCCCCGAGGCGGCGTATGCTGAAGCCGAAGAGCACCTGCCGGCGCTCGTTGTGAACGTTTGGCCGAAAGACGGTTAGCGCCGCCACCGCCGCAAGGCCGCAGGAGGCGCGGGCAGGCGAAGACCTGAGCATGGTACTGGTTCCCTTCGAGTACGCATGGGACTTTACCACCCTGCAATTGCGGCGTAGTTTGGTCTTGCGGCCCGGTGCTCAACGTTCGAGCCCGCGCGCTCACGAACAGCGCGGCCTAATGACCGCGCTCATTGGGAGGAACGGGCCGCACCAGAGATTTCAAGGCCGGGAGCGAATATGCAGCGATCTAAGCCCAGCGCGTACTCCTTGTTTCGCGCAGCAGAGCGTGGGGACCCACTTCCACCGAACAGAGCAGAATCGGCCCGCACTCGCGTGCCGCATCAACCGCTGCGGTGTCCCGCGAACTAACCGCGCTTCCACCGCTTGCGCCATACAAGGGCTGTACGTGCGGCTCATGCCGCGCGTGCCTCGACAACGCAAAATGGGACCGGATCTTCGCGAAGTTCGAGGTGAAGGAAACGGAAGTGCGCGGGCTGTACGGGTGTGCCCTTGTGGATTTGTGAACGAAGGGCTGCAGGAGGGTGACTTGCACGCGCGGGAGGCAGAACGGCGAACCAATGCTGGGCGCGCCACGTACCTTGTCGTTCTGCACGGCTTGCGGCGAGCACACGCCGCACGAGTGGGTTGAAGGCGACGGGGTGGTCGCGAAGATTTGCATCAACCCTACCCCGAAAGCGCTCAACTCGCTGAGCAGGGACTCGAGGAATGGACGTGCGGGTTGCCTGAGGAAGGTGTCGAGGCGCTCGTCGAGAGCAGCGCCGGCAAGTCGGTTCGGTGGGTTCCGGGCGAGGGCTGGGTGGAGGGAGGCAAGTGAGACTCGGCCGCGGCGCCGACACGGTGGTGGAACTGGACCCCACGATCGGCCACGGGCAGCGTGGCGTGAGGCCCTGCGTGGTGGTGAACGATCCGGATGTCATCGGCGATCCGCACTTTCCGCTTGTATGCGTGGCGTCGGTGACCGGACTCCGGGCGAGGGACTCTTTATCCGACGCTCGCGCCCGGCCAGAGCGGCCTCGCGAAGCAGCACTTCGCGCTGATCGACCATCTGCGATCGGTCGACAAGCGGCGGGTCCGCTGCGCCGTCGATTGATCTTCCTTCCCTACTTGCAAGACCGGAGTTCGACCACCATTCTCCATGCAAATCTTCCATGATGCGGTATAATTACATGGTGATCGCTCGCGCGGCGCAACCTAGAGTCCAGGAACTGCTGGCCGGCTTTCCGGCGGTCGCCCTGCTGGGGCCACGCCAGTCCGGCAAGACGACCCTAGCTCAAGCGCTCGCGGACGCCTTGCCCGAGAGGGCAATCTATCTCGACCTGGAGCTTCCGTCGGACCGTGCGAAATTGTCAGATGCCGAATTGTATCTCTCGACGCACGAAGACCGCTTGGTGATTCTCGATGAGATTCAGCGCGCGCCAGGGCTGTTCCAGGTGCTGCGCGGTGTGATCGACCAGCGTCGCCGAAAGGGCATCCGCGTAGGCGAGTTCCTGTTGCTCGGCTCGGCTTCGATGGATTTGCTGCGGCAATCGGCGGAGAGTCTGGCGGGGCGCATCGCCTACCTGGAACTGACGCCCTTTGTTCTGCCGGAAGTCCAGAGGTTGGGGGCCGATGCTGCGGACAGGCTGTGGGTGCGCGGCGGATTCCCCGACAGCTATCTGGCAGCGAATGACATGTCCAGTTTCACGTGGCGGATCGCCTTCATTCAAACGTACCTGGAACGCGATATCCCGGCGCTCGGACCGCGCGTGCCAGCAGAGACCCTGCACCGCTTCTGGCGGATGCTGGCCCACAATCAAGGTCAGCTGCTCAATGCCGCTCGCCTAGCCGCCGGCTTGGGCGTCAGCGGCCAGACGATAGCCCGGTACCTCGACATCCTAGTGGATTTGCTGCTGGTCAGACGGCTGCAGCCCTGGACCGCCAACCTTGCCAAGCGTCTGGTCAGGTCGCCCAAGGTATTTGTTCGCGATAGCGGACTCGTCCACGCCCTGCTAGTACTGACGGACCACGAGCAGCTGCTTGGGCACCCGGTGGCAGGGTCGAGCTGGGAAGGCTTCGTCATCGAGAACCTCGTCGCGGCCGCCCCGGCTGGCGCAAGTGCCTGGTTCTACCGGACGGCGGCGGGAGCGGAGATTGATTTGTTGCTGGATCTCGGGCCACGGCGGCTGTGGGCCGTGGAAGTCAAGCGGTCGCTCAACCCCCGACCCGGCAAAGGATTTCACCTGGCGTGTGAAGACGTCGAGGCTACCCATCGCTTTGTCGTATATCCCGGGACGGAGCGTTATCGTCTGGACCCGTCTACTGAAGCCGTTCCACTATCTTCTCTGCTTCGCGACATCTCAGGCTGAGCCCTGTGGTGCTTGCGGCCTGCCTGGTCAACCTCTCTGAAAACCTAGTTCCCCGGAAACGTCGGATCCGCCGGAGAGACCTCCGGCGCTGCGGCGGCGCGAGAAACCAGCGCAACCCCTTCGCGGAGCGCCGCCCTTCGCAGATCGGCATCGAGCGTTGCCAGGGGTAAGCCTTCCCGCTGAGCCAATTCCAGGTAGGTGGCATCGTATACGGACAGCCGGTGAGTGCGGGCTAGGCGAAGGACTGCGTTTTCGTCAGGAGACCGGTCCACTCGGATTCGAAGCAGCGAAAGATTCCGCAGAAAAGAGGCGGTGTCGGATTCGGTGATCCGCCGCCGGCGTTCGTTCACGATCAGGATGTTTCGCACCTCGAACCACCACAGGCAGGGTACGACGCCGTCCTCGGCGCGCATTCGCTCGAAAGCCAAGCTGGCGTCGGGGTGGTCTTCATCGTCGAATGCCCAGCATGCCGTGATCGATGCATCCAGCACGAATGCCATCAGGACTTGCGTCCCTCATCGCGGGCCGACAGCAACTCTCCGAGGGTGATCCTGCCGGTGCGTTTGCCAAGCTCCCGGATGGCAGCGAGGGCTTTGTCGACCTCCTGCTGCCGCCGGTCGACCTCGGGCACGATCCGCGCGATGCGGCGTCCGTGACGCGTGATAATGAGCGTTGCGCCCCGCTCCACTTCGTCCAGGAGTTGGGGGAGATGAACTTTGGCTACCGAGGCTTGAATCTCACGCATGGAATCAACCAGTCGAATTGACCAGTCTCATTGTATCATGAATACCTCTTCGGAGTGAAACTTGCGGGCAACCAAAACCAGCAGCCGCACCACATCCCGGAGAAGCGACTACCCGAGATCCGAGAGTTCGCCGTCGAAGCGGATTACGCCCCGGAGTGGAGGCCGAGTTGGATGCGGATGGCTCGTTCGACCGAGCGAATGTCATCAAGCGACAAGGTCGCCAGCTTGGATTTGAGCCGCTGCTTGCCGACGGTGGCGATCTGGTCGGCCATTGCTTTGCATGGCTCGCCGTTTAAGTCGATTCGGGCTTCACACGGGTAGACGCGGACGATATTACTGGTAATCGGAACGACCTGAACGCGATTGAGGTTGCGGTTGGACGCGTCATTACTGACGATGACGGCAGGACGGGTTTTCTGGATTTCACCGCCGAGCGACGGATCGAAATCGACCCACCAGACCTCACCGCGCAGCATGGGGACCCGTGACAACGGAGTCCGCGATTACGCCTTCGGACCACTCCAGCGCCTCTTGTTCGCGCACCTGGTCGGCGGCCATGTCGCGGTAGGAAGCTTCAATGTCCTGGGGCACGACGTGGGGACGAGCGAGTTTCTCGATAAACTGACTAATCCGGCGTCGGCCGATCATCCGATGAAGGCCCTCATAGACGGCCTCACTAACAGTAATGGTAAGCTTTCGCTTCATAACACGCCCTATACGTATTGTACACGTATAGGGCCCACAAGGAGCGCCTGAAGCGCTTAGCCGCCGAAGCTGATCCTCATGAAAGTTCACGCCCCGTCCAGGCGTGGCGGTCGCCACCAGTTTCCGCTCAACAGCGGAAACATCTTTACCGAAGCGGCGCGCCTGGCGTTCCGACCACTCCGTAAACCGGCTTTCGATGGCGATCTCGACGCAGAATTCGTACTTCGGCTGCAACTGCTCGCGTCAAGACTGTTCTTCGGCGACGAGATGATGTACGGCGGCCAAGACCGCTGGGATCTCGCGATCCACAATGCCCTAGGAGTCTGTCGGAGAT
>PLGA01000358.1 GCA_003139735.1 Bryobacterales bacterium | reverse complement strand
CATCGCATCCTGGAGCTGTAGAAGGTTCCAAGGGTTAGGCTGTTCGCCTATTAAAGGGGTACGTGAGCTGGGTTCAGAACGTCGCGAGACAGTTCGGTCCCTATCTGTGGTGGGCGGAGGAGATTTGAGGGGGCCTGCCCTTAGTACGAGAGGACCGGGGTGGACGAACCTCTTGTGATCCAGTTGTGGCGCCAGCCGCATCGCTGGGTAGCGAAGTTCGGTCAGGATAAACGCTGAATGCATATAAGCGTGAAACCTTCCCCAAGATGAGATCTCCCAAGCGCAAGCTATGAAGGGCACTGGAAGACTACCAGTTTGATAGGACGGATGTGGAAGCGCAGTAATGCGTTGAGCTTACCGTTACTAATCGCCCGTTCGGCTTGACCATAAAATTTACTGCGCATGCACGTGGCGCTGCCAAATCGCGTTTTTCCGTGTTTAGTTCCCGTCAATATTCAGTCAAAGAGCCCCCCTTGGCTCTTTGTCATCCAGTTTCTGGGCGGCCTTAGCGAGAGGGACCCACCCGTTCCCATCCCGAACACGGCAGTTAAGCCTCTCAGCCCCGATGGTACTGCGCGCGCAAGTGTGTGGGAGAGTAGGAAGCTGCCCGGATTAAAACCAAAGGCCCCCGTTGCGCGGTGGGCCTTTTTTATTGCCTAGAACGCCACCTTCGCCGGCGCCTGCTCCCGCCCCACTCTCCCCACGGCAATGTCCGCTTCGTAGTAGTTCTCGCCGTGCTGTGGACATCCCGCCAGCCTCCTGAGCATCGCGATCTGTCCCACATGCGTCAGCGCATCCGCGATGGGCCCCTGAAACACCCTCTCCGCCGGCGCTCCCAACGGCTCGCCCGACGCCAGGCGCGAATCGAGCGTCTCCAGCGCGGCGAAGAATCGCGCCGATCCCTGCTCCCACGCAACGGCGCCCGATGGCCGCCACTCCCGCGTTCCGTTCGCGAGCTGCAGCGCCCAGTCCAGCAAATCCCCCAGGTGCGCCAGAATCTCGCCGGGGGTTCGCACCGCCCCGGGAAAAGTCGCGAACTCCGCGGGCGCGCCCTCCATCGCGCGTTTTCCACGGTACGCCAGGGTGGCCAGGGCGTGCCGCAGCATTTCCGTCTTCCCTTCCGGCTCCAGTGACATTTGCCTACTCCTATTTCCTTATGAAAGCCCACGCCAGCATCGCCCACCCGGCGATGAACGCGATCCCGCCGATCGGCGTAATCGCGCCCAACCCTAGATAGCCGGTAATCGCCAGCGCATACAGACTCCCGCAAAAAATCGCGACCCCCGCCAGCAGCAGGCCGCACACCCATCCGGCCGCGGATTTCGTGATCGCGCCGGTCCTGGGCATCAGGGAGACGATCAGCGCCCCCAGCGCGTGAATGAAGTGATACAACACCGCTTTCTCATACACGCTCATCAGGTAGGCGTCCAGCCGGCCGCGCAGTGCGTGCGCGCCGAACGCTCCCAGCATCACTCCCAACGCCAGCGCCATCGCGCTCGCCGCGCTCCAGTTCATGGGTTTCGCCTCAGTGCGTAAACGCGTAGACCAAATAGTCTACGCCAATGCGTATGCCCAGGGCGGAAAACCTCTGCGGATATTGAGGGTTATCGGCGTGTTCCCAGGAATCGCCCAGGTCCATGTTGAAGCACATGGCGACCATAATGCGGCCGTAGTCGTCGTAGATGGCGCGCCAATGCGGCACGCGGCCATCCTTCTCGAACGTCTTGCCCGTATCCATGTACTGCGCTCCGGGCACCTGGTAGCGGTCGTCCAAATCGTAGACGGTGTGGAAGATCGCATCGCCATTGGGAATCTCCACGATGGGCCGGTCCGGAAAAATCTTCTCCATGCTGGCGACAAACACCTCCCACTCGTCCGTGCCGTGGAAGTCGTCGCACATGAAAAACCCGCCGCGCAGCAGATACTCGCGCATGGTCCTGGCCTGGTCGTCGGTCAGATTCCAGTGGCCCACCTCCACGCCGTAAAGCCACGGCCAATCGTACACGTCGCCGTCGTCCAGGTTGAGAGGCTGTTCCACGGAGCGTACATGAATGCGGGTGAGCCGGCGCAGCGCCGCCGAGAGATGGCGGTCGGAGCGGGGGTAATCCATGGTCCAATTGGTGCCGCCCTCGCGCCAGTCGCCCGCGAAGTTGAAGCCGCCGCGCCAGGCGCTGACCGGCGGATACATCAGCCGCGCGAACGCCCACTCGGTCGCCTCCCGATAGTCCGGAGGGATGGGATAATTCGAGTACTCCAGGCCCGGGTATTCCCTCCACGGCTTCTGTGTGGCATACAAAACGCCCAGAAACACAAGGCAGCCCAAGGAGACCATCCCGGCCCGGCGGATCTGGTTTGGCCGAAACACAGCGGTAAGACCAGAATACCATCCGCCTCTATGTGCTATCGTTTGTCCCATGAGACCTCGCCTTTCCCGGCGTTCGTTCCTTGCGTTCACGGCCGCCGCGCCGCTCACCCGCGCCCAGCCGCGGGCGAATCGCATCCCCATCGGTCTGGAGCTGTACTCGGTCCGCGACACGATGGCCAAGGATCTCACGGGTACCGTGACCGCCGTCGCCAAAATGGGGTACGAAGTGGTCGAATTCTTCTCCCCTTACTATCAGTGGACGGCCGATCAAGCCAAGGATGTTCGCAAGCTCATGGACGATCTCGGCATCCGTTGCAATTCGACTCACAACGATTACGGCAACCTCAACGCCGGATTGCCCAAGGCCATCGAACTCAACCACATCCTTGGAACCAAGTACATCGTGATGGCCAGTTCTCCCCGCGTCACCGGCGTCGACGGCTGGAAGACCATCGCCGCCACCCTGACCGCGGCCTCGGAGAAGGCCAAAGCGGCGGGCCTCCGCGTGGGCTACCACAATCACGAAACCGAATTCCAGCCGGTGGAGACAACGTTTCCCATGGCCGTCCTGGCCGCCAACACGCCCAAGGATGTGATGCTGCAATTCGATGTCGGCACGTGCGTCGAGGTTGGCCACGACCCGGTCGCGTGGATCGAATCCAACCCCGGCCGCATCAATTCCATGCATCTCAAGGAATGGGGCGCCGGCGCGGGCCGCGGCTTCCAGGTCCTTTTCGGGGACGGCGATGCGCCCTGGCTCAAAATCTTCGCCGCCGGCGAGAAAACCGGGGGCGTCGAGTATTACCTGATCGAGCAGGAAGGCATGGGCGGCAAGTTCTCGGAATTGGAGACCGCCCAGCGCTGCTTGGCGAATTACAAGAAACTGCGCGGCTACGCCTAAGCCGCGGCGGGCTCGATTTCCTCGCGGTAGAACTCCCGCAACCGGTCCGCCATCTGGCTGCGGACCTCGCGAAACGCCGCCAGTATTTCCTCCTGGCTCCCCGTCGCGCCGGCGGGGTCCTCGAATCCGATGTGAACCCGCCGGCGCACCCGCCCCGTGAACACCGGGCAACTCTCGTTGGCATGGTCGCAGACCGTGATGACGAAGTCGAACGGTTCGCCGAGATACCGGTCTACGTTCTTCGGGTAGTGGGCCGAGATGTCGATGCCGATTTCGCGCATCGCTTCCACCGCCGCCCAATGCACCCGCGCCGCCGGCAGCGTTCCGGCCGAATGAACTTCAAGAGCGGGATCGAAGGACTTCATCAGCCCTTCCGCCATCTGGCTGCGTGCGGAATTCCCGGTGCACAGAATCAGGATTCTGGACATCAACAGCAGCACGTTGGGCCGCAGCAAGTTCCCTTCCCTGCCGGCTTCCTCGCGCGGATAAATGCGCTCATGAATTTGCCATCCACTTCCGAACCCATAGCTCCGGCGTCCAGGCCCTTGTCCGCCAGGAATGACAGCGCGTCTTCCGAGCGGTAAATCCGCGTCGGTTCGATGTCGATCGCTTCGAAACCGGCCGCGGCCAGTTTGGCGCGGTAGTCGTTTTCATCGAGAGCGCCGGCCACGCAGCCCACCCACAGCAGCATGTTCTTGCGGATCTCCGCATGGATCTCGCCGCGCGTCACCACGTCCGACACGGCCAGGCGCCCGCCCGGCTTCAGCACGCGGAAGGCCTCCCGCAGAACCCGGTCTTTGTCCGCCGACAGGTTGATCACGCAGTTGGAGACAATCACGTCCACCGAATCGCCGGGCAGCGGAATGCTCTCGATTTCGCCCTTCAGGAACTCGGCATTCGCGATTCCCGCCTTGGCCTGGTTCTGGCGCGCCAGGGCGAGCATCTCATCGGTCATGTCCAGGCCGTAAGCCTTTCCGCCGGGCGCGACGCGCCGCGCCGAAAGCAGAACGTCGATGCCGCCTCCGCTTCCCAGGTCGAGGACCACCTCGCCCGGCTTCAGCTCCGCCAGCGCCGTCGGATTGCCGCAGCCCAGCGACGCCAGCACCGCCGCTTCCGGCAGCTCGCTCTTTTGCAGCTCGTCGTACAGGTTCGACGTGATCGGGTCGTCCCCCGATGCGCAGCTTGACGGACTCGACCCGCAACACGCGTTCCCCTTGCCGGAGGTCACCCGCAGGGCCGCCTCGCCATATTTTTCCCGAACCGCTTCTTTGACGTCCATGATCGCTCCTCGCTTATTTGCAGATGCGCACGATGTTTTCCGGCTTGACCGCCTTGTTCCTGGTGCAACACTCGGCGTAGAGAAACGTCAGCAGATCCTGCAGCGCCTCCGCATTGGCGCTGTAGCGCAGGAACGTGCTTTCCCGCTGCACCTTCACCAGGTCTTCGTTCTTCAGCTTCTCCAGATGGTGCGAAAGCGTCGATGCCGGAATCCCCAGCTCGCTCTGGATCTCACCCACAACCATTCCATTAGGATGCGCGCTCAGCAGCAGCCGGATAATCCGCAGGCGCGGCTCGGTTCCCATGGCGGCCAGCATGTCGGCGAAACGCACGAGCTGTTCGGTTTCCGTCCTCTTCACCGCCGCCTCCCCGCCATGCCCGATTCCATATTTCCATTATACTCGAAATATAGAATCGCGCAAGGAAAACCCAGGTCCTTTTCGGAGAGGGTGATACGCGGGCGCGGCATGGTGGTAGAATGCGCGCGGGAGTTCACGTTATGAGTTTCCTGAAAGCAGCAGTCGCTCTGGCCGGAACCATGATCGTGTTCGTGGTGGCTGCCCAGAGCCAGAATGCGACAGCGCAGCCCACATTCGATGCGGCATCCCTTAAGATCGCCGTTGCCACTTTCAACCCGCGAGTTCCGTCTATAGAAGGCGGGCCCGGGACTAACGGCCCAGGGCGCGTTACTCTTACGCAACTGCCGCTAATGTTTCTCTGGCTAAGGCTTGGGATTTCAGCGAGCCAAACCGTATCGTCGGCCCTTCGTGGCTCATGGACCCCGGAAAACTGTACACCCTCACCGCGACAATGCCGCCAGAAACCACGAAGCAGCAGTTTCAGCTAATGCTCCAGAATCTGCTGGTAGAACGATTCAAGATCAGGCTTCACCACGAGACCAGGGTTTTTCCCGGTTATGAGCTGGTGGTCGCGCCTGGCGGACCAAAACTCAGGAAATCAACGGATCCCGATGCCCCCGACCCTGCGCCTGGACCCATGGGAAAGTTTGATGCCGGCGGTTTCCTCGTTCTGCCGCCCGGTCATGGGCAAGGCATCAGTATGGGGAGCAACGGTGTGCATGCGAAATTTCAGAACTATACCATGGCCGACTTTGTCACGGTTCCTTTCCTCAGCAGCTTTATCGCGGAATCGACTGGCGAAACTGGTTTCCATGTCATGGACAAGACCGGGCTGGCTGGGAAATACGATTTCACGCTCAAATTTGATGCCCGTCTTGACAGTGCGAATGTTGTTGTTGCCCCTCGATTGCGTGCTGGCATGCCGCCGGGGGAGACTTCATCCGCAGATTCTGCGAGCGCCCCGAGCGGCCTCCCTACGCTGTTCAAGGCAATTGAACAACAACTCGGGCTGCAACTTGTAAAGGTGAAGGCGGTTCCCTTGGATGTGATAATCATCGACCACGTGGAGACGGTGCCAGTCGAAAACTGAAGCCGGGGAGCACATATTCAACTCCGTCTCCTCCAGGCTCGCGCCCGTCGTTATGCAGCCCGGCAAATCCGGAACGTAAGCGGCCCAATTGCCCTCAGCCCGCTCGAAAATCACTGCGTATCGCCGCCTCATCGCCTGACCTCCAGTCCCGCAGCCTTCAGAATAGATTTCCGCGTTCCCACAGGCAAGTCGTCACCCGGATGTCCGGGGACCGTCACCGCGCGCCCGGATCGAAACGGCGCCGGCCTCGCCCCGCTGAAGTGGGCTATACTCTGGTTTCCAAACGCCATGCCTTTCTATTTCGCCTTCTTCCTCGTTTCTGGATTCTGCGCGATTCTTTATGAGCTGGTCTGGCTGCGCCTCGCGATGGCGCAATTCTCCGTCGCCACCGCCTTCGTCTCCATCGTCCTCTCCGTATTCATGTTGGGCCTGGGTTTCGGATCCTGGCGCGCCGGCCGATATGTAGAAGAGCGCGGAGCGCGGCCCGGCCTGCGCGGCCTGCGCCTCTACGCCCTCGCGGAACTGCTCATCGGCATCTCCGCTCTCTTGGTTCCCCGCGAGTTGGCGTTGGGGCGAGCCTTCATGGAGAAGCTGGCGGCGGCCTTTCCTCTTTCAAACGCCGGCTACTATGCCGTGGTTGGGATCCTCATGGCGCTGACCCTGGCGCCCTGGTGCGCGGCGATGGGCGCCACGTTTCCGTTCGCGATGCAAGCCATCAAGGAGCGCTATCCCCGCGAATCGCCGCGGTCCTTCAGTTACCTGTACCTCGCCAATATCAGCGGCGCGGNNGGCCTGCCGCCCCGCCGCGGAATCCTCTGCCGGAGGCCCCGGCGTCCGGTTCGCGCGCCTATCTTTGGCTGTTGTTCGGCACCGGGCTCACTACCATGGGAGTCGAGGTAGTGTGGGTCAGGCTCTTCACCGCATTTCTTGGAACGGTGGTCTATGCCTTCGCCGCCATCCTGGGAACGTATCTTACGGCCACGTTCATTGGGTCCAAGGCCTATCGCGATCGCAAGGTCCAAACCGGTTCGTGGACCGGCGCCCACCTCACGCTGCTGGGCCTCTCCATGTTGCTCCTGTTGGTTGCCTGCGATCCGCGAATCCCCTTCTTTCCGCTCCTGCGGGTGGCCATCGGCGTCATGCCGTTCTCGGCCGGCGCGGGTTTCCTGACTCCCATGTGGTTGGATCGCATCTCGCGCGGCGATCCCGCGCGCGCCGGCCGCGGCTACGCCATTAATGTCGTCGGATGCGTCGCCGGCCCCCTGCTTGCCGGCTTCATCCTGCTCCCCCTGGTGGGCGAGCGTTGGTCTTTGCTCGTCTTCGCCCTCCCCTGGATTGCGGCTGGCCTGGTCCTTCGGCCTTCCGGACGGAAGTTCGCTCGGGCATGGCAACCCTGTGCGGCCGCCGCCATGGTTCTCGCCTGCGTGCTCCCCACCCGCGGCTATGAGACCGCGTACTCGCCCAGAAGAATCCTGCGCGACTACACCGCCACCGTGGTCGCCGGCGGCCGGGGCGACGAGAGGCAGTTGTTGGTCAATGGCGTGGGAATAACCAGCCTGACGCCCATCACCAAGATGATGGCGCATATGCCGCTGGCGTTTCTGCCGCGCGTTCCCAAGGATGCCCTCGTCATCTGTTTCGGCATGGGGACCACCTACCGCTCCGCGATGTCGTGGGGCATCCATTCGACGGCGGTCGAACTGGCCCCCAGCGTCCCGCGCATGTTCTCGTTCTTCCATGCCGATGGCGACCGGTTGCTCAAATCGCCCCTGTCACGAATCGTGATCGACGACGGGCGCTTCTTTCTCGAGCGGACTCGCGACCAGTACGACGTGATTGTCATCGACCCGCCGCCGCCGGTCGAAGCCGCCGCTTCGAGCCTCCTCTATTCGAAGGAGTTCTACGCCGCCGCCAAGCCGCGCTTGCGGGCGGGCGGCATCCTGGCGCAGTGGCTTCCCAATGCGGACGGGACCGTCCAGGCTTCCGTCGCGAAGGCCTTGAAGCAATCGTTTCCCTACGTCCGCGTCTTCCATTCGATTGAGCAGTGGGGATGGCACTTCCTCGCCAGCGAGTCGCCCATCCCCCAGAGGACCGCCGCCGATCTGGCCGCGCGTCTGCCCGCCGCCGCTGCAGCCGACCTCATCGAATGGGGACCGGAAGACACCCCCGCGGAGCAGTTTGCCGTGGTATTGGGCCAGGAGATCCAGTTGGACGATCTGATCCGGCAGAACCCCGGAATCCCCGCCCTTTCGGACGACCGCCCTATCAACGAATACTACCTGATGCGCGATTGGCGCTGAGAACGGGAGGCATCATGATCGAAACGAACGGCCTTCCCTGCAATCGCAGGGAGTTCTTGAGGAATTCGGCGATCGCCGGATCTCCGCTCCTGCTGGCTGGCGCGCGCGCGGCTTCGGCCGCCGCGCCGCCGGACGAATGGTTCGACCGGCCCATGCGCTGGGCCCAGTTAACCCTGGTGGAAAACGATCCGGGCACGTACGATCTCGCCTTCTGGCTGGACTACTTCAAGCGCACCCACTCCGATGCCGCCTGTCTCTCCGCCGGCGGATGCGTGGCGTACTATCCCACCAAAATCCCGCTGCATTACCGCAGTAAGTGGCTCGGCGCCGGGGACGCATTCGGCGATCTGGTGGCCGGGTGCCGAAAACTGAACATGGTAGTCATCGCGCGCACCGACCCGCACGCCGCCCACCAGGACGTCTACGACGCGCATCCCGATTGGATCGCCGTCGAGGCCAACGGCCAGAAGCGGCGCCACTGGGCCGACCCGGATTTCTGGGTGACTTGCGCCCTCGGTCCTTACAATTTCGAGTTCATGACCGAGGTCACCAAGGAGATCGTCTCCCTCTACCATGTGGATGGGGTCTTCAGTAACCGCTGGTCTGGCTCCGGCATGTGCTACTGCGAGCACTGCCGGACAAACTTCCGCGCCGCTTCCGGTCTCGATCTGCCGCGCGGCGGCAACTCGCGCGACCCCGCGCGCCGCGCCTACAACCAGTGGCGGCAGCAGCGCCTGTTCGAACTCTGGCGCCTGTGGGATCACGAGATCCGCAAGATCAACCCCGCCGCCCGCTACATTCCCAACACCGGCGGCGGAGCGTTGAGCGATCTCGACATGGAAAAGGTCGGCGAGCTGGCGCCCATCCTCTTTGCCGACCGCCAGGCCCGCAGCGGTCTGGCGCCTTCATGGTCGAACGGGAAGAACGCCAAGGAGTACCGCGCCGCCATGGGCGCGAAGCCCATCGGCGGCATCTTCAGCGTCGGAGAAGAGGAGGCCTACCGCTGGAAAGACTCCGTCCAGAGCGGGCCGGAGGTCCGTTTATGGGCGCTCGATGGGATCGCCAACGGCCTCCGTCCCTGGTTCACCAAATTCTCCGGCACAATCCGCGACCGCCGCTGGCTCCCCGTGGTGGAGGACCTTTACAACTGGCTCTACCGCAACGAGCGATATCTCCGCAATGAAGCGCCCCTGGCGCGCGTCGCCATCGTTTACTCCCAGCAGACCGCCACTTACTACGGCGCCGCCCAGGCCCGCGCCAAGGTGGAAGACCACGCCCTCGGCTGGTACCAGGCGCTCATCGAAGCCCGCATTCCGTTCGAGATGGTTCACGACCGCTTGCTCGACGCCCCCCACATCGGCCAGTTCAAGGTATTGATCTTTCCCAATATCGCCGCACTTTCCACCGCGCAGTGCACCCAGATTCGCGATTACGTCGCCCGCGGCGGCAGCGTGGTCGCCACCCATGAGACCTCCCTCTACGACGAATGGGGCGAGCGCCGCGCGGATTTCGGCCTCGCGGACCTTTTTGGCGCGTCCTTCGACGCCGCCGCAAGTGGCGGCCCGGCTGGCGGAATCGACACCCGCATGTCGAACTCGTATCTCCTCCTCGAATCCGACCGTGCAACCGGGAAGCGCCATCCAATTCTGGCCGGACTGGAGGATGCCGACCGCATCATCAACGGCGTATCGCGAGTCGCCACGCGGCCGCACGACGCCCCGCCAAATTCGCCCCTGACCCTGATTCCGTCCTATCCCGACCTGCCCATGGAGGAAGTGTATCCCCGCGTTCCCAAGACCGACATTCCCGAGGTCTACGTGCGCGAAGCGGGCAAGGGCCGCGTGGTCTACTTTCCCTGGGACATCGACCGCACCTTCTGGGAAGTCCTGGCGGTGGACCACGGCAAGCTATTGCGTAATGTTGTGGACTGGGCCTCCAACGAGCCGCGCCCGGTGGTAGTGACCGGACCGGGCCTGCTCGATGTCACCGTGTGGCGCCAGAAGTCGTCCATGACCGTGCACCTGGTCAACCTGACGAATCCGATGATGATGAAAGGCCCCATTCGGGAGTTCGTTCCCACTCCACCGCAGCAAGTGACCCTCCGCCTGCCGGAAGGCCAGAGAGCCAGGAAGGTGCAGCTCTTAGCCAGCGGTCAGTCCCCCCGCGTGCGGGAAGCCAACGGTTCGCTCAGTCTGGTGGTCCCGTCCATCCTCGATCACGAGGTTGTTGCCGTAGATTTTTAAACCGGGATTTTTAAACCGGGATTTTTAAACCGGGGACAGACGGGACGTTCACCGCATTTAAACCGGGGACATCCATGAT
>PLGA01000020.1 GCA_003139735.1 Bryobacterales bacterium | reverse complement strand
AGCCGGTGCCCTGATACAAAGCCAGGCGCCAAGTTCCCACTTCCACGTCGTTCACCCTCTTGTCTCATGCAAGATGAGCCTGGAGCGGGGGGCAGCAATGGATTCACAGGCCATCTACAATGGAAGGAAGGACACATTCGATGCCACGTCAATTCGATGTAGTCATTGAGCGCGACGAAGAAGGCTACTATGTTGCGTCCGTGCCGCAGATCCCCGCGTGCCACACCCAAGCGCGGTCTCTCGACGAGGTAACGCAACGCATCCGCGAAGCGATCGAGTTGTGTTTGGAAGTCGCGGGCGCGCCCGAACCCACGCTGGAGTTCGTTGGCATCCAGCGCATAACGATCGCGGCATGAGCCGGATTCCGCGCGTCACCGGTCCTGACTTGATTGTGGCGCTTGGGAGGGGAGGCTTCTCTGTTCTTCGCGTCAAAGGCAGCCATCACTTCCTTCGTCACGAGGATGGCCGAAGCACGGTTGTGCCAGCGCACTCGGGAGAAACCATCGGCCCCGGCCTGCTGCACAAGATCCTTCGCGATTGTCAACTGAGCGCCGGCGAACTCGAGGAACTGCTGTAAACGCGGTGGAATTCCGGTGGAACGCCGTCCGGGAAGCGTGCTGCTTCAGTTAGTCCGTGCGCGGCCGCGCACTGGCAAATTAACCTGCCAAAGGAAGCCGGCCTTTGCTGCGCTGTCGGCGATGTTACCAAAAAGAGCTATAAAGGAAGTGGGACGTTCCGGCGGGATGAGCGGAACCGGGGAGAGTGCATGAAGATCACCTACACAGGCAGGCAGGTGGAACTGAAGCCGGCTGAGTTGAAGAAGTTGGAAGCGCGGTTCGCCAAGATCGGCAAGCTTCTCGATGGGAGGCGCGAAGTGGAGGCTCACGTTATCTTGTCGATCGAGCGGCATTTGCATCAAGCCGAAGCCACGGTGAATTATTATGGCCATCAACTGGCGGGCGAGGGCTCCAGCACAGACCTGTTTATGGCCATCCACTCCGCCGCGGAGAAGCTGGAAAAGCAGGCTGTGAAGGCGCGCACCAAGTGGCGCGACAACAGACGCACGCCGCGCAAGAGCGCCTCGGAAGCGGAGATTGAAGCCCCCGCGCCTGAGGTGGAGGTGGAGGCTGAGGAGGAAACCACACCAGAACGGCGCGTCTTTCACGTCGGCCATCACAAGAAGCGCAAGCCGATGACGCTGGAGGAGGCTGTTCTGGAAATGGAAAAGAAGCACGACTACGTGGTCTACCGGGATTCCGAAACCGACCGGGTCCAGGTACTGGTCCGCCGTCCCGACGGGAACTTCGACCTGGTCGAAGGGTAGCGCTCCGCATATGCCGCCAAAGGCGCCAGCCGGAAGAGCGCAAGAGGATCCCGCCGTCACCGGCGGGGCCGTCGCCGAGCGCAAAGCGGACCGGCGGCCGGAGGTGGTGGTCATCACCGGGTTGAGCGGGTCGGGCAAGGGGTCCGTTCTCAGATCGCTCGAAGACCTGGGGTTCTATTCGGTGGACAACCTGCCGGTGGACCTGATCCCCAAGTTCGCCGAACTGACGCGCGACAACACCAGCATTCAAGCCGCCGCCCTGGTGGTGGATATCCGTGAAGGGGAAGGGCTGAAGCGCTTCCCACGGGTTCTGGCGGCCATAAGGAAATCGGTGGACGCGAAGCTGATCTTCCTGGAGGCCGACGAGAGCGCGCTGGTGCGGCGATTCAGCGAAACGCGGAGACCGCACCCGCTCGGCGCGGGACGGTCGATCGTCAGGAACATTCGCGCCGAGAAGCTCCAGCTCGCGCCGATCCGCGCCATGGCGGATCTGATTATCAACACGTCGAAGTTCACGGTCCACGAACTGAGGGAGTTCATTGGCGAGCGGTTCCGCGGCCAGCGCGACGAATCGAAGATCCTGATCTACGTGACCAGCTTCGGCTACCGCAACGGAGTGCCGCCGGACAGCGACCTGGTCTTCGACGTCCGCTTCCTGCCCAACCCCAACTACATTCCCCGCTTCAAGAATCTGACGGGCAGGAACCCGAACGTGGCGCGGTACATACGGTCGTTCCCGCAGACGGTCGAATTTGTCGGGCGCATCTCCGAGCTGCTTGTCTACCTGCTGCCGCACTATATTCGCGAGGGCAAGAGCTACCTGACGATCGCCTTCGGGTGCACCGGCGGCCAACACCGCTCCGTGATGATCGCGGACCAGATCCGCAAGAACCTGGCGGAGGCCGGGTTTAAAGCCAAGGTGAATCACCGGGATATCGCCAAGCGCCGGGGATGAGCGGGAAACGCCGGCGGAAGCTCTAAAAAATCAATTGGCAGGCGGAAGCGCCTGCCCCACAATGGTCTATAGTACGTTCTATGGCCATCATCGCGGTAGCCGGACGGAAGGGCGGCATCGGGAAATCGACCATTGTAGGCAACCTGGCCGCGGAATTCGCCGCCATGGGACGGACGGTGGCCGCTCTGGACGCCGACCCGCAGCATAGCCTGGCGGCATGGGCGGCGCAGGGCCACGGAATGCTTGCGGGTTGCGTCGAGAAGATGGACGGCGGCGCCGAAACGCTGCCGGCCAGGGCGCGCAAAGCGCAAAAGGAGGCCGACATCGTGCTGATCGATACGCCTCCCGGAACGCCCGCCATGGCCTACCAGGCTGCGTTGGTGGCCGACCTGCTTCTGCTGCCGTGCGGCCCGTCGCCTCTCGATCTGCTGGCGCTCAAGGAGGCGCTGGCGCAGGCCCTGAAGGCGCGCGCCGCCCGGCGGACGAAAAGGCCGCGCATCCGCTTTGTTCCGTCCAAGGTCCTCATGAATACGAACCTGGGACGGAGCCTGCACTCTTCGCTGAAGGACATGGGCAGGAAGGTGCTGCCGCCTGTCGGGCAGCGCGTCGCGGTGGCGGAAGCGGTGGCGGAAGGCCTGACGGTGCGCGAGTACGCGCCGGGATCCGCGGCTCACATGGAGTTCGAAAAGCTCGCCAAGGCCGTGGACAAAATCGCTTCGCGCTCTTAGAGACCGCCGAAAAACGTTCGCTTCGGATGCGATTTTGGGCAAATGCCCAAATCCGAAACCGTAACGCGCTGATTCTAAATGGCGCCCTCCTTTAATTTTTGGGCAAAATGCCCAAAATCGGCCGGTCATGCGCCTTTTCGACAGCCCATTAGAGACCGTGGAGTTACCATGTTCGGGGTAGGAAATCCGGAATAGGAGGATCACCATGACTTCGAGCAGGTTTGCGCTGTTGACGGCGGCGCTGCTGGTGGCTACGGCCGCGGCGCAGACAGGGCAGGTAGCGCTCAAGTCGCCCAATGGCGATCTGGAAATCGACATCGCCACGGTTCGTGGACAGGCGGTTCAGGAAGCCGGCGGCCAACTGGCGTACCGCGTGACGTTCCGCGGAAAGACGGTGCTCGACTGGTCCAACCTGGGGCTCGAGATGGAAGGCAATTCGGTTCTCGGCGCGGCGGTCCATATCGTATCCTCGCAGCCGTCCAGCCAGGACCAGACCTGGAACCCGGTCGCGGGGAAGGCGAATCCAATTCGGGATCACTACAATGCGGTCACCGTGCAGACCGTGGAGACGGCAGCGGGAGGACGGCGCCTGGCCATCGAAGCCCGCGCTTTCGACGATGGCGTGGCGTTCCGTTACGACGCGCCGGCGCAACCCTCCGCGCAGGAGTTGCGCATATCCAACGAAGCCACGACGTTTCGCTTCGATAAGGATGCCACCACGTGGCCGCTGATTCTGCGCGATTTCCAGACCAGCAGCGAGGACGATTATCACGAATTGACCGTGAGCGCCCTGCACACGGAGTATCTCATCGCGCTGCCGCTTCTGGTGGAAGTGCCGGGCGTCGCGTGGGTCGGATTGACGGAAGCGGACATCGACGATTGGGCGGGTCTCTTCGTCCACACGTCGGCGGCGGGCATCCTGACGGCCCGCCTCGCGCCGCGTGTAGAGGACCGCAACGCGCCGCACATCCCCTGGCCGATCGACCCCAAGACGGAGCCGTCCATGATTTCCGTCGTGAGGCAGGCGCCGGCCAACTCGCCCTGGCGCGTACTGATGATCGCCGACGATCCCGGGCGGCTGGTGGAATCCAATATGGTGGTCAACTTGAATCCGCCATCGGCCATCGCGGATACCTCGTGGATCAAGCCCGGCAAGACCTCCTGGGACTGGTGGTCGGGCAGCCTTGCCAAGGGCGTCTCCTTCCGGCCGGGCATGAACACCGACACGATGAAGTACTACATCGACTTCTCCTCGCGCAACGGCTTCCCCTACATGCTGATCGACGCGGGATGGGCCGGACGCATGGCAGGCGGCGGAAGAGGGGCGAACGGCAGCGGAGCGGACCTCACCAAGACCAGCGCCAATATCGACATGCCGGCGCTGCTGGCTTATGCGAAAACCAAGAACGTCCGGCTGTGGCTCTGGGCCAACTGGTCGGACTTCGACCGGCAGGCCGACGAAGCGTTCGCGTTATTCGAGAAGTGGGGCATCGCCGGCGTGAAGATCGATTTCATGGACCGGGCGGACCAGTGGATGGCGAACTGGTACCAGCAGATCGCCAGGAAGGGGGCCGACCACCACCTGTTGCTGGACTACCACGGCGCCTTCAAACCGGATGGACTGCGGCGCACTTACCCCAACGTTTTGACGCGCGAGGGCGTGATGGGCGCGGAGTACAACAAGTGGAGCGCCAGAGAGACGCCGGTGCATAATACGACGCTGCCTTTTACGCGCATGCTGGCGGGACCGATGGATTACACCCCCGGCGGTTTCGAGAACGCGACCAAGGACGAATTCGTGGCGCGCAACTCGAATCCGATGGTCATGGGCACTCGCGCGCACCAGACGGCGCTCTTTGTGGTGTTCGAGAGCCCGTTCCAGATGGTGGCGGATTACCCGGGCGCTTACGACGGACAGAAGGAGCTGGAATTTCTCAAGGAGGTTCCGACTACCTGGGATGAGACGCGCGTGATCGATGGCCGCCCCGCGCGATTCATCACCATCGCGCGCCGCAGCGGACGCGACTGGTACGTGGGCAGCATCACCAATTGGGATCCGCGCGAACTGGATCTGCCGTTGCGCTTCCTGGGCGCCGGTTCCTACAACGCCGAGATCTACGCCGACGGCCCCAACGCCGCCACCCAGGCGAAGGACAGCGTCCTTGAGAAACGCAGCGTAACCTCCACGACCGTGCTCAAGCTGAAGCTGGCCCCGGGAGGCGGAGCGGCCATACGGCTGGTTCCGGCGCGCTAACGGCGGTGAACGGTCTCGGCTCTGGGCTACACTGAACGGTGGAAATGAATCACCGGAGGGCGTTCTTTCAGTCGGTTGCGGGCGCCGGCCTGGATGCCGGCGGCGCGATGGGGGCGCAGCAATCCGCCGCGGAGGGCGACCGTGAGTATTGGTTGAGAATGCTGGGCAAGCTGGCCGACCCGGTCCTCAACAATCTGGCGGCCGGCGCTTTGCGGCGCAATATGCCGGTGGAATGCGTCACCGGCAACGTGGCGGACCGGCGCAGGTACACGCACCTGGAGGCGCTGGGCCGGTTGCTGGCGGGCATCGCGCCGTGGCTGGAGGCTCCCCTTCCGGCGGGCGGCGAGCGCGCTGCCCAGCAACGGTACGCCAACCTGGCCCGCCAGGCCATTGGATCGGCCACGGACCCCAATTCGCCCGATTACCTCAACTTCCACGAGGGCGGCCAGCCGCTTGTGGATTGCGGATTTCTGGCGCAAGGGTTGTTGCGCGCTCCCAACGAATTGTGGAAGAAACTGGATGCCCCGGTTCAGCGCAATCTGGCCGCGGCGCTGGCTTCCAGCCGCGCCATCACGCCCGGATTCAATAATTGGCTATTGTTCTCCGCCATGGTGGAGGCCGCATTGGCGGTCATGGGCGAAACGTGGGACGGCATGCGCATCGACTACGCGATTCGCCAGCACCAGCAGTGGTATCTGGGCGATGGCGTATACGGCGACGGCCCGCACTTTCACTGGGACTACTATGACAGCTTCGTGATCCAGCCGATGTTGCTGGACGTGCTGCGGAATATAGCGCCGCACAGCCGCGCTTGGAGCAGCTTTCTGCCGGATACCCTGGAACGGGCCAGACGCTACGCGGCCATTGAGGAGCGCTTGATCGCTCCGGACGGGGCCTTCCCCGTAGTGGGACGTTCGGTGACGTACCGTTGCGGCGCGTTTCACTTGCTGGCGCAAATGGCGCTGCTCGGCCAGTTGCCGGCCGGAATCGGCGCCCCTCGCGTCCGCGGGGCTCTGACCGCGACGCTGCGGAGGACCCTGGACGCGCCTGGAACGTTCGATGGCGCCGGGTGGCTGACGGTGGGCTGTTGCGGCCACCAGCCCCACCTGGGCGAAAGCTACATTTCGACCGGGAGCCTGTATCTCTGCGCAACGGCTCTGCTGCCTCTGGGTCTCGCGCCGGCGGATACGTTCTGGAGCGGCGCCGCCGAGGACTGGACCTCCCGGCGCATCTGGCGCGGGGAGGACGCGCCGGCGGATCATTCGATTTGAAGGGCGCGCCGGCGGGAGTCAGACCCCCGAATGGCGCTTGAAAATCTGGGGGATGCTCTGTGAAAACGCCGACCGCGCCAAGACCATGTCGCAGCCGGCATCGTGAGCCTGTTGCTTCAACTCGCCCTGCACGTGCGACACATAGCCGATCAAGCTGATGCCCTTGGTCGCGGCGCCGGCCTTGAGCGCGGAAATCAAGGCTAACGGGCCGGCGGCCTCGAAGTTCAGGTCCAGAATGATGATCGCCGGCTTCTGTTGGGCTTTCTCCAGGGCTTGCTGGGCATCCTTGACGAATTCCAAATCGAGACCGGCGCGCTTGGCCGCGTCGGCGAGCTTTACGGAGAAAAAGAGATCGTTGAGGACCGCCAGGACTCGCTTCGGTTCCTTTGTCTGCATAGGGATATGTTCGGCTGCCAATCGGAATCGCGGGAGGGGAACACCCCCAATGCTACCACGGAACCGATTGCTTGACTGGTGGTACCTTATAAGAGGTGCTCCTTCGCAGCGCGTGGGTACCCCTAAGCTGGGTGTGCCCGTCCGCTTGTTCGGCCGCCGTGCCTCTAGCGAAGTTCGACCGTCCGTCCCGGAGATTCCACCGCCGAGGTGCATATGATTTCGATCCGTTCCGTTGCGCTGGCGCTCATAGCGGCGCTGGCCTTTGTTTCTTGCAGCCGCGATCCGAACGTCGCCAAGAAGCGGTACCTGGACAGTGGAGACAAGTATTTCGATAAGGGGAGGCTCAAGGAAGCTTCCATCCAATACCGCAACGCCATCAAGATCGATCCACGCTACGGGCTGGCGCATTACAAACTGGCGCTGGTCGCCCTGAAGAGCAATCCGCAGGACTGGGGAGGGGCGGTAAGGGAACTGCGGAGGGCTATGGAGCTCATTCCGGCCAGTCAACAGGAACACTGGGATGCCGAGGTTAAACTCACCGAGATCTACCTTCTCCCCATCGTCAAACACGACGATAGTCTCATGGCGGAGGTCGAGGGCTTCTGCAACGATTTGCTCAAGCGCGATCCGAACTCGTTCGACGGCCATCGCCTGGTTGGCGACCTGAACTACACCAAGGCGGTTGCGGCCTTGGAGGTCAAGCAGAACGATGTCGCTCGTCAAGACCTGGACAAGGCCTTGGCGGAATACCACAAGGCGGACGCGATACAGCCTGGCAACCAAGGCGTGGAGATGCAGTTGGCCCGCGTCCTTTGGCGGAGTCTCGACTTTCCGGCCGCGGAACAGGGTTTTCGCGCCGTCATCGCCAAAGATAAGACCAACCTGGAAGCCTATCGCGAACTCTACACGCTGCTATGGGCGCAGAACAAGCGCCCGGATGCCGAGGCGGTGCTGAAAAGCGGGTACCAGAACAATCCCAAACAGTTCCTCTTCCTGATCTCGCTTGCCGAGCAGTACCTAAGGGAGAACCGCCGCGACGACATGCTGGGCGTGCTCCAGCAGATCAAGTCCAAAGCCGGCGAGTTCCCCATGGCGTATTTCGAAGTGGGCGATTTCTATCTTAGGGTGGGAGACGGCGATTCCGCCATTCGCGAGTATAAAGAGGGAATCGGCAAGGACGGCAAGAACAAAGCGGTCTATCAGAAGCGCATCATCGAGGTGCTGATGAAGCAGGGTAAGCGCACGGATGCGGCCGGATACGTCGAACAGATTTTGAAGGATAACCCCAAGGACCCGGACGCGCGCGGGGTGGAGGCGACTCTCGCGCTGGAACGAGGCGACATCGCCAAGGCCCTGCCCGAACTGCAGCAGGTGGCCACGGCGTCTCCCAACAACCCCGTGGCGCACTTTAATCTGGCCCGCGGCTACTTCGCGCACGGGGAAGCGGAGCAGGCCAGGCAGCAGTTCGCGAGAGCCATCGAGCTGCGCCCGGATTACATTTCGGCGCGCCTCGGCATGGCGCTGTTGCAGGTGGCTCGCCAGGAGTACGACGCGGCGCTTCGGTCCACCCAGGACATCTTGAAATACGATCCGAACAACGCCAGCGCGAAGCTGCTTGCATCCGCGGCGATGGTGGGACAACAGAGGTGGGGCGACTCGCGCCAGGTGTTGGACCAAATACTCAAGGTGAATCCGAGTTCGGCGGAAGCGACGTATCAAATGGGCGTTGTAGATCTGGGCGAGAAGAAGTACAAGGATGCGGAGGCGGCTTTCCGGCGCTCTTACGAACTGAATCCTGCCAACACCCGCGGTCTGATGGGCGTCAAAGAGACCTACATGGCGCAGGGCATGACCGACAAGGCGGTCCAGTTTTTGCAGGCGGAAATCGCCAAGGCTCCGGCGCGCATGGAGTTTCACCTGGAGCTTGGCAATGTGGGGGTGCGCGCGGGGCGTTTCGACATGGCGATCGCCGAGTTCCAGCAGGTTCTGGCGGGCACGCCCAAGGGAACGACGGCGCAAGGACTGATTTACCTGGAAATGGGCGACACCTACCAGCGGAAGGGTGATTTCGCCTCGGCCATAAACGCGCTTCAGGAAGCCCGCAAGACCCTGCCGAACGACGAAAGGGTGCTCACCGATCTGGCTATTACGCTCGGATCCGCGGACCGCTGGCCCGAAGCGCGGCAGGTTTACGAAGCCACCATGAAAATCGATCCCAACAACGGGATTGTCCTCAACAACCTGGCTTTCGGCCTTGCCGAGCACAATGGCGATCTCGACCAGGCGCTCACCATGGCGCAGCAAGCCAAGCGGCTACTGCCGACGATGGCCGAAGTGTCCGACACCCTGGCTTGGATCTATCTCAAGAAGAACCTGCCGGATCAGGCGCTCCCGATTCTGCACGACATCGTGACGAAGAACCCGGGGAGGCCGACATTCCACTACCACTTGGGGATGGCAATGGCGCAAAAACTGGAGAAGGCACAGGCCAGGGAGGAAGCAAACAAAGCGCTTGCGCTGAATCCCGCAACCGATGAAAAGAAGCAGATTCAGGACTTCCTGAGCCGGCTCTAAACAGAGTAGCGGCCGGGACGCGCCCTGGTGGGCCCGTCCCGGCGGTGAATCGCCTTGCCGGCAACCCGTCAGACGGCCAAGAACATTGTGCTGCCCTGCCGGTTCACCAGCAGGAGAGCGTCGTCCTTGGCGTTACGCATGGCGGATTCGAAATCGGAAGTGTTGCGCACCGGCCTGTGGTTCACTTCCTGAATTACGTCG
>PLGA01000537.1 GCA_003139735.1 Bryobacterales bacterium | reverse complement strand
GCCCGCCGCCCCGAGTACAACGACCGCATCCTAGCCGAGCACGCCACGCTCGACGCCCTGCGCCACCCGCGCATCGTCGCCCCGGAGAAGAACACGCTCTCCATCCACGGCCTGGCCGGCTTCCTGATGGAGCGCGCCGGGGTCGAAACCCTGGCGCAACGCCTCACCCGCGAAGGCCGCCTCTCGCTCGACCTACTGCAGCGCTTCGGCGAAGACCTGCTCGAAGCGCTGCAGTTTCTGGAGGAGCAGGGTGTCACCCACCGCGACCTCAAGCCCGACAACGTCGGCATCGCGGAATACGGCAAGAACCACGAACTCCGCCTCAAGCTGTTCGACTTCTCACTCTCCGGCGCCCCGCTCGACCAGATCCGGGCCGGCACCCCGCCCTACCTGGAGCCTTTCCTCCAGCTCAAGGAGCGCGGACGGCGCTGGGACACCGCCGCCGAACGCTTCGCCGCCGCCATGGTGCTGCATGAAATGGCCACGGGCGCCTTGCCCTACTGGGGCGACCGCCAGAGCGCGCCCCACCTGGTGAACGCCGAAGCCACCATCGAGGCCGAACTGATTGACGCGCCCGTGCGCGAGGCCCTGGTCGATTTCTTCCGCAAAGCGCTCCGGAGAGATCCCAAGGACCGCTACGACAACGCCGCCGACATGCGCGCCGNNAACCTTTCGGATCTGCCCATCAGCACCCGCGCCCACAACGCGCTCGACCGGCTGGATATCGTCACGGTGGAGAACCTGCTGCGCCAGCCATCCACCACATTTTTCCAGCTTCGAGGCTTGGGCAACAAGACCCGCCGGGAGGTCCTGGATCTCCTCAGGCTCCTCCGCGCGCGCTTCCCCGAGAGCGCCGTGCCGGAGCGGGCGCTGGCTCCGCCGTCCGAAGAGGCCCCTGCGGAAGAGGCCGCCGCACGCACCATTGACGAACTGGTTCGGGAGTTGCTCCCCACCGCGCGCTACAAACCCGACCACGCGCGCCGCCAGCGCCTCATGATGCTGCTCGAACTCGATGACGCCAGCACCGGCACGCCTTCATTCCCGACTCAGACTGAGATCGCCCGCCGCACCGACAAGACCCGTGCGCTCATCGGTCAGGATCTTACAAGCGCTCGGGAGCGCTGGCGCCGTGCGCGCTCGCTCACTGAGGTCCGCAACGAGATAGCTCAGTTCCTGGAGGCAGAGGGCGGCATTGCCGCGGCGCGCGAATTGGCGGAATACCTGCTCGCCGCCCGCGGGGCCGAAGCCGCCGACTCGAACCTGCGCATCCGGCGTGCGGCGGCGGTGGTCCGGGCGGCGCTCGAAACCGAGCGCATCATGGACAAGCCCCGCTGGGAAGAAAGCCGCACCCACGGTCTCTACCTGGTGGCCATCGCCGAAGCGCTGTTCTCCTTCGCCAAGCGGCTCGCGGAGACGGCGCGGGAGGTGGCGGCGGCGGACCCCATGCCTTCGCCAGCCCGCGCGCTGGAGGTACTGCGCGCCACGCCGGAGCCCCCGGAATCGCTCTCCGAAAGCCGCCTGCGCCGCCTCGCTGCGGCGGTGGGTGGTGTCTCGCTTTCTCCCCGGCAGGAGATGTACCCCACGGGCATGCCTGCGGCGCGCGCTTTGAAACTGGCCCAGGCAGCGCTCGCCGGCCTCGACGGGCTGACAGTGGAGGATCTTCGCCGCCGCGTGCGCGACCGTTACCCCGACGCGCAGCCGCTTCCCGGCCGTCCCGAACTGGACGCCCTGGTGCGGGAGTGCGGGCTGGCGCTCTCCTGGGACACGCGCACAGAGCGTTACCTGGCGCCGAAGCCGGGCTCCAGTTCTTCAGTCAGCCTGCACACGCGCTATACGCCGCCCCCGTTCCGCACGGCCGAAGAGCTGTCGCCCGAGCGGCAAATCGCGCGGGAATTCGAGCGCGCCCTCGCTGCCGCCTACAAAACGCCCTCCTACCTGGCGCTCTTCACCGCATCGAAGAACGTGCGCCGCGCCGAGGAGATCCTCCGGCGGCGCTTCCCCATGGGCGTGTTCAACCTCGATAGTGAAATCATCGCCGCCATGCGCGGTTGCGCGCAGCGCCTGGGGGCGGATTGGGACGTGGTGCTGTGCGCCGACGCCGCACCCTCAGAAAGCCAGGACTGGCGCCGTCTCCAGCAGTTGCTGCGCCAGGCGCTGCCCGCCGTGGAGGAAAAGCTGCGCGCGCGGACCGGTCCGCTGCTGTTGACGTACCCCGGCCTGCTGGCCCGCTACGGTGAGATGAGCCTGCTGGCGCGCCTTTCCGATGGCCGCCTCGCGCACAGCTTGTGGGTGCTGGTAGCGGGTGACCAGCAGACCGGGCGGCCGACAATCGATGGCGTCCCGGTCCCCGCCGCCAGCCCCAACCAGGCGGCCGAGATCCCGCCGGCGTGGCTTACCGAACACAGCACATCCGAAGACGAGGGAGGCCCGCGATGATCGACGAAGCCGCCCTCCGCGAGGGTCTCAAGAAGCTGCTGGCCACCACGGAAGCCGACATCCGCTTGCGCGTCGAGGAGGAGCCGGCGCTCAAGCAGGCGCTCGAAGCGCGCCACAAAGCCGCCGCCGAAGCCGGCCGCACCGCCCCCGGCGCGTGGCTCGCGTTCCGCGATGAAGCGGTGACTCAAGCCGCCGCCCACTGGCTGCTGGCCTCGGTGTTTGTGCGCTTCCTGGAGGATAACGATCTCGTCGATGAGGTCTGGCTTTCCGGCCCGAAAACGGACGGCCGCGATCGCCTGAACGAGGCGCTCGACCGCCAGGCACTCTGGTACCAGCAGAACCGACACAAGAACGACGCCGATTACTTGCTCGATGTGTTTGCCCGGACCGCTGAACTCCCCGGCATGGCCGGCTTGTTCGACCGCGCGCACAACCCGCTCTGGTCGCTCGGTCCGACAGGTTTGCAGGCGATGGCGATTCTACGTTTCTTCCGGGACCGCGACGATGCCACCAGCGAATTGCGACACGACTTCACGGACCCGGCGTGGAACACGCGTTTCCTCGGCGATCTCTACCAAAACCTTTCCGAGTTCGCGCGCAAGCGCTACGCCCTGTGCCAGACGCCGGGCTTCGTGGTGGATTTCATTCTCGACCGGACGCTCACCCCGGCGCTCGATGTATTCGGCCTGGAGGAGACCCGCCTCATCGACCCGACCTGCGGCAGCGGACATTTTCTGTTGGCGGCGTTCGACCGGCTGTTTGCGAAGTGGGTGGAGCGGGAACCGGACGGCAACCCGCGCTTGTTGGCGCAGCGGGCGCTCGATGCGGTTTACGGAGTGGACCTCAACCCGTTCGCGGTGGAGATTGCGGAGTTCCGGTTGTTGATTGCGGCGCTCCGGGGGTGTGGGATCACGCGCCTGAAGGATGCGCCGAGTTTTTCGCTGCAACTCGCAACGGGAGATTCGTTGCTACACGGACGCCTACAGGGCCGCGAGCACTCGATTCAGTACCCGATGGGGCACGATCCACGAAGCCACTATTATGCTACGGAAGACGAGAAAGCGCTTGAGCGGATTCTGGGCCAACAATATCACGCGGTGGTGGGGAACCCGCCGTACATAAACGTATCTGATCCAGTCCTCCGCGAGACCTATCGTGCCCGATACGGCTCTTGCCGAGGCACATATCAGCTCAGTGTTCCGTTCATCGAGCGCTTTATGAATCTGACTCGACCAGCCCTGCCGGACCCTTCTCAACAAGCAGGCTTTCAGGGCTTGATAGTGTCGAGTGCGTTTATGAAACGCTCATTCGGCAAAACCCTTGTCGAGACTTACATCCCCCGGTGGGATCTTACCTATGTCATCGATTGTGCCGGATGTTATATTCCTGGTCACGGCACGCCGACTGTAATCCTGGTTGCGCGAAATCAACCCCCGGTAGGGGATCATCTGCGAGTCGTCCGGGGCGTGCGGGGTGAGATCACATTGCCAAGTGATCCCGCATCCGCTCCTGTCTGGTCTGCGATAGCACACCAGGTTGAATTACCGGGCACTGCGAGCAAATGGGTCAGCGTGAGCGATGGCGATAGGCGTGCGTTCGGAGTCTGGCCGTGGTCCATGGGCGGAGGCGGGGCCGCTGAATTGAAGGCTTTTCTTGAAGATGCACCCAGGGAACGACTGAGTGAGTCGTGTCAGCCACGGGTCGGAGGTGGTGTCCGAATTGCGGAAGAAGAGGCTTTCTACACAGGTGCTTGTCGACATCGGCGCAATGCACTCGAACCCGAAGAGCTTCGTGAGATTGTGGTTGGTGAAAGCTGCCGCGACTGGGAACTGAGACCCTGCGATCTGGTACTTTTCCCATACTCGAAAGCCGTAACGAGTCCCGCTTTTCTGGGCGTTTTGTGGCCATGGCGTACGCTCCTGGCCGCGCGCACCACTTTTCAGGGCAATATGGCGGATGCAGGTCGAGGATGGTGGGAATATCAACAGTACACGCCTTTTCCGTACGATACTCAACTTTCAGTTGCATACGGGGAGATCACGACCCATTCTCATTTTGTACTCGACCGCGGAGGCAGAGTCTTCAACTGCACTGCACCGGTGATCAAGCTCCCCGGACCCACTTCGGAGGTCGATTACATTGGACTGCTAGGAGTTCTGAACAGCGCGGTTGGCTGTTTCTGGTTACGCCAGACTTGCCACAGCAAGGGAACGCGCGGCATAGGCGGCGGGCTATGCACAGAAGCTTGGGAGCAGTTTTATGTCTTCAGTCCGACGGTGCTAAATAGCATTCCCGTGCCGAAGATCCGGCCTATCGGGATGGCTTCCGCTATTCAGCGTGCGGCCGACGCCAGAGCCGCTTTGAGCCCGGATCTCGTCACTTCCGACGATCTAAGGAAGGAGCACTTGGAGGCGGCCCGCAGTTGCGCCGCAGCCCACCTCGCCCGCATGATCGCCGTCCAGGAAGAACTCGATTGGCAGGTCTATCATCTTTATGGTCTCCTCAATGCAGACTTGTCGCTCCCGCCCGAAGAAGTCCCTCCGCTGAAACTCGGCGAGCGCCCTTTTGAGATCGTCATGGCGCGGCAGATGGCCGCGGGCGAACTCGAAACCGCCTGGTTCGAGCGGCACGGGTCCACGCCCATCACCGAGCTGCCTTCGCACTGGCCGGAACGGTATCGCCGCGCCGTCGAGCGGCGCCTCGAGATCATCGCCACCAACCACGACATAGCGCTCATCGAGCAACCGGAATACAAGCGCCGCTGGAACCTGCCGAAGTGGGAGGATCTCGAACGGAAAGCCCTAGAGAACTGGCTGTTGGACCGCACGGAATCGGCCGCGCTGTGGGCGGACCCGGAACTTAAAAGCTGCTCACGCCTCGCGGACCTGTTGCGCCGCGATCCTGAGTTCGCGCAAGTCGCTGAACTGGCGGAAGGGCGTCCGGATTACGATATCACCGTGCTGGTCAAGCGTCTCGCCCTGAAGCAAGCTGTCCCGTTCCTACCCGTGCTGCGGTACAAGCCCTCGGGCCTTGAAAAGCACCGGGAGTGGGAGAAGACGTGGGAGTTGCAGCGGCGCGAAGACGCCGGGGAGAAGGTCGAAATCCCCGTCCCGCCAAAATACCGGTCCGCCGATTTCCAGGATGCTACCTGGTGGAGCCTGCGCGGCAGCCTGGACGTTCCTAAGGAGCGATTCATCCTGTATTCCGGGCTCGAAGGGACCTCCGATTCCAGCCCCGTGATTGGTTGGGCCGGATGGGACCACCTGAAGCAGGCGCAGGCACTCACCGCATATTACCAACACGTGAAAGAGCAGGAAGGTTTGTCCGTGGATCGCCTGAAACCGGCGCTGGCCGGGCTGCTCGACATCATGCCCTGGCTCAAACACTGGCATAACGAGCCGGACCCGGCGACGGGCGACCGCATGGGCAATAGCTTCGCATCCTTCCTGGAAGCTGAGTGCCAGGAATTGGGAATCACCGTGGATTCTTTGCAGAAATGGACGCCGGCGCGAACCGCGCGCGCGGGAAGGCGTCGAGGATAAGGTATCGGAATGGCATCAGCAAGCCCAACACCCACCATCGGACAATTGTTCCAGTTGCCGGAGCGGGTCAACCCTACGGATTACGTCCTCAAGCTTAGCGAGGGCGTGTCGGACCCGGCTGCCACCATCCAGCAGTACGTCGTCACGCCGCAACTGGCGGTGTGTTTCGACAAGGCCCTCACGCTGATCCGCGGCGCCGTGGAGCGGCGGCAGAGCGTGGCCACGTACCTGCACGGCAGCTTCGGCGCGGGCAAGAGCCATTTCATGGCCATGCTCTACCTGCTGCTGAACGGCAACACTCAGGCGCGCAGCGTGCCGGAGTTGGCCGAGGTGGTGCAGCGGATGGGGACGTGGGCCCAGGGCCGGCGCTTCCTGCTGATCCCGTACTACCTGATGGATGCGGAGAGCGTAGAGCAGTGCCTGCTGGGCGGATATGTGGACTATGTCCGGCGACTGCGCCCGGAACAGCCTCCCGCTGGCCTTTACCGCTCGGACAGCATGATCGAGAACGCCCGCGGGCTACGGCAGCAGTTCGGAGAAGCCGCGTTCTTCGCCGCCTTGAACCGGACCACAGGCCCCGGCGCTGGTTGGGGCCAGATCGCCTCGACATGGGATAGCGCCCGCTTCGAAGCCGCCTGCGAAGCCGGCCCAGCCGAACCGGACCGCGTTCAACTGGTGAGCGACCTGGCGGCCACGGTGCTCACGACCGCGCGGCACACGGCGGATTTCGTCAGCCTGGGCGAAGGGCTTTCGATTATGAGCCGGCACGCCAAGTCGCTGGGGTACGACGCGGTCATTCTATTCCTGGACGAGCTGATCCTGTGGCTGGCGTCGCGCGCCGCCAGCGTGGATTTCGTCACACGAGAGGCGCCGAAGCTGGTCAACCTGGTGGAATCCAGCGTGGCGGAGCGTCCGGTGCCCATTGTTAGCTTCGTTGCCCGGCAGCGGGATCTGCGCACCGTGCTGGGCGAGCAGGCCGTGGGCAGCGAGGTGAAGAACTTCGAGGACGCCCTGAACTACTTCGAAGCCCGCTTCGATCAGATCCGCCTGGAAGACCGCAACTTGCCCACTATTGCCGAGAAGCGGCTGCTGGTGCCGAAGGACAGCGCGTCGGCCGAGCTGATCCGGCAATCGTTCGAGTCCGTTAAAAAGATCAAGGAATCCGTCAAGGAGATCCTGCTGACGCAGGAGGGCGACCTGGAGCAGTTCCGGCAGGTCTACCCGTTTTCGCCCGCGCTGGTGAAAACGCTGGTGGGCGTCTCCGCGGCGTTGCAGCGCGAGCGCACGGCGCTCAAGATCATGGTCCAGTTGCTGGTAGACCAGCGCGATACGCTGCACCTGGGCGAAATCATGCCGGTGGGCGACCTGTTCGGTGTCATGCTGGAAGGCCACGATGCGTTCAGCGCCGAAATGAAGCAGCGCTTCGACGCGGCCCGCAAGCTGTGGGAGCAAAAGCTGCGGCCGCTGGCGGAGGAGGACGCGGCCACGGTCGGCGTCGAGGCGCGCGGTCGCCGGCTGAAAGAGAACGAGCGCATCATCGGCACGCTGGCGCTGGCCGCGCTCACGCCGGAGTTGGATACGCTCAAGACGCTCACGCCGCGGAAGCTTGCGGCGCTGAACCACGGCAGCATCAAGGTCTCGATTCCGGGCACGGAGGCGAACTCCGTGTGGAAGCGGCTGCAAGACTGGTCGTCCAAGGTGGGAGAGATCCGGATCAAGGGCGAGGGCGTNNGAAGGCGGGGTCTACTGCGAATATTCGTTCAAGTGGAAGGCCACGGCGCGCGCGGCCGAACTGCGTTTCGGTAACGTTTGGGAAACGGACGATGCGAAGCTCCAGCCGAGCGGCGATCCATGGCTGGTGGTGATCGACTTTCCGTTTGATCGGGACGGTCACACCCCCCAGGACGATCTGGAGCGGCTGGCCGAGTTCAAGGCGAGGCACGCGAGACAGGGGGCGCGCACGCTGGTTTGGCTGCCCTCTTTCTTCAGCCTGGATACCCAGCGTTCGGTGGGCAAGCTGACCATCCTCGATTTCCTTCTAGCCAACGATCAGCGGCTCAAGGAGTACAGCCCGAACCTTTCTTCCGTGGAGCGGGCCGAGGCNNTGCTCGACCCGGCGTATGAGTTGGAACCGGCGCAACAGTTCCAGTGCCTGGAGGGTTCACTGCCGTTGCGCCCGCCCGTGGCGGCCACGCTGGCCGACGCTCTGAACGGGATTCTGGCGCAGGCGCTCGATCACGAATTCCCGGCGCATCCCGACTTTCGGGAGGACGAGGTCAAGATCACTGACACGTTGGTGAAGCGCGCGCTGGAAGAGATCCGCAACGCGCTGGCTGCGCCGGAATTGCGGGTGCTGATCAATAAGGACACGCGCAAGCTGCTGCGGCCTTTGCTGGAACCCTTGGAACTGGCGCACGTGGGCGACCAGTGGCTGCTGGTGGAACGCACGTGGATGGACCATTTCGACCGCTGCGAGGTGCAGCATCAGGGGCCGGTCACGGTGCGCGATCTGAGGCGCTGGATCGACCAGCCACGTCCCAAGGGCCTGCCGGTTTCGTTGCAGAACCTGATTATCAACACCTACGTGCTTCAGTCCAACCGGCTGCTGATCTTGCAGGGGATCGCGCTGGACCCGGGTTCCACGCCGCTGCGGGATGAAACGCTTGTCGAAAAGCAGGAACTGCCTTCGCAGGAAATGTGGGCCAAGGCCGTGGACCGCGCCGGCAAGGTGTTCGGCGTGACTGGCCTGCCGCTCGCCAGCGCGCAGAATATGGCGCGGCTGGCGCAGGAGGTTCGCAAGGTGGCGTTGGAGTATCGCGAACCCTCGGATAATTATCTGGCCAAGTTAGCAACCGTGCTGCGCACCTGCGGCCTGATGGAATCCAATCCGCCGCGACACCAGACGGCGCTATCTGTGCGGGCGGCGATGGCCGCTCTCGAAGCCCCCCAGAAACCGATTCTGGTGGTGCGAACGCTTCAGACTATGGCGACGGCGACTTCGGAAAACGCCATGGGCAAGAGCCTGAAGCAGGCGTCGAGCATGCTGGGCGCGCTTCAGAACCTGAACCTGCTGATGTTCGAAGGCCTGTGCCAGATCGCGGACGAGCCTCGCGCTACCGCCGCGCGGGGTCTGATCGAGAAGCTGCACGAGGCCCTGTGCGCCGACGAATATGTGATTTCGCTCGCTGCGGTGTTGCCGAATTTGCAGGTCCGGGCCACCGAGCTGATCGTAGTGCGTCTGCCGCAGCCGCCGCCCGAGACTGTGCCTCCGACGCCGCCAGTCACTCCAGTGCCGCCGATCGAGTTGCCGCCGATCCCGCCGACGCCCACGCCCAAGCATCGCAAAGTGGTTTCGCAAGGCTCGAAGACGACCAAAGGCATGGCGGACTGCAAGGCCGTGCTCCAGGAGATCGAGAGTAGCCTGGACGAGGGATCGGAGCTGCGCCTGAGTTGGGAAATCGTCCGCGAGGAAACCGAATGACGGAAGCCAGCTTGCTTTCGCTCATTGCTCCGCGTTGGAGGGCTGCTCGTGACAAGGGTTCTGCCCCGGCCGCTATCGGCGTACATAGCGAAACGCGCTGGCAGGGCCCAGCTGAGGTTACGCTCGACAGCGTACGGGTGCCCGTGACGCAGTGCGATTCCGTGCTCGCGGCCAGGGAACAACTTGCCGTACGCGGTTCCAACTGGTTCGTGCTGGTAACGCCGCTGGAGTTGACGGACCTGGGGGCCGACGTCGAGGCGCGTCTGCTACGCCACCGCCTGCTTCGAGTGGAACCGTGGGACCTCCTGCGCAGCCG
>PLGA01000410.1 GCA_003139735.1 Bryobacterales bacterium | reverse complement strand
CTCAGGTTGAGCAGATTGGCGATTTCCTTGCTCGATTTGAACTCGGCCACCAGTTGCAGGATCTCGCGCTCGCGGGGCGAAAGCAGGTCGTAGGAGTCTTCGGCGCCGGTGCGCTCCAGCCTGCGCACGTAATCCTGGAGCAGCACCTGGCCGACCGCCGGACTAAAGAACGACTTTCCGGCGGCGGCGGCTCGAATGGCGCGCGCCAGGTCGGCTTCGGCTGAGTCCTTGAGCAGGTAGGCTTTGGCGCCCGCTTTCAGGGCCCGCAGCACGTACCCTTCGTCGGAGTGCATACTCAGCATGACGACCTGCGCGTCCGGTTGCGCCGCGCGAATCTGGCGGCAGGCTTCGATGCCATTCAAGTTGGGCATGCCGATATCCATCACCACCACGTCCGGCTTCAGGTTTCCGGCCATGGCTACGGCTTCCCGCCCGTCGCTGGCTTCTCCGACCACCGTGAGGTCGGGCTGGGCATCCACCACCAGGCGCAGGCCCGCGCGAATCAGGGTGTGGTCGTCGGCCAGCAGGACGCTGGTTTTCTTCATGCGCGGCCCCCGCCGGGAATGGGGAGTTCCGCCGTCACGGTGGCGCCCTTTCCCGGCTGCGATTCCACCCGCAACGTTCCGCCCAGCCGTTTCACGCGCTCCTCCATTCCCAGGATTCCCATACCGCGCGACCGAACCGCATCGAAGCCGCGGCCATCGTCGATAACCCGCACCAGGATGGAGTTTGCTTCTCTCCGCGCCTCAACTTTCGCGTTCCTGGCGCCGGAATGCCGCACGGCGTTGTTGAGGGCTTCCTGGACGAGCCGGTAGACCGTAATCTTGTATTCGTCGGGCAGATCTTCGGGAACGCTTTCCGATTCCACCGAGACTTCCAACTGGCTGCGCCGGGACACTTCCCTCCCTTGCCATTCGAGGGCCGCCGCCAAGCCAAGGTCGTCCAGCATGGAAGGCCGCAGCAGGAGCGCGATATTTCTGACGGATTGAAAGGTTTGCTCGGCCACCGACTTCAGGTTGTCCAGTTGCGCCCTCACTTCGGGGTGGTCTTCGGAGAGCGTGGTCGAGAGCCGGCCGATATCCACCAGAAGGGCCCCGAGCGCTTGGCCGACTTCGTCGTGCAGCTCGCGAGAGATGGCGCGGCGCTCGGTCTCCTGCGCGTCCACCAGGCGCGCCGAGAGTTCCCGCAGAGCGTGCCGGCTTCGAGCGAGTTCGACGTAGCGGGCGCGAGTCTGCCGGTCGAGCCGCGCGATGTACGCCATGCTGCCCAACACCAGCAGCAGACCGCTGGCGAATCCGATGGCGAGTACCCGGGATAAGCTGCCTTGCAGGTTGGCAAACCCGGTCACCAGTGAGCTATCGGCGTATTCCAGCCGCTCTCCGTTCCACGCCTGGAGCTTCCCGGACCAGTCCAAGATCTGCTTTTGGACGGGCACAAGCTGTTCGGCAAGCATGCTTTCCGCGCGGCGCCGGCGTTCTTCGGGCCTCGCCGAGAGGACCGTGATATAGAGAGTCCGCTGTTGGAAAAAGACTCCGCGCAAGCCGTTCAGGAGCGCGTCTTCCTGGGAGTCCCGGGCGCTGGGATAGCGGTCGAAATCGGCGGCGATCGCCAGGGTGAGTTGGTCCAGGCGGCGGCGAGCCTCCACGTCCCGGTCGGCGGCCGTCTGCGCGACGAATTGCTGCACGGCCTGGTCATAGCTCTGCAGGGAAAGCCACAGGCCGGAAAGCGTGCGCGTGCGCTCCGCCAGCGCGCGGGTAGCCGCCAGCTCTTGCGTGCGCATGGCCGAGAGAAAGCGGGCCGCCAACGCGCCGGACACAACGAGGAGCGCCAGCAGCAAGACGGAAACCCAGAGGAACAACCAGCGCAGCGCGCTGGAGGGCGGAGCGGGTTCCCTCCACGCGTCCGCGTCCGCGCTCTCACTCGATGTCGTCATAGGCCATGAAGGGGTGACAATTCCATTATCCTTCGTCACTGATCTCTTTGTCAGTCGGTCAGTGCTCGCCGGCGCCCGGGACGTGAATCCCACGGGGTCTTTTAGGCGCGCCCCCCTTACTGCACCGGCCCGAGTTTCTTCAATAACTCGCGGATCCTGGCGCCGTCTCCCACGGCGACGATTTGCACGTTGTCGTAGGGGACGTACTTCCGGGCTACGCGCTGGACGTCGGCGGCGGTGATGGCCGCGACCTTCTCGGGGTAGGTGTCCCAGTAGTCCTCGAGCAGCCCGAAATCGCGCTGCTGGAGCCATCGTGAGAGGACATTGGCGGGGTTTTCCAGCGCCAGCGCGAAGCTGGCCACGAGAGTCCGCTTGGCGCCCTCCAACTCGTCCTTGGGTACCGGCACGTCGCGGATTTCCCGGAATTCCGTCAGCAGGTCCGTCAGCGCCGGCTCGGTGACCTCCGTGCGCACCGACATCGCCGCCGAAAAATGCTGCAAGTACCGCGTCGCGCTGAAAGAGGAGCTCACCCCATAGGTGTAGCCCTTCTCTTCACGGATGATCCGGAACAGCCGCGCCGCCGTTCCCGAGCCCAACCCCTGGTTCATCACCATGCAGGCGATGTAATCGGGGAGGCGAAGTTATCGTAGATCAGCTCCTCGATCTTCTCCGAGGTCGCGCCGTACGCCTGGTTATCGACGCTCTGCCGGCGCTCCTCCTTCACGGCCTGGCGCTGGTTCTCCAGGTTCTCCTCGGTGAGCGCCAGCGCATGCATTCGGTCAGCCTCCAGGAACAGACCGAGGTCGACCTGGTTCTTAGGCATGGTCTCGTAGTACGATGTGCGGTCGGTGTTGGTGGCGCCATTGGAAGTGCCGCCGTTGGTGTCGATGAGGAAATCCAACTCGCCCACGCCGACGTTCTCCGAGCCTTTGAACATCATGTGTTCGAAGAGGTGCGCGAACCCCGTGCGCCCCTTGCGCTCGTCGCGCGACCCGACTTTGTAAGCGACCGCGATGGCGTAGACCGGCGCGTAATGGTCCTCGGAAATGATGACGCGGAGTCCGTTGTCGAGCGTCGTATCGGTGAATGCAACCTTGGGAATGGCCGAGGGAGCCTGGGCCAAGACAAGGCCGGCCGCAACCAGCGCCGCGGCGACGGACAGTTTCATGAATCCTCCTGAAGGGTTTCTTGTAGCATCATTCAGGCGCGGCCGCGGGCCGGAGCTGTCATTTGGTCAGTTTGATCACCCATGCCGGCTGAGCCATTAGCTCCTCGGGGATCTCCGGCAGATCGACGGTCAGCCCTTTTCCTTGCGATTGGAATCGCAGGGGCGCGGCCGTACCCAGCAGAGTCGCCGCCTTCAAGCCCGTTCCGTCGAACTCTTTCACCGTGAATCGTCTCCCCGGCCAGCGCGGCAGAATCACGTAGACGCTCGCGCCTTTCGAGGTGAAAAACGCCTCGATGCCGGCCTTGCCCGGCGCCGGCTTTTCCGTCAGCCTGGTTACATCGTACGTGCTGTTGAACTCCTGGTTGTAGTCCATCTTGGGGACCTCCCCGGCGCTCCATTGACGAGTGACCTTCAAGGGCTTTGCGCCGTAGATCGCTTCACCGTTCACTTTCAGCCACGCCCCGATTTGCAATAGCCGCTCCTCCATCACCACTGGAATCGTCCCGTCCGCCGCCGGGCCGATATCGAGCAGCAGGTTCCCGCCCCGGCTTACCAGGTCCACCAGGAGGATCACCAGTTCCCTGCCCGTGTGGTAATCGCCGATCCGTTCGGCGCGGTTATAGCCATAGGAAAAACCCATCCCGCGGCTTTCCTCCCACGGGTGGTCCGTGCCGGTCATCCCCGGCGTGTACTCGGTGGTCCAGTAGCCCCCGTGCTTGTGGCGCGTGTCTTTTCCCCATCGGTCGTTCACCACCACGTCGTCCTTGGCGGGCGAATCGTTGAAGAGCCACGCCAGCAACTCCGGGGTGCGCCATTCGGCCGACGTCAAATCCCATTCGCCATCGCCGAAAATAATCGACGGCTTGTAGCGCGTCACCACGTCCTTGAACTGCGGCATCATGTGCTCGGCCACATAGCGCTTCTTGTCGGCGAGGTAGAGCGGGTTGTACCACTCGTAGAGCGAGTAGTAGATGCCCATCTTCAAGCCCTTCGCGCGCACCGCGTTCGTCAGGTCTCCGAGCAGGTCCCGCTTGGGGCCGATGTCCACCGCGTTCCATGGCCGCCCCCAGGTTTTCGACGCCTCGGCGCTGGGCCAGAGCGCAAAGCCCTCGTGGTGCTTCGAGGTGCTCGCCACATACCGCGCGCCGGAGCGCTGGAAGACGTCGGCCCAATGATCCGGGTCGAACAATTCGGCGCGGAACATCGGCGCCATGTCCTGGTAGGAAAAGTCGGGGCCGAACACCCGCTTGTGATATTCCCAGGAACCCGCGTCCACCGGATTCGCGTTGGGCTTCTTCCCTTCCGTGATGGCGTGCCAATACCATTCCGCGTAGGCCAGCCTGCCCGGCAGAACCGGCGCATAAGAAGCAACCGAGTAGACGCCCCAATGGATGAAGATGCCAAACTTGGCGTCCGAGAACCAGGCCGGGGTAGGACGCTTGTCAAGCGAATCCCAATTGGGCTGATAGGTCTGCGCAGGCAAAGCAGCCGCCGCGAGCAGAGAAAGAACGAGGCATATCGGACTTCGCATATCGCTCCTCATTCTAATCCCGATCGGCAGGGACATGCTCCCACGCGAAGGAGATTTCGGCTTAAAATCAATTCTTGCGGGCCAAAGTCCGAATGCCGGCCCGCGCAGGAGCGCACTCATGTCATCGACGACGCCAGTTTCTCCAAACCCCAACCGCCGCCGCTTCATTGGCGGAGCGATCGCCACAGCGGCATCTTATAACCGCATCTTCGGCGCAAACGATGTGATTCGCATCGGCGCCATCGGCAACGGCGGACGCTGGGATGCCCTGTCCGACGCCCTCCAGAAAAACCCGGGCAACCAGGTGGTCGCTGTCTGCGATGTCTACGAACCGCGCCGCTTGAGGGCCAAAGCGAGAGCGGCCGCCGATGCCACCGAGCATGTGGACTATCGCGAGATCCTCGACCGCAAGGACGTCGATGCCGTCACGATCGCCACACCCGATCACTGGCACGTCCGCATCGCCATCGACGCGGTGGGCGCCGGCAAGGACGTTTATTGTGAGAAGCCCGTCACGCACACGCCCGCCGAAGGGGCGCCCCTACTTGCGGCTGTGCGCGGATCGAACCGCGTAGTCCAGGTTGGATTGCAGCAGCGCAGTTGGGAACACTACCTCGCCGTGAAGAAAGATGTGATCGACGCCGGCGTGCTGGGACAAGTCACGCTGATCCGCACCTACTGGTATCAGAATCACAACACCGGAGGCCGCGTCCCCAACATCGACACGGCAAGACTCGACTGGAAGAGATTTCTCGGCCCTGCCACGGACCGGCCATTCGACGCCGATACTTTCGCCAACTGGCGCTGGTACTGGGATTTCGGCGGCGGCGCCATGACGGACCTGTTCGTGCACTGGGTGGACGTCGCCCAATGGTACATGGGCGTGGATATGCCCACACGCGCCACGGCCACGGGAGTCAAGGCTTTGCTGCAACAGCGTCAGACGCCGGATACCATGAGCGCGGCGCTCTCCTACCCCGCGGCGGTGGTGGAGTTCGACTGCGCGCTACTGGGGTACATCGAGGGCGGCGGGCTCATGTTTCGCGGCACGAAAGGCGCCCTGCGCTTGCACCGCCAGGGGTACGAGGTCTACAACGAGATCCCCAATTACTCGGAAGCGTTTCAGCCGCCGCCCGCGGCTGCCAAGGGCAAATCGTCCCGCGACGGATTGATCGACCACGTTCAGAATTTCCTGGACTGCGTTCGCTCCCGCGGCACGCCTAACGCGCCGGTGGAGGTCGGAGTGGCCGCCGCGCGAGCCGGGCATATCGCCAATATCGCGATGCGAGGAAGCGGGGTGTGGAGCCCGGACGCGCCGGTTTAGGGCTTCGGGACACTGTGGTGAGCGATCCGGCTTATAATCCGCTTGGGCAATACCGGCTTGAGCCAGCCCGTTATACCTGCTACCGGACGGCCGGGCCAATCGTGGTGGATGGCAAACTCGACGAGCCTTCCTGGCAGCTTGCGCCCGCCTCGACGCCGTTCGTCGATACCGTCACCGGCGAACCGGCGTGGTTCGACACGCGGGTAACCCTATTATGGGACGATGACTACCTTTATTTCGGCTTCAGGGCGGAGGAGACGGATGTCTGGGGCACGTTGAGGGAGCGCGATTCGCGCATCTGGGAAGAGAACGATCTGGAAGTCTTCATCGGCGGCGGCCGGGATGCCTACTATGAGTTCGAGGTCAACGCTCTCAACACCGTCTACGAAGTGTTCTGGGTCTGGAAAGACGCTTTGAAACCCGGCTCGCCCTATTACGGCAGGCCGGAATTCGACCCGGCCACGCAGCGCACCCTGGTCCTCGATGGCGTGGGCGGGCATGTCCACCCTCGCGGCGAGCGGTGGGGCTTCCTGGACTGGGATTTCCCCGGTCTGCGCACGGCAGTGCATGTGGACGGCGTGGTCAACCGGCGTGACCACACCGACCGCGGCTGGACCGCCGAGTTGGCCTTCCCGTGGAAGGGCATGGCGCTCCTGGCCGACGGGCGACCACTGCCGCCCAGGCACGGCGACGTGTGGCGGATCGACTGCTCCCGCTTCGAGAAGACCGGCCGCGGAGGCGAGGCGCTCGACCCGTGCGCGGGTTGGACGTGGAACCGTCACGGGCACTACGATTCGCACATTCCCGAAGTCTTCCCGTACGTGACATTTTCCGAGCAGGTGGTGAAGTAACGGCCTTCGAGAACAGCCATCCATCGCTCGCGAGGCGACATTTCGGGCATTTCAGCGACTGTAACCGGGATCTTGAACTTCGGTTCGTAAACCGCTCTCTGACGTTCGCGGCTCGGCATGAAGAAGGTTCGTAAACCGCTCTCTGACGTTCGCGGCTCGGCATGAAGAAGGCAGGAGCAGGGGGCCCGCCCCACTGGGGATAGAATAGGGAAATAGCCATGTTGGAAACCTCGCAGGATTTCTATCGCATCCAGAAGCTGCCGCCCTACGTGTTCGCCGTGATCAACGAGATGCGGGCAAAGGCGCGGGCGGCGCAGATCGACATCATCGACCTGGGGATGGGGAATCCCGATGGGGCCACGCCGCGGGTGGTGGTGAGCAAGCTAGTGGAAGCGGCCCGCAACGCGCGCAATCACCGGTATTCGCAATCGCGCGGCATTCCCAAGCTGCGGGAGGAAATCGCGAAACGCTACCAGGCGAATTACGGCGTGGAGATCGACCCCGATACGGAGGCCATCGTCACCATCGGCGCCAAGGACGCGCTGGCGCACCTGCTGTTCGCCACCGTGGGACCGGGCGATACGGTGGTGTCGCCGAATCCCGCGTACCCGATTCACCAGTATGGCGTCATCATGGCGGAAGGCAATGCCTGCATGCTTCCCATGCCGGACGCAGACACGTTTCTCAACCGGCTGGAGGACGTCTACCGATCGGCTTCGCCCAAGCCGAAGCTGCTGCTGATCTCCTTTCCGCACAACCCAACCACCACCTGCGTGGACCTGGATTTCATGCGCGAGATTGTGCGGCTGGCGCGCGAGCACGGCACGCTGATTGTGCACGATTTCGCCTACGCCGACCTGGGCTTTGACGGCTACACGCCTCCCAGCATCCTGCAGGTGGAGGGCGCGAAAGAGGTGGCGGTGGAGATCTTCTCCATGTCCAAGAGCTACAACATGGCGGGGTGGCGCGTGGGGTTCTGCCTGGGCAACCGGAAGATGATCGCGGCGCTGGCGCGCATCAAGAGCTACCTGGACTACGGCGTGTTCCAGCCGATTCAGATCGCCTCGATCATCGCGCTGCGGGAATGCCAGGAAGAGACGCACAAGATCCGAGCCATTTACCAGAAGCGGCGGGACGTGCTGGCGCACGGTTTGCACCGCGCCGGATGGCCCGTGGAGAAGCCGCGCGGCACCATGTTCCTTTGGGCGCCGCTGCCGGAGCGGTTTCGTGAAGGCGGGTCGCTCGAGTTCTCGAAGTTGCTGCTCGACAAAGCCCTGGTCGCGGTTTCGCCGGGAATCGGGTTCGGTCCTCTGGGCGAGGGATACGTACGCTTCGCGCTGGTGGAGAACGAACAGAGAATCCGGCAGGCCACGCGAGCAATTGGGCAGTTTCTGAAGAGCTGATACGGCGCTGCGCCACGAATAGTTGCGCCACTGGCGCGATAATGGTTTCGATGCAGAACATTCTTCCGGTTCTCTGTTTTGCGGCGGGGCTGGCGCTGGCATGGTGGCTGCTGCGGCGGCGCGCGAAGGACGCGGAGAACGCGTTCAAGGCGTTGTCCGCAGATGCCCTGGCGCGCAATAACCAGGCGTTCCTCGAACTGGCGCGCGCTTCTTTGGCGCAGACGCAGGAGGCGGCGCGCGGCGACCTGGAGAAGCGGCAGCAGGCCATCGGAGAGCTGGTGGCTCCGGTGCGTGCGTCGCTCGAAGGGATGGCGGGCAAGATCCAGGAGCTGGAGAAGGCCCGCGTGGGCGCTTACGCCACGCTCAGCGAGCAGGTGCGAAGCCTGATCGAAACGCAATCGCAACTGCGCTCGGAGACCGGGAAGCTGGTAACGGCGCTGCGCACGCCGAGCGTGCGCGGACATTGGGGAGAGATTCAGTTGCGGCGGGTGGTGGAGATGGCCGGCATGCTGGACCACTGCGATTTCGAGACGCAAACCACGGTGACGTCGGAAGACGGCCGACTGCGCCCGGATATGCTGGTGCGGTTGCCGGGCGGCAAGAGCATCGTGGTGGACGCCAAGACGCCGCTGGGCGGGTACCTGGAAGCTCTGGAGGCGCCCGACGAGCAGACGCGCACCGCCCGCATGGGGGATCACGCGCGCCAGGTGCGCGCCCACATGACGGCGCTGGGGCGCAAATCCTACTGGGAGCAGTTCGACCACGCGCCGGAATTCGCGGTGCTGTTTCTGCCGGGCGAGTGCTTCTTCAGCGCGGCGCTGGAGAACGACCCCTCGCTGATCGAGTTCGGGGTGGAGCGGAACATCATCCTGGCGACTCCGACCACTCTGATCGCCTTGCTGCGCGCGGTGGCCTATGGGTGGCGCCAGGAGAAGCTGGCCGAGAACGCGGCGGAAATCAGCGCCCTCGGCAAGGANNAAATTCGCGGAGTTGAAAACCGCGCCCCTGGGCGTGGCAATCGCGCCATTGGAACAAGTGGAGAAGAGCCCGCGGTTGCTGCAGTAGCGTGCGTGGTAGTCTTGTTCTGACGGATGCCGGGACGCCTATGCGATTCGGTCCGATTCTGTTGTGCGCGGGCCTGCTAGCGGCCCAGACTCAGCCGGCGGCGCAAGATCCGTGCCGCGTGGAAGGGACGGTTCTGAACTCGGTTACGGGTGAGCCGGTGCCCAGGGTGCTGGTGACGCTGCGGAATCTCCGCGCGGCTCCGGCTTCTCCTGGCGCTGTGCCCACACCGGCCGCGGCCTCCACGAACAACGAAGGGAAGTTCGTTTTCACAGGGCTGGCGGCGGGATCGTATGTGATTCGCGCTCAGCGCGACAACTTCCAGTACATCCAGCCGCAACGGTCTGGGCCGCTGACTCTGAACGCCGGCGATCAGAAGACGGACTTGGTGGTACAGATCAGTCCGCTTGGCGCCATCGCGGGACACGTTCAAAACGAAGAAGGCGATGCGATCCCGAACGTTGGGGTCAGCGTGATGGTCTACCAATACACGGCCCAAGGCCGACGGTTGGTCCCCAGGAACGGCGCACAGACCAACGATCTCGGCGAGTACCGCATATTCGGGCTTGTGGCCGGAAAGTACTTCCTCAGCGCCGGGCCGCGAATGATTCCCGCCGGGGACGAGACCTACGTGGCCACGTACTATCCTGGCGTCACCGACCCTTCCGGCGCCTCGCCGGTGGAACTCGGCGCGGGCCAGGATATACGGGGGATGGATTTCACGCTCCGTCGGATGCACACGGTGTCGGTTCGGGGTCATGTCGCCAAGCCTGCCGGCGCTGCTCTGGTAAACGTGGGCTTATACTCGGCTGGCGCGGTGGGCCCGCCGAACGACCGTACGAACGATGAAGGCAAGTTCGAGTTGCGCGTCGTAACTCCAGGCGCCTATACCGTGAGAGCCCGAGCGACCGTCGGCGGAAAGATGTACAGCGCCTGGCGTCCGATCCAGGTCAGCGCGGACGATATCGAGGGCATCGAGTTGACGCTTGTGCCTCTGGTGGACTTGAACGGCGTGGTGCGCATCGAGGGCGACACCACCGTCAAGGTTTCGCAGCTGCATGTCTCACTGCAAGGTTCAATCCTGGTCCTGTTCGATCAAGCGACGGTCAACGACGACGGGACCTTCACAATGCGCAATCTGGAGCCGGAGGTTTATCGGCCCACCGTTAACGCGCCGGTCGGCCTGTACATGAAGAGTGCGCGGTGCGGGACTGCCGATGTCACGGAATCCGGCGTGGACTTGACATCGGGCGGGGGTTGCGAGCTGGTGATCACGATGAGCGCCAATGGCGGGCAGATCGAGGGGCAGGTGCAAGACGATAAGTCGCAGCCGGCGCAGGGCGCCATAGTGACGCTCGCGGCCGTGGGGACGCGCCGCGACGATCTGTTCAATGCCGGTACGGACGCGAGCGGCCATTTCAAGATCTCGGGCATCGCTCCCGGCAGCTACCGGCTGTATGCGTGGGAACAGGGAACGGACTTAAACGCCGTGCGGTGGGATCCGGATTACGTCAAGCCGTTTGAAGGCTCGGGACAGAGTGTGCAAGTATCCGAGGGGGGCAGGGAGAACGTGAGTCTGAAGCTGATTGTTGTGCCCGCGGCGCAGTAGGATCTCGGGGAGCGGCAGGCGAATCGCCTGCCCCACCTAAGAAGGAACCAGAACAACCAGGCGACTGGCTTGCTATCATAAAGGCTCACCGCAATGGCTGTCTCCAGCTTTACCGCAATCGACGAAGGCGCGCTGGTCGCACAGGCGCGCGAAGGCGATGCGGCGTCGTTCTCCGAGCTGGTGAGACGCTATGAAGGCAAGATCTTCCGGCTGGCCCAGCATGTCACGCAGAATCGGGAAGATGCCGAGGACGTGCTGCAGGAGACCTTCATGAAGGCCTACGAGCACCTCGACCAGTTTCAGGGGAATTCGAAGTTTTATACCTGGATCGTGCGGATCGCGGTGAA
>PLGA01000344.1 GCA_003139735.1 Bryobacterales bacterium | reverse complement strand
CGGGCGAACACGGTTTTCAGGTCCAGACCTTCATACCGCATCCAGTTGTTGCTGCTGGAGGTGTCCAGGTATACGTTGGGGCACTGGTCCGCCAGCATGAGGGCTTCGCGGAAATACCCGGCCCCGAAATGCGGAACGATGAAAGGCAGTTCGGGGTAAGCCAAGGCCACGGCGTGCAGATCGATCGGGTTCGAGAAGCGCATGTCGAAGGGCGACGCCAGCCCGAGCTTCTTCCGGACGCCCACNNGCGGCCTCCCGGAAGACCGGCCGCACGCGTTCGTCCCAAACCGCGTAGCGGTGCATGGCCGGGAAGAGGCACACGGCGCGAAAACCGCTTGCCAGGGCGGCGTGGACGCGTTCGCCGGGGTTCTCTTCCAGCGGATTGAACATGCAGTAGCCGAAGAACCGGTCCGGACAGGCGGCCACGGCGGCGGCTACCGAGCCTTCGTCGCCCGGCACGCTGGCGATGAGCGCGGCCTTCGCCACGGCGTGGGCGTCCAGTTCACGCGCCCAGGCGCGCGCCAAGTCTGCCGGATCCTCTGGCGGCGTCTCCCAGCCCAGGAACCGGGCCGCTTCGTCTACGGTCCGGCCCTGCTGGGAAGTGAGCGACGCCAGGAACCGCTGCGAGAAGAAATGGACGTGGGCATCCAAGACGCGGAACTCGCCCCACGGAGTTTGCATCGGGCTTACTCCTTTGCGTCGGGCTTATTCCAGTGCGTCAGGCCGGCGGCGAGCGCCAGTTGAGTGAGGCCCGCCACGTTGTTTACCCCGAGCTTCTTCATCATGGTCTTGCGGTAGCTGCGCACGGTCTGCAAGCCGAGACTCAGCAGGACCGCGATATCCTTGCTGGTCTGGCCCTCGGCCACCAGCCGCAGAACCTGCAACTCGCGCGGCGAAAGCGTCTCCAGCGCGCTGTGCTCGTGAGTATCCAGATCGCCGCGCTGGATGCGCGTCAGCAGCCGGTCGGAGACCTGCGAACTCAGATAGGAGCCGCCGCGGGCCACGGTGCGAAGCGCGTCCAAAAGCTCGTTGGACGAGGCCTTCTTGAGCACGAAGGCGCGCGCGCCGGAGCGGATGGCGCCGACCACGGAATTCTCGTCGTCGTACATCGAAAGAATGACCACCTTCACGCCCGGCGAGCGGCGCAGCAACTCGGTGGTGGCCTCGATGCCGTTCATGCCGGGCAGCCCGATATCCATCAGGACCAGATCCGGCGCGACCTTCTCACAGAGCGCCACCGCGTCGGCCCCATTTTCGGCCTCGCCGACAACGTGAAACTCCGTCCCGCGTTCCAGGATGGTCTTGATGCCGTCGCGCACCAGCTTATGATCGTCGACGAGGACAATGCTACACGACATGATGGTTACGCTTCCGGCGCGGCCGCGCGAACGGTGGCGCCATTCCCCCGGCTGCTCTTGATCGATAAGTCCAGGCCGGCTTGAGCGGCGTGATGTTCCATGCTCAACAGACCCAGGCCGCGACGCCCGCCGGCGATGTCCGCCGGATCGAATCCCCTTCCATTATCCCGGATCTCCATGGATGGACCCGTCCTTGTGGACTTTACCGCGATTTCGATGGCGGAGCAACTGGAATGTTGAACCGCGTTCTCCACGGCCTCCTGCGCGATGTGGTACATGGCCGAAGCGATCCCCGAATCGAGGTTGAGCGACGGATCGACGTTGACGCGCAACGCGCCGCCGAAGCGCCCGCGGATGCGCGTCGCGAGGCGATCGAGCGCGGGGCGGAGCCCGGCGCGCTCCACGGCCGAGGGGTTCAGCTCGTAGCTGTATTCGCGCACCTCCTCCATCATGCCTTCGAGAAGCCCCTGAATTTCCACCACGCGGGCGGAGGTCTCCGGCGATACGGTCTCCAGGTCCATACGCACCAAATCGAGTTGGAGCCCCAGCGCGGTGAGATTCTGTCCGATTTTGTCGTGCAGGAACTGGGAGACCATGCGGCGCTCGAATTCCTGGGCCTTGAGGGCCCCGAGGACCGTGTGACGCAGTTCCTGCGCGGCGCTGTTCCAGGAAGTGGTGTCCAGCGCCGATGCGCCGCCGTAGACCTGGTTTTCGAAGCGAATCGGGAAAAACAGGATCGCCCAATCGGAGGCGTCGCGGCGCAGGCGCAGCAACAGCGTCTCGCCCTCCAGAGCGCGGGTCAAACGGTCCTTCCACTCGACGGCCAGTTCGCCATCGAGGACTTCCGCGATGGAACGGCCGGTTAACTCCGAGGCGGCCTTGCCGAAAATGGGACGCGGGTCGCCGAAGATGCGGAGGAACTCGCCTTCCGCGGTGAACACCCAACTACAACGCGCGCTGTGTTCGATGAACGCGTCGGAAAGGCAGGCGGGTTCCGGCATAGGACTACGCAGGTGGAGCGGACGATCGTTTTTTGTCGTCTGCTTTCCTGGCCAATTTGGAAGAGGCAGACCACGAACAACGATGGTCTGCCCCACTGCCTCGCCAATGTTTCATATCAGCGTTTGCGCGCGATCGCCTTTCGGACGGCGGCGACCACATCTCGAGCCACCAGACCGTACTTCTCCATCAACTCGCCGGTGGCGCCGGATTCGGCGTACGTGTCCCGAATGCCGACGAACTCCATGGGGCACGGCTGGAGTTCGGCTACGGCTTGCGCCACCCGCACGCCCAGGCCGCCATCGACCAGGTGCTCTTCGGCCGCTACGATGGCGCCGGTCTCAACGGCGGCGCGGCGCACCGCATCGCGGTCGAGCGGCTTCACGGTGTGCATGTCCACCACGCGGACCGAGATGCCTTCCGCCTCCAGCGTTTCGGCGGCGCGTATGGCCTCCGCCAGCAGCAGGCCGTTGGCGATAATGGTGGCGTCCGACCCTTCCACCACTTGAACGGCCTTGCCGATCTCGAACTTCTGGCCGGCATCGTAGACAATGGGCGTTTTGGGGCGTCCGGTGCGGATGAATACCGGGCCGACGTAGGCCGCGGCCGCGCGGACCAGCGCTTTGGTGGAAACTTCGTCCGCTGGCGAGATCACCACGAAGCCCACCAGGGAACACGCCAAGCCGATCTCTTCCACGCTCATCTGCGAAGGGCCGTCTTCGCCGATGGATATGCCGCTGTGCGTGCCGACCACCTTGACGTTGAGCTTGGGATACGCCACGCAAACGCGAAGCTGTTCGAAGCCCTTGTTCATCACGAAAACCGAGAAACTGGAAACGAACGGGATCTTGCCGGCGCTGGCCAGGCCCGCTCCGATGCCCACCATGTCCGCTTCCGCGATGCCGCAAGAGAAGAAGCGTTCGGGAAACTCCTTTTCGAAATAAGTGGTCATGGTGGACTTGGAAAGGTCCGCGTCGCACACCACGATGTCCCGGTTCTCTCGGCCGAGTTCCACCAGCGCGCGGCCGAACGCCTCGCGCGTGGCCGGTCCGGGCGTGAGTGCAAATTTCGTCTTGACGGGCATTATTGCAACTCCTTGAGCGCCAGTTCCACTTCGGCCGGCGTGGGGGCCGTACCGTGGAACTTGGGGTTGTTTTCCATGAAGGACACGCCCTTGCCTTTGATGGTGTGGGCCACGATGCAGGTGGGCTTGCCTTTGGTGGCCTGCGCCTCTTCGAACGCAGCGCGGATAGCCGGGATGCTGTGGCCGTCGATTTCGATGGTATGCCAGTTGAACGCCCGCCACTTGTCCGCCAGCGGCGCGACGTCCATGATGTCTTTCACGAAGCCATCGAGCTGGATGCCGTTGTAATCCACAATGGCCACCACGTTATCGGACTTGTGGAACCCGCCGGCCATGGCGGCCTCCCACACCTGGCCCTCTTGGATTTCGCCGTCGCCGAGCATCACGTAAGTGCGCGACGGGCGGCCATCCAGACGCGCCCCGAGGCCCATCCCCAACCCCAACGACAGGCCCTCGCCCAGCGATCCCGTGGAGGCTTCCAGGCTGGGGATGAAGCGAATGTCGGGATGGCCCTGATACATGGAGCCGAGCTTCCGCAGCGTATTCAATTTGTCCAGCGGCGTATCGGCGTAGCCGGCCTCCGCCATGACCGAGTAGAGCACCGGCGCGGCGTGGCCTTTGGAAAGGATGAAGCGGTCGCGATCCGGCCACTTGGGGTTCTTCGGATCGATGCGCATGAAGTCGAAATACAGCTCGACCAGGATCTCGACGGCGGAAAGCGATCCGCCGGGATGTCCGCTCCCCGCGGCGCCGATCATCACGACAATCTCGCGGCGCACGCGTTTGGCGATGGCCTGCAACTCTTCTAAGGATCTAGGCATGGGGCTGATTCGATTCTAGCTGAAAAAGGAGGCCATCAGCCATCGGCCGCCTGCCGTCCAGCCCGGGGCGGCACGCGTGGGCGATTGCAAGCCCAGCGTTTTGTTGATATTCGGGGGGAATTGGGTTCGTTTGGCGCGGAGGAATGGGGCGTGGGGCGGGCGATGGCTGGCGAGCGAATTTGGGTTCGTTTGGGGCGGATTCGCGCGGCGCGGCCGGTGGGGATTTGGGTTCGTTTGGCGCGGAGGTTTCCGGACGCGACCGGATTGGGTTCGTTTGGTATTTTTGCCTGCGGGAAGTTGCGCACGCTGAAATCGTGGAACGCCAGCGCGGCGCCGACCTGGCGGCATGGGCGCGATGGGCGCCCGATTGGGGCGATTGAGACGGAGTTTGGGGAGCTCGGCATCTGGTTGTCCTACCCATTTCAGGATTGCATGGGGGAAACGCGAGTCCGAAATCGAATGGCGGCAAGTGACAGGAAATAAAGGGATACGTTAACTGAAATCGCTTGTGATTGATAAAGGTTTGCTCAG
>PLGA01000209.1 GCA_003139735.1 Bryobacterales bacterium | reverse complement strand
CGCGACGTACACATGTCCATCGATGCGCGCCTGCAGGTTCGCGTGGCGGAGATCCTGGCGAAGCAATTGAAGCAGGCCAACGTGGACAAAGGGGCAGCCGTGGTTCTGGACCCGGCAACCGGCGACCTGCTGGCTTCCGTCAGCCTGCCGCAGCCCGATTTGACAGGCGCTTCCGATCCGAACCTCGCTTCCGATCCGAACCTCGCCTCCGATCCGAGCCGCGAACGTGAGAGAGCGGTTTCTTCCGAAACCCCATCTAACCCCTATCTCGACCGTGCCCGCTACGGCCTCTACCCGCCCGGCTCCACGTTCAAGGTGGTCACCGCCATGGCCGCGCTGCGCAAGGACGCGACGCTGACGCACAAGACCTACCAGTGCATCCGTCTGCCCGATGGCCGCGTGGGCAATACCATGAAGGGATCGACGCGCCCCATCCGCGACGATATCGAAGACAAGACCCCTCACGGAACCGTGGATATGGAGCGCGGCATCGTGGTTTCATGCAACGCCTACTTCGCGCAATTGGGCNNCAGGTGGTGGCGTCGCCGTTCCAACTGGCGCGCGTGGCCGCCACCGTGGCCAATGGCGGCGCCATGCCGCAAGGCCGCTGGATCACCGACGAAAATAACGCTCGCACCGCCGAGCCGCGCCCCGTGCTGGACGCCTCCGGCGCGCAAACCCTGGCCAAGTTCATGCGCGAAGCGGTGACTTCCGGAACCGGACGCCGCGCCGCCGGGGCCGCCGTGCCCATCGCCGGCAAGACCGGCACGGCCGAGCTGGCGGAGGGTCCTTCGCACGCCTGGTTCATCGGCTACGCGCCCTACGGCGCTGGCGCGCGCAAGATCGCCTTCTCCGTATTGGTGGAAAATGGAGTGTACGGAGGAACGGCCGCCGCGCCCGCTGGGGCGGAAATTGTTGACGCAGCGGCCAAACTCGGACTGATTCAGCCATGAGTCTCTTCACCGGCATCGAAAAAACCATTGAACGCGGCTTTCGCCACTGGACCGAGCGGGTCTTCGGCCCCGCGGAATCGGACCATTTGCTGCTGGTGCACCGCGCCATTCTGCAAGAGGTCGAAACCAAAATCCAGACCGTGGCGCGCGGCCGCCGCGTGTTCCCCTATCCGCGGATCGCCGTGACGCTGGTCGCGCCGGATGCCGGCAAGCGAGCGCTTTTTCAGACCGCGTTTGGCGAGGGCGGCCGGCTGGAGAACGACGTCCGCGAGGCCCTGGAGAGCGCGCATTGCGACATCCCGCGCGGCTTCGCCGTGGAAGTGCGCACCGCGGAGCCTAGCCCCGAAGGGGCAGGTGGGGCAGGCGATTCGCCTGCCATTCCGCGAGTTTTCGAAATCGCCTACGAAACCGAACCCCTCGCCGCCGCCCGCGCCCAACCACCCGCGCCCGCTCGTCTGGTGGTAGTCCGGGGCAAAGCCGAGCAAGCCGATTACCCGCTGGCGAGGCCCCGCACCAACATCGGCCGCATGGCGGAGTTAGTGGACGCCGGCCAGCGCGTAATCCGCCGCAACGACATCGTCTTCGAAGAGGGCGCCGACGAAGCCAACGCCACCGTCTCGCGCGGTCACGCCCACATCCGCATGGAAGCCGGCGAATACCGCATCTGCGACGACGAAAGCGAATACGGAACGCGCGTCTTCCGCGACGGCCGCTCCATCGATGTCCCACGGGGCAACCGCCGCGGCGAAAAGCTCAGGCCCGAGGATGAAATCTATCTGGGACGGGCGTGTTTGCGGTTTGAGCGCGGGTGAACGCAACTTCATACCCGCGCTTGCATAGCTCGCTCGCAACCGCGAATTGTGCTGCCCACTGGGTTAGTGGCATCCTTCGTGCCTCAGGCGGCGGGCTTGATTTCGACCTCGCCTGCGAAGCTCGACGGTGGGGGGATGGACATGCCTTCCTCGCGCATGCCCTCAAGATGAAACTCGATAGCCTCCTGGATGAGGCGTTCCACTTCGCCTCGTGAATCGCCAACCGAGATAACGCCAGGAAGGTCGGGAACGTATGCCCCCCAAGAGGTTGGCCCTTTCTCGTAAATAACCGTGTACCTCATCAATCCTCCCCCTTTCCTGCCAGCCCGGCGCTACGCAGAATGGCCCTTAGCGTTCCCACCGGCCCTCGGGTTCTCCTCAGTCGCCACCCGTCAGATTCGAGCAGGTGGATCAAATCCCTGACCTTCACCCTTCACATGATACCGCTGTGCATTGGCGCATCCGCGCTAAGTGAGGCGTCTGGTACAATTGCTTAGACCAAGCACTGTAGAGGTCGTGCATGTCCGCGTCGCGCCGCCGGCCCACAGGCTGCCTATGGACTTCGACCAACTCCACACGTTTCTGGAGATCGTCCGGCTGAAGAGTTTTTCCAAAGCCGCCCAGACGTGCTACCGCACGCAGCCCGCCATCAGCGCCCAGGTCCGCCAACTCGAACAGGAATTGCGGGCCGAACTATTCGAACGCTTTGGCAGCCGCATATCCCTGACCACGGCGGGCCGGCTGTTCGCGCAGTACGCGGAGCAGTTGATGGAGATGCGGAAGCAGGCGCAGGATGCCATCGCGGAACTGGAGCACGATCCCCGCGGAGAGCTTGTCATTGCGGCCAACGAAGCCACCTGCATCTACGTGCTGCCCGATGTCTTCTCGCAATATCGCGAGCGCTTCCCCGCCGTGCAGCTTCAGGTGGTCCGCTCCTACGGCGGGCGCGTGGTGGAGGCGGTGATGGAGAATTCGGCGGATTTCGGGCTGGTGCAACTCCCCGTAGACGAGAAACGCCTCCAGGTAGTCGACGTGTACTGCGATGAGATCCGCGCCATCGTTCCCGCCCGGCATCCGCTGGCCGGCCGGAAGACCGTGCTGCCTCACGATCTGCTGGATTACTTTCTGATGCTGCCGAAGCAGGGCAAGACGCGCGCGCGCCTGGACGAATGGCTCGAACCGGTGGAGGACGACGTTCGCGTCTCCATGGAGCTCGATTCCACGGAAATGATGAAGCGCTTCGTAATGGCCGGTCTGGGCATCGCGTTTCTGGCGGTTTCGAACTGCCGCGAGGAAACTAAGGCCGGCAAGCTGTACGCCATCTCCCTGGCGCCCGAGCCGATGAGCCGGCGCCTGGGCTTGATTTACCGGAAGGATAAGGCGCTCTCGAAGGCGGCCATGGGATTCATTCAGGCCGTGCTCGATAACGTGGACCACGACGCGCCGCTTCCCGCCGGCCGGACGCCCCAGGTGGCCGCTCGATGAAGTGCGGGCATTGCCATCGGGATTACCCCCGCTCGCAGAGCCGCTGCCCGCATTGCGACGCGCCGAATCCCGTCTCCGGCTTCTTTCAAACGTCGACGGTGATGATCGCCGAGCGCGGCCCTCACCGGGTTTTCCACTCGGTGGAGGAAGTTCCGGCGCGCCTGCGCACCAGGCTCCGGCAATCCACCAACAGTGAGAACTCCGCGACCATCTTGATCGCCGACCAGCGCGGGCACGCGGAAATCTCCAAAGCGCTCCGGGGATCGCCCCAGGCTCAACGCCGCCTGGCGGGCGCGATTCTGGGCGAGACGGCCGCCGGCCCCCCCAACTGGCTGCATCGCCGCCCCGGCCGCCGGAAAGCCGTAGTGGCCGTCTTGTTTGGCTTGGCGTTGACGCTCATCGCGGCGGTTTTCAGCTACCACTGGAAGTAGTGGCTGTACCGCCGGCGGTCTTCGTGTAAAGTCTTCAGGCGTTTCAGCCGATAAGCCAAGCATGGAGCGCAGACCGGAGCCACGGTTCGCCATGGATCAGCCGGTGGTGGTCACGGTGCTCGATGGGCGCGAGATCCGGCGCAGATCCCAGGTGACCAACGCTTCGGCCTGGAGAGTCGGTCTCGAAATGCGATGCGCCGTGGCGCCAGGCATTTTGGTGCGGGTCGAGTTCGCGGGAGCCGTCGTTTTGGGGGAAGTGATGCACTGCCGCGAGGCTGCAGGGTCGTACTACGTAGGGGTCAAACTCGATCAAGCCCTGAAACCCCTCGCCAACCTGGCCGGCGCACTGGACGATCTGGCGCGGCAGCCGGCGGACAGCATAGCGCATTCGCTGTGAACCTTCCGCGGCGCGCGAGCAGGCTGCGCCGCTCCAATTCCGCCTTGCAAGCCGGGTTGGATGCGCTATCCTGTGGATTCCAATGAGCCGAAAAGCCGTAGTGTTCGGGTCGGCCGGCCAGCTCGGCACCGAGTTGGTGCGGACGCTCCGCGAGCGAGGCTACGCGGTCGAGGGATGGGACCGCACGGAGGTCGATATTACCGATGCGGCGGCGGTGGAACGCGCGCTGGCCGGCTGCGATCCGGAGGCGGTCTACAACGCGGCGGCCTATAACCAGGTTGACGTGGCCGAGCGCGAGCCGCGGGCGGCCTTTCTGGTGAACGCGCTGGCGGTCCGCAATCTGGCCTTGGCCTGCCGCCAGGTGGATGCGCTGCTGGTCCATTTCTCCACCGACTACGTTTTCGATGGTTTCGCCCGCCACCCGTACGCCGAGGACGACGCCACCCACCCGCTCGGCGCTTACGCCGTCTCCAAGCTGGCGGGCGAGTTGTATGCCCAGGCCTATTCGGACCGGCTTCTGGTGGTGCGTACCTCCGGCGTTTTCGGTACTGGCGGGCTGAATACCGCCCGCGGCAATTTCGTCGAGCTGATGCTGCGTCTGGCGCAATCCGGGCAGCCCATACGGGTGGTGGAGGATCACGTCGCGTCCCCGACATTCGGGCCGCTGCTGGCGCGCCGCACGGTCGATCTGGCGGAGCGCGGGCACAAGGGCTTGTTCCACATCGGTGGTGGAACTCCCGTCTCGTGGTTTCAGTTTGCGCGCTCCATTTTTGAGGCGGCGGGACTGCAGCCCACGCTACGGGCTACCAATGAGAGGGAGTACCGTACGCCCGCGCGCCGCCCCAAGTATTCGGCGCTTTCCAATGGCAAGATGGAACGGGCGGCCCTCGAACCCATGCCGCCGCTCCGGGAAGCGATCGAGGCGTATTTCGCGCAGAGGAAAGCCGCCTTGGCAGGCTCGTGATTCGTTCCCCGCGCGGAACCGCTACATACTACCCGGTACGCTGAAGCTCACCGAAACCAGATGGAAGGGGCCAGTCGGTTTGTTGGTCTTGGTATCGACGGTCATCTTCACCCAAACCCGATTCCCGGCGGCGCACGCAGGCAGCCCTCCGCGGCCAGGGGTCAGGGCTCCGGCGGTGATCGTGCGAAGAGCCGCCGCGCCATTGACGACGTTGATCGGAGAGGAGTTGGCGGTGGCCGGCGAATCGAGAGCCGCGCCGCCGGCGCACCCCAATCCCAACGTCACAATGTTCGCGTGCGTCGAATCGCAAGCGCCCGCTTTGCAGCGCGACTCCACCGAATACCGGATGGGCGTATTGGCCGGGTATCCGGCGGGCAGCACCCAGGTCCACCAGGCGTAGTAAGTGCTCTGGCCAACGGGCCATTCCAATACCGCGATCGGCATCGCGCCTCCCGAGTTGGTCGGCGTGGGCGCGCCCGACGCCGGCAGATTCGCCGCGAATCCGGCGACTCCAGCCTGCACCATTCCCTGCCAGACGTAAGGATAGGTGCGCAAGCCCGTCGGCGTTTCGCCATTAGCCGGCACGGACGGCTGCGCGCTGAGCGCGGGGAGAATCAGGAGGATCGGCAACAGGTTGCGCATGATGGGAAGACGGCTCGCCTTGCTCATAGCGCATTGTACACTGGGCTGAGACGTCATCGAGAGGGAAGGGGCCCGAAAGGATCCGCCATGAGCGCCACGCCGCAGGACCGACCGCCTACCAACCACCGGAAGCGCCTCGCCCGGCAGGGCCCCGCCATTGCGGGGGAGCAGCCGAAAAAGGGCGGCATTCTCAACGCGTTGCGCCGGTCGCCTCTGGTCGGCGCCGGTCTGGACCTCAGCCGTCCGGCGACGCCGGGCCGGCAGAGCTGATCTGTGAGCGGGCGCCGTCGGATGCGACCAGGATCTGTTCCTCTCTTCGCTGACGGTCGCCGAGATCAGGCGCGGAATCCTGGAGAAGCCCGCCCTCCTCTGGGCGCGGCTGATGGCCGAAGGGACGGCGAAAGGCCGGCCGCGGAGCCCGCTCGACATGATCATCGCCGCCGTCGCCGAAGCCAACGATTGCGTGGTCGTGACGGAAAACGAGAAGGACTTCGCCGGCGTGAAGCTATTCAATCCGTTGCGGGGGAAGTGACAGTCCCGGACATAGGCGTTAAGATAGGCCCGCTTCCGACCCGTGGCGCAAGCCGCCAGGCTTGCAGAGTCGGCTGTCGAGCCGACTTTTCGAAGGCCGAGACGACTCTCGGCCCTGCGGGCGTGGCCGCCCGCGCCNNGGGCTTATCTTAACGCCTATGACAGTCCCGGAGGCCCGCTCCGGATCGCGCATTGTACACTGGTTCAGACGCCATTTCGCGCCCGGCCCGCATGGATCTTACTACCCCGCTCACCTATGTCAAAGGCATCGGCCCCGCCCGCGCGGCCATGCTGGAAAGCAAGGGGCTGGCGGCCGTGGAGGACCTGCTGGCCTACGTGCCGTTCCGCTACGAGGACCGCAGTAACGTGAAGACCGTCGCGCAGTTGGCTCCGGGCGAAATGGCTACCGTCATCGCGGACGTGCGGTCGGCCAAGGCTTCCGGCTTCCACCGGCGCAGTCTCGGGCTGTTCGAAGCGCGGTTCTCGGACGCCTCCCGCGCCACGCTGGCTTGCAAATGGTTCCACGGCGGCTACCTGGCCAACGTGTTCGCCGAGGGGATGAAAGTCGCGCTGTTCGGCAAGGTGGAGTTCGATTCCTACGCGGGCGAGCTCACCATGCTGCACCCGGAGTTCGAAATCCTATCTGGCGACGACGAAGAGGGCGAGGCCACGCTCCACACCGGCCGCATCGTTCCGATCTATGAGGGCGTCCAAAAGCTCACCACGCGGGTGTTGCGGGTCTTCACTCACCGCGTGCTCGAAGCGCTGGCGCCGCTCGAAGACAATCTGCCCGCTCACCTGCGCCAGAGCTTGAAGCTGCCGGACCTCTGGACCGCCGTCCGCCAGACGCATTTTCCTCCGCCCGATTCCGACCTCCGCCTGCTAAACGCTTTCCGCACGCCCGCGCAGTTCCGGCTGATCTTCGAAGAGTTCTTCTGGCTGGAGTGCGGCATCGCCCTCAAGCGTTCCAAAGCGCGCACGCTGCCGGGCATCGCATTCGACATCGACGACCGCGTGCGCGAGCGGGTCAAGGCTATGCTGCCCTTCAAGCCCACCGGGGCGCAGAAGCGCGTAATCAAGGAGATCGTGGACGATATGAAAGAGCCGCGGCCCATGAACCGCCTGCTGCAAGGCGACGTGGGGAGCGGAAAAACCATCGTGGCGGCGGAAGCGGCTGTGATCGCCATTGAGAACGGCTATCAGGTGGCCCTGCTGGCGCCCACCGAAATCCTGGCGGCGCAGCACGGCATTTACTTCAAGCAGATTCTCTCCAAGCTCGGCTATGTGGTAGTCCTGCTCACCGGCTCGTTTACCAGCCGGGAGAAAGGGCAGCTTAAGAAGCTGGTGGCGGAAGGTCTGGCGCACGTGGTGATCGGCACGCACGCGCTGCTCGAAAAGGACGTGGAATTTCAGCGGCTGGGCCTGGCCATCATCGACGAGCAGCATCGTTTCGGGGTGATGCAGCGGCTGAGTCTGGTGCGCAAGGGCGTGCATCCCGATGTGCTGGTGATGACCGCCACGCCCATCCCCCGCACCCTGGCCATGACCCTCTACGGCGACCTGGACGTCTCCGTCATTGACGAGCTTCCGCCCGGACGGAAGCCCATCCAGACGAAACACGCCACCGCCGACGAGGTGGAGCAAGTCTACAGCTTCATGAAGCGGCAGATTGAGGAAGGCCGCCAGGCGTACGTGGTCTACCCCGTGATCGAGGAATCCGAGACGCAAGCCGTGAAAGCCGCGGAGAAAATGTACCAGCACCTGTCGCAGGAGGTCTTTCCGGACGTGCCGGTAGGCCTCATGCACGGACGCCTGAGCGCCGATGATAAAGAGGACGTCATGCAGCGGTTCCGGGAGGGCCGCGTCAAGATCCTGGTCTCGACTACCGTAATCGAAGTGGGAATGGACGTGCCCAACGCCAGCGTGATGGTGATCGAGCAGGCCGAGCGCTTCGGACTGGCCCAACTGCACCAGCTTCGCGGGCGGGTGGGCCGCGGCGCGGCGCAGAGCTACTGCCTGCTGGTGACCGAAAAGATGAACGACACGGCGCGCGCCCGCATCCGCACGCTGGTGGAATCCACGGACGGGTTCTACATTTCCGAAATGGATCTGAAGCTGCGCGGTCCCGGCGAGTTTTTCGGGACCAAACAATCGGGCCTTCCTTCGCTCAGGGTTGCCAATATCCTGCGCGACGGCGAGATTCTCGAAATCGCGCGGCGCGAGGCGGTGGACTTCATTGCCCATCCGCCGGACCTAGAAGACCTTCGGCGCGCGGTGACCTACATCCGCGACCATTGGCAGCGCCGCTATGGCCTGGTGACGGTGGGCTGATGCGGGTGATCGCAGGAGAGTTCCGCTCCCGCCGCCTCAAGAGCATTCCGGGCGACGCCACGCGTCCCACGCCGGACCGGCTGCGCGAGACGCTCTTCAACATTCTGGCGTCGCGCATTGTGGGCGCGACGTTCCTGGATGCCTATGCCGGAACCGGAGCGGTAGGCATTGAGGCGCTCAGCCGCGGCGCGCGCCACGCGTTCTTTCTGGAGCGCAATCGCCAGGCGCTGGAGGCCATCCGGAAGAATCTGGCGTCGCTTGGGTTGGAGCATCGCGCGACCGTGGTTCCCGGCCCGGTTCTGGTGACCATACCGCGCCGGGCCGCCGGCATCGTCTTCCTCGACCCGCCTTACGACCTGGAGCGCGAGTACGTCGCCGCGCTCGAACTGCTGGCCGAAGAGCCGCCCGCGCTGGTCGTGGCGCAGCACCCGGTGAGGCTCGCGCTGGCCGAGGCGTACGGTTCCCTCGCATGCACGCGCACGGTGAGGCAGGGAGACAACGCCTTAAGCTTCTTCAGTTCGTAGGCGCCGGCGTGCGAAACGAAAATGGGCGCCCCGCCCTGGCTCTGCCCTCACATACGGCAACCTAACCCGGCGTCGGCCCCTTCCCGACGGTGGACCGCGCAAACCAGCCAGAAACGCGTTTATGGGTCGTAATTCAAGCCAGAATCCGAATACCGCGGAATAATCACGCATTCTAGTCTCGGATGCCATGGAATTCTAATCAAGAGGTGGTATACTGTGATCACGTCACGAGAATGCTATGATCGTCTCTTTTTCAGTATCCAACTTTCGGTCGTTCTCGTCGGAGGAGACCCTCTCGTTCGTCGCCAGCAACCGACCCGGCAGCCACGACGAGCACGCGGTTCCTATCCCCGATTCCAAAGAGAAAGTGCTCCGAACGGTGGTTCTCTACGGGGCTAACGGCGCGGGCAAATCGAACCTTTTCAAAGCCCTCCACTATCTGAAGTCGGTTGCAGTAAAACCGCGCGGGAAGAACAGCGGGACTGGCAGGAAGCCATTCCTGTTCGCTGAGCCGCCGGGTGGACCGTCAACCTTCGACTTGCAGTTCATTGCGGCTGACAAACTTTACAGGTTTGGCTGCAAGGTTGATGATGACCGGATACTAGAGGAGTGGCTTTTTCAGGTTCTGGGAAATCGACAGCGACTTCTCTACGAGCGCACCACGGACGAGAACGGGAAAGTGGCGGTGGACGCCAGCGGGCTCAAGGACGCTGGCGAAAAGCTGCTCGCGCTGGCGACCGTGGGGGGACCTCAAAACCAGTCGTTTCTAGCCACGGTCAACGCGACATTGGAACCGAGCGATTTTGGTTCGGAGTTGGCCCACGTCCTGCCTTGGTTCACAGCAAGCTTGGTTCTGGTTGGCCCAAATGCACCTTATCTGGGACTTGGGCACCTCCTGGACTCGGATACAGATTTCTTGTCATTTGCAGGCACTTACCTTAAGTCGGCCTCGACCGGAGTAGACCATTTGGAGGTCACCAAGAAGGAGATCTCCAAAGACGAGGCCAGCAAGTTACTCCCCGATGGCGTGGTTTCCAAGGTGCTCCGTAATTTGGCCGAAGACGAGAATGGCGTCCCCCTAAGGCTCGGCGACGGCAGGGAGCTCCTGGTCGAGCACAAAGGCGATGACCATTTCTATTTGATGGACGTCCAGGCAGCTCATGAACACAAGACTGGGGAGATTGTCCGGTTGGAACTCAGCGAAGAGTCCGATGGCACTCGCAGGCTCCTGAACCTGATCTCCGCACTGCACAATCCGCAGTCTGCCTATGTCTACTTCATTGACGAAATAGACCGCAGCCTGCACCCGATGCTCGTCAAGGAGTTCTTGGGGTTCTTCCTCAAGTCGCGGGGTTGCGCTTTTTGTCAGATCATCGTTACCACACACGAGTCGAATTTACTGGATCAGGATCTGCTGCGCCGCGATGAGATCTGGTTCGCCGAAAAAGACCAGACAGGTGCTACGAGGCTGTACTCTCTGCTGGATTTCAAGGTTCGCAACGACCGCGACATCCGTAAGGGCTACCTGCAGGGCCGTTTCGGTGCAGTGCCATTTCTGGCTGGCTTGGAGCGTCTTCTGCCAGGGTCGGAACGACAGGAATGAGCCTCAACCAACGGCTGCCGCGGCCGCTTACGCGCGATGCTTCGCGCCTGCGGGACGACCGTCTGTTTATCGTGGCCTGCGATGACACTTACGCACCGAAGCAGTATTTCGATTTCTTTCAGCTCCCCCGTGTGCAGGTTTATGTCGTCGCAACGACCGATGGCTCTTGTGCCGCGGCGGATGTCCTTGACCGCCTGTTGGGCTACAAACGTGAGGCGGAGGAGGATGATGAGCTTTGGATGTTGCTCGACACCGACCACTACACGCAAGGCACCCACCTTCCGAGTTTTAGAGGAGCCTTGAGTGAGGCCAGACGGCAGGGAGTTAACGTGGCTCTCAGCAAGCCCTCGTTTGAACTATGGCTGCTGTTGCATCACGTGGCAGAAACGGATTTGGGCGAACTGCCAGCCGCGCGGGACGTCGAGGCGGCATTGCGCGCGAAGCTTGGGCAGTACAACAAGACAAACCTCAAGCGAGAGCATTATCCACTGACATCCGTCTGCGAAGCCTGCAATCGGGCTGAGCGGCTGGACGCCACCGTTGCGGGTGGTGAAATTCCGCTTGAGAACACGACGCGGGTATACCAGCTATTGAAGACCATCGCCGCAAAAGCACATCCGCGCCAGCTTCCGCCTGAACTTCGCGGCTTGCTGACGTAGATAGCACCCCCAATTCTGCGGATTACGCCCGCAAGTCGCCTTCTGCCCCCTTCATCGTTTGGGAGACAACGCCTCCCGCTTCTTTACGAAGTGATGCCGCTTGGACCGCCCGGCTGGCGGATTTCCATGCAGCCGCGGCCTGTAGGCAGCAGTTTTCCGGGGTTCAACCGGCCTTCGGGATCGAACAACGCCTTCGACCGGCGGATGGCATCCAGCGTCTCCGGCGTGAATTGCCTGGGCATCAGCTCGTTCTTCTCCATTCCGACGCCATGCTCCCCGGTGATGGAACCGCCCACCTCGATGCAATACGTGAGGATCTCCGCCCCCGCCGCCCTGGCTTTTTCGAGTTCGCCGGGCTTGCGCGCGTCGAAAAGAATGATGGGGTGCATGTTGCCCGGGCCGCCGGCATCGTCTTCCTCGACCCGCCTTACGACCTGGAGCGCGAGTACGTCGCCGCGCTCGAACTGCTGGCCGAAGAGCCGCCCGCGCTGGTGGTGGCGCAGCACCCGGTCAGGCTGGCGCTGGCCGAAGCCTACGGTTCCCTCGAACGCACGCGCACCGTGAGGCAGGGAGACAACGCCTTAAGCTTCTTTAGTTCGTAGGCGCCGGCGTGCGAAACGAAAATGGCGCCCCGTCCTGGCTCTGTCCGCACATGCGCCAACCTAACCCGACGTCGGGCCCTTCCCGACGGTGGACCGCGCAAACCAGCCAGAAGCGCGTTTCTCGGTACTGATCCGGCGAGATCTCCCAGAAGGACTTGGACGAAGCCGCTTCGCGGCAGGTGCGTGGTTCAGGTGGGCCGAGCACCCCGTATATGGGCGAAGGCGAACCGGCCAATGGGTTTCAGGAATGCCGCACGCAGAACCTGCACTTGCCGTAGCGGAATCTGCACCTGGCGGACCCGCGCCATAGTTCGCCGGCGCCGGCACGCCTGCTCACAACCGTCTTTGACTGCTCAGTCTCCGGCCGGACGGGCCGGGATGGCGCCCGCCGTGCACTGAGTGGCAAGGTCGCGACAGATCCAGCGGCAGAAGAGGCAGTATGAAGTCTATCGGCGTGTTTCTAGCAGTGTGCGGATTTATGGCGGCTCAGGTGCCTCCGAACCAGGTTCAGCAGCCAAACGAAAATGCGGCCAGGATGGCTGCCGGGGAGATGCCAATCTATCGGGTCGCCATGACAGAGCGGACCGCGAAGGCAGTCGACTACCAGCACCGTGGCGGCGCCACTAAGGTGGATTTCCGCGGCACGGAACTCCTGCCGGCGGCCCGCGGCGAGGCCAAAGTGGAAAGCAAGCGGGGCGTCATCGGGATCGAGGTTGACTTCGACGGCCTGCAGCCTGCGAACAAATTCGGGTCCGAATACCTGACCTATGTGCTCTGGGCCATCACTCCCGAAGGCCGCCCGGCGAATTTGGGCGAGATCCTTCTGAACGGAACCAAGAGCAAGCTGGCAGTAACCACCCAACTGCAGGCGTTCGCCCTGGTGGTCACGGCTGAACCGTACTACTCAGTCACTCGGCCGAGCGATCTTGTCGTGATGGAAAATGTGATGCGCGCGGACACGAAAGGGATGAGCGAGGACGTCGACGCCAAATACGAGCTGTTGCAGCGGGGCCAATATCAGCGCCTGGCAAACCCGCTGGAGCTGAAGCTCGATCGGAAGTTGCCGCTGGAACTCTACGAGGCGCGCAATGCCGTGCAAATCGCGCGCGGGATAGGGGCGGACCATTTCGCCGCCGAATCCTTTGAGAAGGCCGAGAAAAACCTGGCCCAGGCCGAAGCCTACCAGGCGCAAAATGCGGGACGGAATCCGGTGACGATGGCCGCGCGCGAAGCGGTGCAGATGGCGGAGGATTCGCGGGTAATCGCCGTCAAGCGTCAGGAAGAGGATGCCCTCGCGTTAGAGCGTCAGCAGTCAGTCGACCGCCAAGCGCGGGCGGACAGTGACCGGGTTGCCGCGCAATCCGAGACGGATCGCGTCACACGGGAAGCGAAACAGGCGCAAATTCAGGCTCAAGAGGAGTCCGCGCGCTTGACGCGCGAAAAAGACGCGCAAGCGGCGTCCGCTCTGGCTGAAGCGGATCGCGTGAAGGTGGAGAACGATGCCCGCGCGGCCGCCGCGGCGTCCGAGGCCGATCGTCTGCAGCGGCAGAATGAGGCGCAGAAGATAGCGATGCAGGCCGCAGTCGCTCGGGGGGATCAGGACAAAGCGGAGCTGCGGGCTCAATTACTGGCGCAGTTTAAGGCCGTTCTGCAAACCCGCGACACCGCGCGTGGCTTGATCGTGAACATGTCGGATGTCCTTTTCGACACGGGAAAGTATTCGTTGCGGCCGCTAGCGCGCGAGAAACTGGCCAAGGTGGCCGGCATCGTATTGGGGCATCCCGGCCTGGAACTGGGGGTGGAAGGGCACACGGACAGCGTCGGCGGTCACGCGTCCAATCAGCTCCTTTCCGAACACCGCGGAACGGCTGTTCGCGATTATCTGATACAGGAGGGAATGGCGGCGGGTTCCGTCACGACGAAGGGTTTCGGAGAAACTCAGCCTGTGGCTTCCAATGACACGGCGCAAGGCCGGCAGCAGAATCGGCGTGTGGAATTAGTGATCTCCGGCGACGTAATTGGCGTGGAGATCGGCAAGGTGATCGCAGCCAGGTAGCCGGAGGGTAAGGCGAAGCGGGGGCTTGGCGGCCCCCCCCGCGGCCACGGGCTTCACGAAGTGATGCCGCTTGGCCCGCCCGGCTGGCGGATTTCCATGCACCCCCGCCCCGTAGGCAGCAGCTTGCCCGGGTTCAACCGGCCTTCCGGATCGAACAGCGCCTTCAACCGCCGGATGGCATCCAGCGTCTCCGGGGTGAATTGCCTGGACATCAGCTCATTCTTCTCCATTCCGACGCCGTGCTCCCCGGTGATGGAGCCGCCCACCTCGATGCAATACGTGAGGATCTCCGCCCCCGCCGCCCTGGCCTTTTCGAGTTCGCCGGGCTTGCGCGCGTCGAAAAGGATGATGGGGTGCATGTTGCCGTCGCCGGCATGAAAGATGTTGCTGATGGTTAAACCGTACTTGCGCGCCACTTCCCCGATGAAGTGCAGCGTGGGCGCAATCTTGGTGCGTGGCACCACGCCGTCCTGCACATAATACGTCGGGCTGACGCGGCCCACGGCGCCGAAAGCGTTCTTCCGTCCCTGCCAAAGCAATTCGCGCTCCTGGGGCGAGCGGGCCACGCGGAATTCGCGCGCTCCACACTCAAGGCACGCTTCGCGGACCTGTTCCACCTGCGCTTCCACGGTCTCCGTGAGGCCCTCCAGCTCGATCAGCAGCACCGCCGCTGCGTCCAGGGGGTATCCCGCGTGGGTGGCCTCCTCCACCATGCGCAGCATGACGCCGTCGAGCATCTCCACCGCCACGGGCGTAATGCCGCGCTCGGTGATGCCGGTGACCGTGCGGCCGGCGTCCTCGTTCGATTCGTAGATGGCCAGCGCGGTCTTCACGGCTTCGGCCTTGGGCATCAGCCGGACAATCGCCTTGGTGACCAGCGCCATGACGCCCTCCGAGCCGGTGAGCAGACCTGTGAGATCGTACCCGGGGAGGTCCGGCTCCTTGCCGCCGGTTTCGACCAGGCTGCCATCCGGCAGCACCAGTTCCAGTCCGACTACATGGTTGGTGGTGACGCCGTAGGCCAGCGTGTGCGGTCCGCCGGCGTTCTCCGCCACGTTGCCGCCGATGGTGCAGGCGCGCTGGCTGGACGGGTCGGGGGCGAAGAAGTAGCCGCGGTCGGCTGCCGCGAGGGTGACATCCAGATTGACTACGCCGGGCTCGAGCGTCGCGCGCTCGTTTTCCGTATCGATCTCGAGAATGCGGTTCATGCGCGCGAAGGCCACCACAATGCCGCCTTCGCGCGGGATGGACCCTCCCGAAAGGCCCGTGCCCGCTCCCCGTCCCACCATCGGGACGCCAAACTCATGCGCAATCCGGGCGATGGCGCATACGTCCGAGGTGGTGCGCGGGAAGACGACCATATCCGGACGGCCCTTCTCGATGCTGCCGTCGTACTCGTAGAGCGCCAGATCCTCGGGGCGGTCCAGGCAGCCGCGCGGTCCCACCACAGCGAGGAGTCGGTCCTTCAAGCCGGCTGGCAACATGACTTCAGTGTAGTGCCTTCCTGCCGGCATCGCTCCCAGTGCCTGCCGGATACGCTGGGCTGCGGCGTCAGCCCGTAGGGCGAAAGACACTAGCCCACGGCGTTAGCCCGTAGGGCGAAAGACACTAGCCCACGGCGNNACCCGCAAATGCATTCATCTGTACCGCAATTGTCCAGATAATGCGGGCTTTCGAATCTGGCACTTAGAATGCAGTCCCGTGCGCGTGCAACTCACAAGAGCCGCCGACTACGGCGTGCGCGTCATGATCCACCTTGCCGGTCTGCCGGCGGGAAGCCGCCCCAACCGCGCAGAACTGGCCGCGGCTGCCGAGTGCCCCGAGCAGTTTCTTTCCAAGGTGCTCCAAAACCTGACCCGGGCCGGCCTGGTCACCTCGCATCGCGGGAATACCGGGGGATTCGAACTCGCCAGCCGCCGCCGCGCCGCGTCGATTCTGGAGGTGGTGGAGGCGGTCGAGGGTCCCATTCGTCTGAATCTCTGCCTGACTTCGAGCCACGCCTGCGAGCTCCAGTCCTGGTGCCCCGCTCACCCCGTCTGGACCGAAGCCCAGAACGCCATGGTGGACGTTCTGCGAAAAGCCACCATCGCCGATTTGGCGCAACAGGCGGCTGCCAGGAAAGAAGAACGCCTGCTCCCGGTTACCTGAAGCCCTCGGCTGCCGGCGCAAGCTGGGCCGCAGCCAAGGCGGTGGGCTTCCGTTTCTCCGCGCGCCATGCCGAGTACCGCAGCCGCAACGCCGCCAGAACCACCATCAGCGCCGTTAGGGCGCACGTCGCAAGGGCCGCCTGCCAATCGTTCATGGTGCGCTTGATGGGATCCGCCCAGGCTCCATAGACTATCATCACGTGAACCCAATAGACCAGCAGCGAGGTCTTCCCCAGCGTCTGCATCCAACTCCACCTCGCGCCGGCGCAGAATTCGGTCCACAGGTAGGCGCCCGCCATCATGAGCACGCAAATCCCCACGCGGATCAGGATCAGGGCCGGACTATCGGTCCAGAAACTGGAGTTGGCATAGATAGAGTACGGAACGTTGGAGAAGTATTGCGCCGTGAAAACCAGCGCGAAGCCGATGAGCACCGACCACTGCATGAGACGCTCGATGCCGCCGGCATCGGTGCGTTTGACGACCGTGCCGGTGGCGAGACCGAACGCGATGTAGGATGCGCAGGGGAAAAAGGCGAAGCGCCCCCTTCCCAGGCCCGGCGCCAGATATTCGTGGATCAGCGACGGGACGCCGCTCCAATTGAGGTTGGCGATCACGGGCGAAGCCGCGGCGATGGCCAGTCCCGCCGCCGCCGCGAAATGCGCGCGGGATTTCGAGGGCGCAACCGCCAACACGGCCAGCGCCGCCATGCCCAGCCCCATGCAATTCAGGATGTCCACCTTGGTGATTTCCTGGACGTTGGCGTGGGGCAAACTGCCCGCCCAATTGCTGAGGCGGAATAGATAGGCGATGCCCAGGATGTAGCCCGCGCGCCGCAGCGAGACGAGCCACCGTTTCACGCGCCTGCCTTCCCTCCGTTCCAGGCTCTCCATCTGGAACGCCAGCGTCATCCCCGCCATAAACAGGAACAGCGGCGCCGCCATCCCGCCCACGAACTGCGAGAGCACGTAGCTCCCGCCATCCCGCAGGTCCATCCGGACGAACGAGTTGAACGTGTGGGACTGGATCATGATGACCACGGCCAGCCCACGCATCCAGTCGAGGAAAGGGAGTCGCTTCACAAGGAAACACTCATCATAGCGTGGCAGTCGGGTGGGGCGGACCCATAGGCGTTAAGATAAGCCCNNCCGCGCCACCCTGCGCCGGAAATCGAGCTTATCTTAGGGCCTATAAAGGGCGCCCCGGCCCGCCCCACTACCCGTGCAGCTTCTTTAACAACCAGGCCATATTCTGCCCCAGCACCCCAGGCGCGATCCTCTTCCGTGAGCGCGGCAGTGGGGTCGCATTGCCCCAGCAGCTCATCAAGGGTGTACTTCGGCTCCGTCTGTGGCTCGTGCATGGCTTCGTCCGTCCCCTTCCCCCTACTTCCCGAACAACCTGTTGAAGAACTCGCGCGTACTCCGGCGTATCTCCCGCAGGGTCACGTCCAGGCGCTCCCGGTGCAGGCTTTCGGGCGTCCAGCGCTTCACCAGTGACGTCAGCACCTCGAATTGGCCCGGCGCGGTGGGCAACGCGCCCTCGGCGTGGCCGGTTGAAACGCGCTGGCCGTGGTCCAGGGCGCGGTAGAAGGTGGCGGCGTTGCGCAGAAACTCGGCGTCTTCGCGCTCCAGGTGGCCCATTTGTTCGATCACGTCGATGCGCTCGGGCGTGTTCAACGCTTTATAGAAGATGCCCGCGCCTTTCAGCCGCAGGTACATCAGCGCAAAGTCGATGTCGTAGTACCCGCCCGCGCCGGCCTTCAGCGGGTTGCGCGGGCCTTGCTCGCGCTCCAGGCGGGTGCGCATTTCGGCCAATTCCTTCCGCGAACGCATACTCTGGCCGTAGCGGCGCCAGTCCACCACTTGCAGCTCGTTCAGAAAATGCGTGGCGCGATCCAGGTTGCCGGCCACGGCGCGGGATTTCATGTAGGTGATGCCTTCCCAGGCCTCGGCATGGCTCGCAAAATAGCTCTTGTAGGCGCCTTCGGATTGCACCAGGTCGCCTTCGCGTCCGTCGGGCCGCAAGCGCGTGTCCACCGTGAACATCACGCCTTCGCCGGTATAGGCGCTCAGGGTTTGTATCATGCGCTCGGCCACGCCGGTCCAGAAAACGTGCTCCGGGACATCGTCGTCGGGGATCACAAAAACCAGGTCGGCGTCGGAACCCAGGTCGAACTCACGCATGCCCAGGCGGCCGAGCGCGACTGTCATCATCTGGTCGCGCGGCTCGTAGCCGGCCCCGGCGGGCGGCGGCGCTTCCGCGATGGCGATGCGGTAGGCCGCGTCGATCACGCAATCCGCCAGGGCCGAGGTTTCTTCCAGCGAGTCGAAGATGCGGGCGCGTTCGAGCATGCTCCGCGACTGGATACGCAGCATCTGCCGGCGGTAGAACCGCCGCAGCGACCCGGCGTCCGCGAGCGTTTCGCCATCGAGGCGCATGCCTTGCCCGATCTCTTCGAGCAGCGCCGGATCGCGCAAGAGATCGTCCGCGAAATAAGGACTGTGCTCAAAGATGTCCAGCACGCCGGCCGCCAGCGCCGCGTCCGCGTCCAGGCGCGCCAGCATCTCCGGGCTGGCGAAGACGTTCTCCAGGAAGTGCTCAAAGCGTTCGCGGCCGCGGTGAAGAGATGCGGCGGCCACGGCTTCCGCCAGGCGCGGCGCGCGCTGGTCGAGGTATCGCGCCAGGCTGCTCGGGTGCGCGGGCGGCTCCACTTCCTGTTCCGGCGGCGCAGCCTCCTCCGGCGGGCTGTAGTACATGGGCCTCTGCGCGTGGATCACCCGTTCGTAGATCTCCCGCACGGCCGCCAGGTGTTCCTCAAGGTCCCGTTGCAGCGTCTCGGCGGTGGCCGTCTGGCCGCTTCCGGCGGGCAGCATCTTGCGCGCCAGCAGGTCCAGCGCGTCCAGGTCCGTGGGCAGCGTGTGGGTTTGCAGGTCTTCGTCGAATTGCAGCCGGTGCTCCAGGCGCCGCAGAAATTCGTAGGCGCTGGCCAGGCGCGCGTACTCCACGCCGGAGAGCAGGCCCTTATCGCGCAGGCGGAAGAGCGCCAGCATGGTGCCGCCATGCCGTACCCACGGTTCCCGGCCGCCGTGCAGGCGCTGCAGGCACTGCACCAGGAACTCGATATCGCGGATGCCGCCGGGCGCGAGCTTAATATCCGGACCGCCCTGGCGAGCCCGGCGGGCGCGAACGTTTTCGTGGATGCGCTGGCGCGATTCCGATACCGCCTCCACCGCGCCGAAATCGAGCGAGCTCTGGTAAATCAGCGGCTCGACGAAATCGAGCAGCGCCTGGCCCGGCTCCGGCTCGCCCGCCGAAATGCGCGCCTTGATGAGCATCTGCTTTTCCCAGTCGCGCGCGCGCTGCCCGTAGTACGCTTCGGCGCCCTCCTCGGAGATGCAGATCTCGCCCAGGCTGCCGTCCGGCCGCAGGCGCAGGTCCACGCGATAACATTGGCCGTCCGCGGTATAGGTGGAAAGCAGCGCCGTGTACTGGTTGGCCACCTTCTTGTAGAACTCGATGTTGCCGATGCGCGCGTCGCCATCGGTTTCGCCGCTGCCGCCGTAGACGAACATCAGGTCGATATCGGAGCTATAGTTCAACTCCTGGCCGCCCAGTTTGCCCAGCGAGATTACCGACAGGCCGCACGGCCGGCCGTCGGCCAAACGTGGCTCGCCGTGGCGCGCCGCCAGTTCCTCGTGAATGCGCCGGTAAGAGACGTCGAGCACGGCGTCGGCAAGGTTGGAAAGCTCCGTTGTGACGTCGGAAAGCGTGGCCACTCCCAACGCGTCACGGAGCACGATGCGCAGGAGCTGGCGGCGGCGGAAACGCGCCAGATCCACGGCCTCCGGAACTCCCCGCGCATCCTTGCCCAGAAACTCGAACAGGCGCTCGGCGTACTCCTCGGCTGTCAGCACGCGGTAGAAGCTGCCGGAGTTGGAAACCTGCAAGATGCGCTCCGGATTGCGCATCACGGCATCGGATAAGAACTTGCTGTGAGAGAAGACGCCCACCGCGCAACGCAGCGCCGCCGGCGAGCTGACGATGCGGCTGAAGGCCGAAGGCGATTCCTCCCGCAGGCGATCCAGGTAGAACACCGCCTTATCGACGTCGGGCGCTCCGGCCAGCAACAGTTGAATGCGAGCCGCGATCCGTTCCGGGATGGCGGCTTCGAGCCGCGTCAGCGCGATCGAACTGTCCATGCGTCAGGCCACGACTGCAATTATATCCTCCGGACGCACCGGGCCGGGCTCGATCACGGCGGCATACAAGCCGCTCCCCTTACTTCGGATCGATCAAGAAAGTCGGCACGATCCCCGCGGCGGAAGAGAAGCCGGAACTGCCGCCGGAGAGCCAGCTCGAGCAGCCCTGCACTTTGCCCAGATAGGCGTGCGGGTGGACGTCCACTTGCATTTCGCGAAACTCCAGGTGACCGAAGGTCATCAGGGGAAAAACGGAACGCGCCGGATCGACGCGCTCTTGCGCCACGTACGGGGTGCGCATGGCTTGCTTGACGGCGCGCTCCCAGGCGGCGGCGTCCATCTCCCAGCCGAAGTAGCTATGCTGGTCGCCGTAGTCGTCGTTGGGCTTGAGGGCGAAGCGTTCGCGGTTCTGCACCAGGAACTCGGGCAGATCGACCGACTGCTCCCCATAGGTGGTCTTAGTGGCGCTCACCAGGCGCGTCCACGGCACATGGTCGCGAATGGCTTTCCGTTCCGAGGCCGGGAAGCCTTCGGTGACGGTTTCGTCGGTGAGCAGGCCGAACATGGCTTTCTTGTGGGCCAGTTCAGCACGGAAGCTGTTGACCACGCAGACCGAGTGGTCGCGGTAGGCGCGCACCAGCGGGTGCGTCAGGTCGAAGCGGAGCAGGAACTCCTGCACCCCCAGGCGGCGGTACACCAAATCGATTTCGAAGCGCCCCTTGCGCAGGACGTGGTTACGGTATTCGAGCTGCTCCGGAGAAACGATCTCGACGGCGTACCCCTCCTTCACGAAGGAGTCGCGAAACAACTCGAACTCGCTCTGGCCGGAAAGATAGCCCGGGCGGAATTCCACGATGGCGATGTTGGGCTTTCCGATCCCGCCGTATTGCTTGTAGGATTTGAGCAGCGCCTGCAATAAATGCTTGCGGCTTCCGACGCGCGTCAAGGCGTATCGCTTGCGGAACTCCCGCACCGGGGGAGCATCGTAGAACAGGTCGGCCAGCGCGTCGCCATAACCCGCGCCGGTGGGCGAGTCGGCGTTATATTGGACCACGCGCGAAGTGCCGTTGAACAGGTGGGCGTCGAGGCGCGCCGAGACTTCCAGGGCCTGATAGCCGGGGTCGATGGCGGCCAGCATTTTCTCGGCCGGCAGCAATTCAAGGCGCGCAAGGAGCGCCGGATTCACGAGCACCATCCGCTCCATGCGGTCGATGGCGGCAATCAGGGATTCACCGGTCTTGACCAGCGATTCATACTGGCGGCGCGAAATGAAGTTGGGGCGCAGGAAGGGGCACACCAGGAGTCCGCCCGCGGACAGATTGGCGGTCTCCATACGCTGATGCAGCGCTTCGGCCCAGGCCAGGTCGCGGTAGGGACCGGTCTCCAACAGCTTGTTGTACCTGGCAACCGCGTCATCCAACTGAGACATTGCGACTTAAAAGCCCGTCCTCTAATCCGAGTATCCCACATCAAAGCGCAAAGCGATAGATGTCAAGGCGCCTTCACAGACACTAAGCTCTTCGTTTTCAAGGAAGAAGGCCGGCGGACCCACGAAAGGCGTGGGTACCCGGCCCGCCCCACTACCAGTCGGAGTAGGGGGTGCCTTCCAAGCTCATTTTGTCCGAACCGCTCTTGACATCCCACAAGCCGGGGTTGTTCTGGTCGACGCTCTGACCGGGGTCTTCCATGATGGTCTTCCAGGATTCGTTGGAGTTGGTCATGGGGTCGTAGGGAACCGTCCGCAGATACCCCTCGCGGACCAGGTCCTGAAGGCTTTGGGGGGCCTTCATTTTGTCGTAAGTGTAATTATCGATTACAGTTCGCAGCGTGGTGAGGTTGGTGTGCAGCACGGCTTCCTTGGAACGGATGATGGTCTTGTTGTAAATAGGGATGGCCATGGTGATGAGGATCACCATGATGGTGAGGACCACCATCAACTCGACGAAAGTGAAGCCGCGCGCGCGGCGCAATCCAGATTTCACGTTACCACTCCGAATACGGCGTGCCATCCGAGCCTGTGTCGTTACTTTTACTATAAATGTCGAAGACGTTCTGGCCGCCCCAACTCTGGGACGTGGGATCGTCCTGGTCGCTACGCATCCCCCACTCGGTTTTCCCGGTAAACGGGTCGCGCGGGATGTGGCGGAGGAACTTCATCTTGGTTCCGTTGGCGTCGTTCCGCTTGGCGCCCGTGACCAGGATGTCCAGGGTTTCGGGATACCAATTGGTGCCCTCCTTGACCGGGCCAAAATAGCCGACCATGTTGAGGTCGTGGTACTGATCGATGGCGTGGCGGACCTCATCGAGGGCGGCGCGCAGTTCCAGTTCGCGCTCGACGCGCACCTTGGTGCGAGCCAACGGGACGGCCATGGTGGTGAGGATGAGCATGATGGTGAATGCAACGATCAGCTCAACCAGCGTCAATCCTCTTTGATTTCCGCGTCTCATATCGCATTACTTGACGGTGACGGCCAGTTGGGGGTGGGAAGTGCCGATGGCCCTCGCCTGCGAGTTTCTGACCGTCAAATTCAGCACGCTGACGGTGGTCGCGCCGGGAGCGATAGCCTTGAAACTAAAGGTCAATAAGGTTCCTGGCGCGTTGACGCCGGTGGCGCCGGGTTGACGGCCGATCTCGACGGTGGCCCGTCCCTGATCGTTCTGGATGTTCCTGGAGAATACCGGCGCTACGCCGTCCTTGGAGAAGAGATCGCCGGCGGAGATGTCGGTCAGTTGCAAGACCTTGGGATTGTATTGAATCTGCAAGGGCTGGGCCGCGACGATGTCGGCGCCGGAATCGAAAACCAGCGCGGCCGAGAATGTGCCGTTAGCGGAAGCTTCGAAGGTGGCCGGCTCGAAATGGGCAGTGGCGCCGGCCGGAGGCGTGGCGGCGTCCGCCGCGGTTCCGGGCACCGCCGCGGGGGCCGTTCCCGATGGCGCCATAGCAGCGGGTCCGGGATCCGGGCGGACGGTTCCGGGCTGTGTGGACGGCTGCGATCCAGGCGGCATCCCAGGCTGAGATCCAGGCGGCATCCCAGGTACGCCTCCGGGCCCCGGGCGCATCAACTGCTGCAAAGGAAAGGGCAAACCGGGAGGAAAGCCCGGCGCCGTGGGAGGAGCGGCCTGCCCGGGCGGGGGAGCAACGGGCGTTTGGACGGGAGCGGCAGAAGAAGGCAGGCCAGGAGGCCCGCCCCACTGGGCCGGGGGCGTGAAGGGGCTTGGAGCGGAATCGGGGGGAGGGGCCGGCGTGAGCACGACGCCGGGCCCCGAGGCGGCCCCACCGTCGTCCGGTTTGGGAGCATAGCTCAAGTGAATGGTGTTGGCGGTGCCCACGTCGATGGTGCGCAGGTTCTCGGCGGTATACACAGGACGCCGGACGACGTGGGGCACCAGCGCGATCATCAATTCGCTACGCGTTTTGGTGATGCTGTCGCTGCGGAAGAGGCGGCCCAGGAGCGGGATGTCGACCAGGCCGGGCACGCCGGTCTTGGTGGTATCTTCCTCGACGTCGATGAGACCGCCCAAGAGGCTCACCTCGCCTTCCCGCAAGCGAATATCGTTGGTCACCTTCTTCTGAGCGATGATAGGCTCGCTAATGCCGCCGAGGTTCACGGTTCCGTCCACGCTCGAAATTTCCAGATCGACGTGCAGGGAAACGTCTCCGTTATCGTGGACGCGGGGGGTCAGCTCGACGTTGACGCCGATATCGAGGTACGTGAATTGCGTGTTCACCAGCGGGCTGACGCCGGCGCCGGAGAGTCCCAGGGCGGACCCGAAACTGCCGCTGGCGGTCGGCTCTTTCTGGCCGATCTTCAGGATGGCCTTCCCATTGTCCACGGAGCGCACTTGCGGGGCCTGCAGAATCTTGGTGCCGCTGTCGCTCATGACGGCTTCCAAGAGCCCGCTGGGAAGGGTGGTGGACCAATCCGCGCTGGCCAGATGGCCCAGGCTGGAGAGCGGGATGGACGTGCCGGTGGTGGTAGAGGCGGCGACGGCGGCTCCGCTCGAGTTGGTGGTCGCGGGGGTGGTCACCTGCAAGCCGTTGGTCGGCGTGAAGGCCGCCGGCATGTTCAAACCGGTGGGCATGAGGGCCGCGGCGAGCTGCCGGCTGTAGTTGGAGCTGGTCTGCATCACGATAATGTCAACGACCACTTCGGACCTGGGCCTGTCGAGATCGTGGATCATCTTTTCGACCAGCCCAATCTGGTCCGCGTCGCCGCGCGCCACAATGGCGTTCTGCTCGGAGTAGGCGAACATCTTCTGGATATCGGCCACGGTACGGACGGCGTTGACGATTTCGGCCAGCTCCTGCGCGGTGAGCGGGTTGGTGAGATAGAAGATCTTCAGGACCTGATCCGCATAATCGGTGCGCTTGGCTCGGGTGTCGTTGGTAACGAAAATGGTGTTCGAGGACATGGGCTTCCAGAAGAACTTGGTGACGACCGCCAGGTAATCGAGGGCCTCATTGAGGGTGGAGTTCTGGAAGTTGACGGAGCCGTTCTTGAGGACCGCGGTGTTGGCCGGGGTCATGTCGGAATCCCAGAGGACATTGATTCCGGCAAACGCGCCCAGCGTCTCGAACAAGGTCTTGGGTATGTTGCTGTTGATTTTCAGATCGAAGCGCTTGGGGCCGAGGGGCCGGAGTTCGGCGACCGGCAAAATGCGGTCGAGCCGCTCGTCGGTGGCGGCCTGCATCTCCTGCTGCGGCGTGAGGGCCCTGACCTCCGGGCTCGATTCCTGGCCGGTCTGCGCGATGCGCTGGCGTTCGCGCTGAATCATGTCCTGGGTGGTGCGAACCTCCTGCACGGCGATGATGGAGCCGGGATCGATGGCGAAGGCTCTCTGAAACTCCAAGAGCGCTTCGGCGAGCGATCCCTGGGCGCGGACTTTCTGGCCGTTTTCGACGTGGAACTGGGAGGCCTGGAAGCGGGCCTTCTGGGTAGCCATCTGGTATTGGAGGTCGGAGGGGTCGGCCGCGAGGGCCTTGCGATAGGAATCGAGGGCTTTATCCCACTCCTTTTTCTCCTCGAACGCCCGGCCCTGGGAGAGATCCTTGTCCCCCTGGCGGGTGCGGGCCTGGAGGGGCACGATGGGGCCGGTCAGTGCGCTGGCCAGCACCACGGCGGTTAAACGACTGAAAAAAGACATATTACGGTGCTTTCCCGTTGCGGTAAGAACCCTATGCTAAGATGAATTGCGTTTAGGCGGTTTGGCGCCATCTAAACTCATTGACGATGCTAGGCTTCCGAGCGTTGAGATCAAAAATTGGCCGATAGAGACGCATCTCGAAAAATCCTCAGCGACAACCGCCAGGCGGGGCACAACTATTTCCTGATGGAGCGCTTCGAGGCTGGCCTGGTCCTGACCGGCACGGAAGTGAAGGCGGTCAAGGATGGCAACGTCCAACTGAAGGACGCGTACGCCGAAGTCCGCAACAACGAAGCGTGGCTGGTGAACGCGCACATCAGCCAGTACTCGCACGGCAACCGGGAGAACCACCTGCCGGTACACAACCGCAAACTGCTGCTGCATCGGCGGGAGATCGATAAGCTTTTGGGGGAGACGCGGGAGAAGGGGCTGTTGCTGATTCCGACCAAGATGTACCTGAAGGGCGGCCGGATCAAGTGCGAGCTGGCCGTCGCCAAGGGCAAGAAACTGCACGATAAACGGGAAAGCGAGCGGAAGAAGACGGCGGAGGACGAGGCGCGGGCGGAAATGCGGCGACGGGCCTGAGGGCGAGGGCCGGGGGGCGGGGCAGCTTCGGGATTTTGGCATCGGTTTGGGGTTCGTTTTCTAACGAGGGACGCTTTCGGCAGCCGGATCGACCGGGTTTCCGCTCTCTTCAGCCAAGCGCGCCTTCTCCGCCTTCCCGGCGAGGCATTTCGGGCAGACGCAGCCTTCGCAACATAGGCCACTGGTGAACCAGAACGGCGGGTCCCAGGGGTTGCCGGAGTCGACTGCGGGGGGTTCTAGGGTGGGATCGGAGGGGGTAAGTGGCTCGGTTTGTAGGGGTTCGGGGGGAGTAGAGTCGAGGAAAGGCGCGG
>PLGA01000236.1 GCA_003139735.1 Bryobacterales bacterium | reverse complement strand
CGGTCCATGAAGGAATGGTACCGCGCCGGCGTGGACGTTAGCCCGCCAGCGTGCTGCCGTGGGTTTGAATGAACACGACGGTTTCCGGCGGAACTCTCACGGACAAGCTGACGCGGATGCCGGACCTGGAGAGGTCGATGCCATCGGCTTCGACGGAGCGCATCTTGCCATCCTCAAGCTGCCCCCTCAAAGGCGGTCAATTCGCACTATTCCTTGGATGTTTCGGGCCGGCTGGACGGTTCAGGTTGTCCGGCCGGCGGCCCCGCCGACTAGTAAGCGCCTATGTCCGGGCGAGCGCCCCTGACGGTTCCTCGAATGTCTTTAGCCGGAGCATCCGAAGACAGACCCGCCCCGTTCGCCGGGCTTCCGGACCGCGTCCGCAAATCGAAGAGCTGCGGAGACTTGAACCAGTTCGGATTGGCCGCGGCGAACATGGGATTGGACTGTAGATTGGTCCCCTTCCCGGCGGCGATCGCAGCGTCGAACTGGGCGTAAGTCATGTTGATAAACGCATCCTGCTTGAGGTTGCCGATCCGAACGAAGCCATCAGAGTAGCGGGTAGCGGTGGCGATGATGTTGTTGCGCCACGTATCGGTCGCCAGCCACTTCTGGCCGCCGGCGCCACCGGCATCGGTGTCGTAGCGCAGAGCGGAGCTGGAGCCGTCCGTGCAAGCCGTGAAGAAAATATTGTTGTCGAATGTATTGTGGCCTAAATCGTGTCCGCCCGCGTCGGATCCATCGCGAACCCAATATGCCCGTTGATCGCAGGCGACATAGCCCGCATGGTAGTAAGCCCCGTCATAGTAGAACGTGTTGTTGCGGAAGGTATTGTAGTTCTGGTCGTATGGCTTGATCAGCGGGTTACTATCCTGATAGTCATACAAAAAGATGGGAGAGTGGCCGGATGTCGTGAAGCAGATATTGTTTTCGAACAACGAGTGGCTGACGCCCATCTGCAATCCCAGGCAGCTATTCAACGCCTGGTACATGATGTTTCCCGAGACGGTCGCGTTGGGAAACCGGCCGTTGAGGTGGATATTATGGCCTCCACCCTCACCCGCGGCGTAGATAATATTGTTGCGAATGGTCAAGTTCGGCGAGGGATTGGCGCTGTTCCCGATGTACAGATTGTGTTCGCCGTTTATGTCGGCGTTGCGAAAGACGGAATGCTCAATGAGTGTTCCCGTCATGTTGTTCATGAAAAACACGTTGTCATAGAAGCGGTTGACTTCCGTGTTTCGAACGGTGACTCCCGCGACGGCGGCGTACTGCTGGGTGGCCAGGCCGTAGCCATTCGACGGCCCCTTGAACACAAGCCCGTCGAGCGTATAGTAGCTGAAACCGTCGCCGCGAAAACCATCCCTGTCGCCCTGCGCCGAATAGTCCAGGATAGGCTTCTCGCCAGGATACGCCATATAAATCGTGGCGTGGCTCGCCGTACCGCCGATCGCAAATATGGTCTTGGTTTCCGTGTACGTCCCGCCTCTCCAGAACAGCACATCCCCGGAGTGGAGCAACGACTCCGCCTTGGTATGGGTGGCGCATGGCGAAGTGGTAACCCCGATATCCTTCTGGCGCGCGCACGTCTTATCGTTTCCGGTTGGGGAGACATACACCGCGCCGCCCGGAGAGTATCCCAAGTGCAGCAGGAACGCCGAAATCGACCCGTATTTCGAGAGCACGCTCTCCGTGGTATTTACCGACGGATCGGCGTCATCCGCGTCCGGACCGTTGGGGCAGTCGCCGACGCCATAGCCATCCCCGTCGTCGTCGCGGCAAGCAGCCGTGGTGTGGCCGGGTCCCAGATAGCTCTGAGCCTGCAGACCGGCGCAAACGAGAGCCCACAAACCAATCAAGCGCAGCATGTTCTCACCCTGAAAGTAACCCGCTCCTCCTCTTTGCAATTTCCCGGCCAACAAGCGGACCAAAGTTTGGGCCGACTCATGCTAAGCTAGCCGCTCATAGGCGACTTCGGAATGAAGATCCTGGGCCTGAGCTGTGTATATCCCAACCCCGCCGAGCCGCTTCTGGGAGGCTTTGTGCGGGCGCGGCTGGAGCGCGTGGCGGACTCCGCGGAAGTGAAGGTGGTGGCTCCGGTACCGGTTTTCGATTACTGGAGCGCGCTGCATGGAAAGGGGCTGTTCTATGCGGCGGTCCCGGCGCGGATCGAGGACGGCCCGATCGAAGTCCTCCATCCGCGCTGGGTTCATCCGCCGTTCGGGTCCGCTCTGCTTGCGAATCTGCTGTACGCTGAAATCGTCCGGCCGGTGAAGCGGCTGCGCCGCCGCTTCCCCTTCGAACTGATCGACGCTCACTTCGCCTACCCCACGGGCGTGGCCGCCGGCCTGTTGGCGCGGGCCATGGGCGTGCCTTTCCTGATAACCCTGCGGGGAAACGAAACCATGTACGCCAGGCGGCCCGGCTGCCGCATGCTCATGCGGCGCGAGTTGCGGCGCGCCGCGCGGGTGATCTGCGTTTCGGAGCGGCTGCGGGATTTCGCTCTCTTGCTGGGCGTGGAACCCGCCAAAGCCGTCACAATTCCGAACGGAATCGACAAGCAGCGGTTCCACCCCCGCGATCGCGTCCAGAGCCGCCGCGCGTGCGGATTGCCGGAGAACGCGCCCATCGTCCTTTCGGCGGGGACGTTGATTGAACGCAAGGGGCACCACCGCGTGATCCGGGCGCTTCACGAGCTCCGGCGGGAAGGCGTGGAGGCGCATCTGGCGATCGCCGGCGCCGCCGGGCGGGAGGGCCACTACGAGGCTGAGATTCGCCGCCTGGTGGCGGAACTGGACATGCAATCGAGCGTTACGTTTCTAGGGGCCGTGACGCCGGACCGGATGCCCGAAGTCATGTCGGCGGCAGACGTGCTCTGCCTGGCGAGCACCCGGGAAGGCTGGCCGAACGTGGTGCACGAGGCCATGGGCTGCGGCGCGCCGGTGGTGGCTACCGACGTGGGCGGCGTCCCCGATATGATTCCTTCGGAAGCGTACGGCGCGATTGTTCCCGTGGACGATGCCGCGGCCCTCCGCGACGCGCTGTGGCAGGCGCTCGCGAAGAACTGGGACCGCGAAGAGATCGCCCGCATGGCGGGAGCCCGTTCCTGGGAGCGGGTGGGCCTGGAGGTGACCGAACAGATGAGAGCGGTGATCGAGGAGGCAGCGCGAAAGCGGTAAAGAGCCGGCCGCCTTGCAGGTCCGCCCCACTGGGAGCGCTGGCCTGGGGAGAAATCTTCTCAAGTGGAACAGGAATCGAGAGGCTCCAATCGTTATTGCCAGGGGATGGCGCCGAATTTCTTTTCCGCGTTACGGTTCAGGTAGTCGAAGTACGTCCGAAGATGGGCTTCGCGGCACCACCACTGGAGAAAGCCCTGGTAGCCCTTCTCTCCGAGTTCGGCGCGAAGCTTGGGGGAGCCGGCGAAGCACTCCAGGGCGTGAAGCAATTCTTCGTCGGAGCCATAAACAAACCCGCCGCCACTATCCCGAACGACCTCCGGCAAAGCCCCCAGATTCCGCACCACCACCGGTGTCTTTCGCGCAAACGCTTCCACGCTGGTCATTCCGAATGTCTCGTAGGTAACCGATGGAACGATGCAGGCAAGGGCGTGATGGTAAAGCGCGCCGAGTTCCCGCTGCGGCAACTGCCCGAGGAACCGGATGCGTGGATTGCGGGCCGCCATGGAGCGCAACTCCGGCTCATAGGTTCCGGCGCCCGCCAGCAGCAGATCGTAGGGCACGCGGTCCCAGAGAGCGATGAGGGTCTGCAAGCCCTTGATCAACTCAAGGCGGCCGACAAAGAGGAAGTAGGGAGCCTCTTGCGGCCGTGGCGCCGGATCGCGCCAGTCCTGGTCCACGCGGTCCATAAAGTTCGGCAGGTACGCCACCGGCTGGGGAAAGCCGCGCTCGGCGTGCATCTGCGCGGTGAAACGGCTGGGGGCGACGAACTGGTCCACGTGTTTCGCCATGCGGGGCAGCAACCCCGTGTAGCGCCAGATTTGCGGAGGCCGTTTGGCCTGAATGGTGCACCGCAGGCAATCCGGCTTTTCACAGGGCGCGCGGTTGAATTTCCACAGAACGTGCGTCGGGCAGACCAGCCAGTGCTCGTGAGTGGTGTACATCTTTACGGCCTGGCCGCGGGCTGGCCGGGCCGCCAACACGCCGGGGCCGAGCAGGGAGATGTTATGGAAATGGATCACGTCATAGGAACGCATGCGGAGCGCTTCGCCAATGGCTTTGCGCTTGAGCCACGGCTGCCCGGTCTGCTGCGTCAGGAGCGGTGAAAGGCCCCGATAGCCGCTGCGCAGTTCGTGCCGCACCACATTCGGGTGCTCGGCGAATTTCACGGGCGGCTCGGCGGGGTGCAAGAGGTGGTAGGAATCTACGCAGTGGACGACGTCTACGTGGTGGCCCTCCTCGGCCAGGGCATGCGCCAGGCGGTACAACTGCACCGCATCGCCGCCGAAGCTGTACGGCGGGTAAAAGGTAGTCAGGTGCAGGAAATTCAACGGACGGCTCACGGCGCCACCTTTCCGAGGATATCCATCATCTGCCGGGCGGCGCCCTCCCAGGTGAGGCGTTGGGCGGCAGCCAGGCCGCACTCGCCCATGCGCAGCCGCAGGTCCTCGGATGAAAGCACGGTTTCCAGAGCGCGCGCGATATCCGGCTCACTCGGGTCGATGTAAATGCCGCCGTCTCCCAGTAATTGCGCCAGCGGGCTGGCTTTGGTCGCGATGACGGGGCACCCGCAGGCGGCCGCTTCCACGGCGGGAAGGCCGAATCCCTCCATGAGCGAGGGCAGGGCCAGGACGGATGCCATATTCAAAAGCACGACCACGTCCTCGTCCTGAAGATAGCCGGTGAAGATCGCCCGGCCGCGGAGCCCCAGCGCATCCACCTGCGCGGCGATGGTTCCGAAGTAGGTGTGAAAGGCATCGCCCGATGTCTCGCCCACCATCACCAGCAAAACGTCCGCGAATTCCGCTCGCGCGGCGATGCGGGCGAACGCGGACACCAGCGCTTCCAGGTTCTTGTGAGGACTGAAGCCGCCCAAGTACACGACCATGGGACGGGATCCATCGATCCCGGCATTCCGCAGATTGGGCCCGGGCGCGGGCTGCTCCAGTTTCCGGAATATCCCATCGGCGGCCTCGCCGGCCACGAACACACGCTTGGGGTCCAGGCGAAAGCGCTTCAGAATGGTGGCTCGCGAGTAGTCCGAGACGGTGATCAGCGCGTCGGCCTGCGCGCGTCCCATGGCCGCTTTGGCTTTCCACAAGAACCGGGCGGCCAGGCGCGGCACCGTCAATTGGGGATACGTTTCGGCGATGACATCGTGCACCATCACCAGCTTGCGGGCCCGGCTGAAAACGGGGACATAGCTGTACACGGTGGGAAACAGGAGCACGTCGAACTTGGGCGCGGACAGGGCCCGGGACATGCGCCACATGTCCGCCACGGAGCGATGGCCGTTGGCGGAGGCCGCCTGCACCGTCGGAGCCGAGGATGGCAGAACCCGCACTTCGCACCCGCCCGGCACAGGCTCGGCCGGCGCCGTGGAATCCATGAAGAGGGTGTACGAATTGGCGGCATCGAGGCGTACCAATGCGTTTAGGAGCGCGCGCGCATGGCGCCCGTAGCCGCGCCGGTTATGCCAGCAGGTTGCATCGACGCCGATTCGCATGGCTAGAATGCGGCGTGGGAACCGCGGGCGATGGCCTCGGCGGCGGGCGTGCCGGCGGCAGTTGCGCGCCCGGTCAGGTAGCCGGTAAACTCACCGCACGACCAACTCACACTCAAAGCGGCGGTGAGCGGCAGCGCTTTCAGGAACGCGCCAAAGGTGCGCCGCTTCCGCCAGGCCATCAAGCTCATGCGAGCCAGCATCAGGGCCGGAAGGACAGGCGAAAAGGCGGCCCAGAAGGCGCGCTTCGGCACGCTCGCGAGGCCAGCGCGCGTGGCGGCGTAGGAGCGGCCCCACACGAACCGTTCCATCAGCGCCCGGTTCAGCCGAAGCCCCTGGCGTCGCTGATAAAGGACAACACCCGGCGCGAGCGCCACCTTCTCACCACGCGACCGCAGCGCGCCGTTCACCGAGGATTCATGAAAGATCTCGTTCCACACGGACCGTATGGAATCCAGAGCCTCCCGTTTGTAGGTCACGTTGGCGTCGCTGGCGATGGCCNNCACCGTTCTCGATGGCGCCGCCGATTGCCGCGAACGGCTGCCGGTGAGCCTCCACGACGCTCGCGCTCCAATCCGGGGCGGCGATTCCGTGGTCTTCAATCAGCGCGACGATTTCGCCGTTACACGCGGCCAGGCCGCGCGCGCGCAATTCGTCGTGATGCTCCCGGCTGCCGCCCTGCCCCGTATAGGTGCGCAGGTCTCCTACTTCCAGGAAGCGCACGTCCGGATGCTCGCGGCGCAATCCGGCGATACCGTCCACGGAAGGATGATAGGGAACGACGATCTCTAGGTNNCTCTAGGGGCGGTCCGCCCGTTTGCCGCATCAGGGCTGCCAGGCATGCCTCAAGATGGCTGGCGTCGGGGCGGCCCGTGGTATCGCTGACGATCGCCACTACCACGGAAACCAGCGGTTTGTCAGGCGTCATCTATTCCACCTTCAAGAGCGCGTCCCCGGGACCCGCCAGATAGCCGACGAACTCACCCGCCACATAAACAAACAGGACTGGAATGAGCAGCGGCAGCGATTGTGCGAACTTTTCCACGCGGCAGCGCTGCCGGAGCACGCGCTGAGCCATGCGCGCCAGCAGCAAAAGCGGGACCACCGGCGCGGCCACAAAATAGGCCAGCTTGCGCGAAGCCGGAAGCCGGCGCGCGCCCGCGAACGCACGGCTGAACCAATAGCGTTGCTGCAAATAGTAGCCGTAATCGAAAGGACCGCGATGGTGCACTACCATGGCTGGCGCGGAACGGAACTTCACGCCATCGGCGATCAACCGGGGATGCAGACCGGCTTCCCAGTAGCCCTGGCTGAGGCAGCTCTCATACTTGAGGAGCACGGCCCGGGAGTAGGCGATATTGGCGCTGCCCAGATTGTACGTTTCGCCATCCTGCCAGGGCGGGAGATATCCGTTGTACTCGCAAAAGTAAACCACCCAATCGCGCAGCCGTTTGTAGGCATAATCCACAACTGGGCCGCCGACGACGCCATACTCGCCGCCGGCATGGGCCTCCATGGCGCGGCGCAGCCAGTCCGGCGCGGCAAGGCAGTGCTCTTCGACGATCGCGACAATCGCGCCATGCGCCTCCTTGACGCCGCGGCGCCGCAACTCCGGCACCGTCTCGCGCTCCGCACGGTGGATGACCCGCACCCAGGGAAACTTGCGCGTGAGCCGTTCCGCATAGGCCGAGTCCCCGCACGCCACTACGATGACCTCGGCGGCGCAGTCCTTGACCTGCCGCTCGATGGATTCCAGGCATTCATCGATGAACGGGGGGCCCACAATGGACGCGATTACTACTGAGATATCTTGAGGTTTCGTCCCCATTGATGTGAACCGATGCAAAATGAGTACCATCTCACCGGGCCGTATCGGCTAGCTGCGACCCCGCTGTTAACTCCCGCGATGAGAAAAAGCGGGCACTTTCCGAACTATTGGGATTCTTCGGGAGGCATGGTTATGGAACTGCATCTGCATGGCCATAGTACTCCCATATGAGCGCCTCCCGCACACCTATCGCGATCCTCGGAGCGGGCCCCGCCGGGCTCGGCGCCGCCTACCGGATGGCGCGCCGCAGCCTGGACGTGACCGTCTTCGAGCGCGGAGCCGCCATTGGAGGCAACGCCGGCAGCTTCGAGCTGGGCGGGATGCGCGTCGATTACGGAAGCCATCGTCTGCATCCCTCCTGCGCCCCGGAGATTCTGGCGGATATCCAAAGCATGCTGGGCGGGGAGCTGCTGAGCCGGCCGCGCCATGGGCGCATCCGACTGCTCGGCCGATGGGTCCACTTCCCGTTGAAGCCGGGCGATTTCGCGCGGCGCCTGCCGCCGTCCTTCCTGGCGGGCGTGGCTTGGGACAGCCTGGGTCGCCTGGGACGCCGCCGGAAGGGCGATACCTTCGCCGCCGCGCTGGAAGAAGGCCTGGGGCGGACCATTTGCCGCAATTTCTACTTCCCGTATGCGCGCAAGATCTGGGGAATGGATCCCCAGGACCTGGATGCGGAGCAGGCCCGCCGGCGGGTTTCGGCAGGCTCCATGTTGAAAATGGCGCGCAAAGTACTGAACGCCGTCCCTGGGCTCAAGAAGAAAGGAGCGGGCCGGTTCTACTATCCCCAGCGCGGCTACGGCGCCATTGCGGAGGCCTATGGGGCTGCGGCCGTGGCGGCGGGGGCCCGTTTGAAGCTGCGCACTGGCGTGGCAGGCATCGAGACTTCGGACGGCCGGGTGCGCGCGGTTCGGGCCATCGGTCCCGCCGGCGAAGAGCGGTTGCATGTGGCGCAGGTGCTTTCGACGATCCCCATCTCGCAATTGGCGCGGATGATCGAGCCGGCTGCGCCTGAGCCGGTTCTAGCCTCCGCCTGCGCCTTGAAGTTCCGCGCCATGATCCTGATTTACCTGGTGCTCGACTCGGAACAGTTCACGGAATACGACGCGCACTATTTCCCCGACCTCAACATCGCCATCTCCCGGCTTTCCGAGCCAAAGAACTACGGGCTGGCGGAAAATCCGGGGCGCACGGTCTTGTGCGCCGAACTGCCATGCTCCATGGAAGACCCGGTTTGGCGCGCATCCGATGCCGAGTTGGCAAAGGTGGTGACGCAGGCGCTGGCGGTGGCGGATCTGCCGGTTCGCTCGCCAATCCTGGCGGTAGCCAGCCGACGGCTGGCGCAGGCGTATCCTATCTATACGCGCGATTACCGGGAGCACTTCGAACGGCTGGACGATTGGCTGGATGGGATTGACGGCCTGGTCACCTTTGGCCGTCAGGGGCTGTTCGCACATGACAATACCCATCATGCCCTAGCCATGGCGTACGCCCTCGACGAATGCCTTGGGAATGACGGCGCCCTCAACCGGGAAGACTGGGCGGAACGCCGGCGGGCGTTTCAAGAGCATGTTGTCGAGGACTGATGCCGCGGGGCTAGCGGGGCCGGCGGGCAAGCTCCAGGATGGCATCCACGATCAGGTTAGGTTGGTCCAACGAAACCGTGTGACCGCTGTTTTCGGCCAGGATCTGGCAGCCGAAAATCGACGAGCGCGCCAGCCTGTCCTGCGATTCCCGGCGGCCGGAAAGCGCGCCGGGTGTTTCAGCGGGCCTGGGGAGCATGGCCGTAATCACTGTAAGCGGCACTTGGCGAGGGAATACCGCCGCATGAGCCTGGGCCGCGCTTTCGACGACGTTGTCGAACTCGTTGCGTTCGGTTTTCAACTGCACTAACGACGAAGCGATCAAGTACCTGTTCCGAAAGGCCGGTGGCAGGTCCGCGATCTCGGCGGGAAGATCCTTCTCGCCGTTGTACAAGCGCGCCAATCGCGCCGTGCCGAGTGGCGGGACCAGTTCCAGGATGTGGCGCACGCGGGGCGAATTGGGCTGGTTTCCCTCTTCGTCCTCGATCGATGGGTCCACCAGGACCACCCCGCTCAACGATTCCGGGAAGCGGCTGGCATAGATGCGGGCAATATACCCACCGAAGGAAAACGCCGCCAGGATGTAAGGGCCGCCGACGTGCGCGTTGGACAGCAGGGAGTGCAGCTCATCGGCGATGCGGGCCGCCGTGCGCGGCATCGGCCCGGCTTCGCTCCACCCGTATCCGGCGCGATCGTAAACGCAAACCGTGGCAGATTCCGCCAGCTCGGGAATCACGCGCCACCAGCTTACCCAGTCCATCCCCATGCCGGGTTCAATGACCACGGTGGGAGCGCCATTGCCCGTGCAGTACAGCAGCATTCTGTGATCGCTCACGGGAATCATGGGCCCGGGTGGCGGGTAGCGCTTCTCCAGGACACTGTTGGCGAGGGCAGTGGAACCGCGAACCGCGCCCAGTAGCAGAAAGGGGGCAGCCGCCACGAATGCGGCATAGAGGAGCTTCCTGGGGACGGCTAGTTTCACGGAACTTGACCCCAGTGCACTTTCCCCACCACCCAGGCTTAGGGAAGTGGTAACCGAAGTGCCAGTCGCACTGACGTATGAAGGTTCTGGTCACGGGCGGTGCTGGGTTTATCGGCTCTCACGTATGCGAGCGTCTGCTCCGGGAGGGCCATTCCGTGGCCATCCTGGACGACCTGAACGATTTCTACTCTCCGGCCGCCAAGCAGGCCAACCTGGATGCCATCGGACAATCCGGGCCCGTGGAGTTTTACCACGGCGATATCAGCGACGAACCACGGGTGATGGAGGTGTTTCAGGAGAGCCGGCCGCAGGCGGTAATCCATTTGGCTGCCCGGGCGGGAGTGCGCCCGTCGCTCGAGCAACCGGTGCTTTACAGCCGGGTCAACGTGCAGGGCACTACGGTCCTGTTGGAGGCCAGCCGCAAATGGGGCGTGCGGAAGTTTGTGTTCGCCTCTTCCAGTTCCATTTACGGGGTCGCCAACCGGGTCCCGTTTAGCGAAGAGGATTCTCTCAATCTGCCGGTTTCCCCGTATGCGGCCACCAAGATCGCGGGTGAGAAGATCGCCTATACCTACGCTCACCTGTACGGCTTGCAAGTGGTCTGCCTGCGGTTTTTCACGGTCTACGGACCGCGCCAGAGGCCCGATCTGGCCATCCGGAAGTTCATCGCCATGATCGATCGCTCCCGGCCCATACCGGTGTTTGGCGATGGCTCGAGCGGCCGCGATTACACCTTTGTCGAGGACACCGTGCAGGGGATCATGGGCGCGCTTGAGTATGATTGCACGTTCGACGTTTTCAATCTGGGCAACTCCCACCCGGTCCGGTTGATCGAATTGATTCGAACCATCGAACGCGCCCTCGGCAAGAAGGCGGAGATCGAGTGGCTGCCGGATCAACCGGGGGATGTGCCGATCACTTACGCCGACATTTCCAAGGCGCAAGCGGTTCTGGGATACCACCCCAAAACCTCTCTTTCGGCAGGGATTGACAAGTTCTTGGGCTGGTACTTCAGCAGGCCGGAAGGCGCCGTGCCCTTACGCGCCGCGGCAGCCGCCGGAGGGCGTTTCGCGCAAGCCGGCTGAGCGCCGGGGCTGGGAGAAACTTTATGTCGTTTTTGGCTGAATTTTGGAAATTCCTGCGGGTTCGAAAAAAGTTCTGGCTCCTGCCGCTCCTGACCATGGCTGTGCTCTTCGGAACCCTGTTGGTCCTGGCGGAAAGCAGCGCCATTGCGCCGTTTATCTACACGCTGTTCTGAGGGCGCCGGAGCCGCTCCGGGTGGGGCGGGCCTCC
>PLGA01000235.1:8474-18156 GCA_003139735.1 Bryobacterales bacterium | reverse complement strand
GGGGGGCGGTGGCTGCCGGGCGGCCGGCTGATGGTGGACTTCAGCTCGGTGTGCTTGACCGTGTCGCCGCCGGTTGTGAGGTAGAAATCCTGGCCGCGGACTCCCGCGTCGATGTTATCCACCTGCGTGTTATCGCCCGTAAAGACGGCTTCGGTGAGCGGGGCCCAGACGCCGTCGGTTCCGCGCGCCCAGCCGTTGCCGAAGCGGGCGGAGCGGCGCTCGTGGAGGCTTTTGCCGTCGCGGCGGAAATCCTCAATGAAGGAATAGAAGCCCGAAAGCGGCGCGCCGCTGGTGATGGTTCGGAACGTCGCGAGGTGCTTCCAGACGCCGGTTTCGTTGAGGAAGAACCAGGCGGCGAAGGAGGTTTTGTCGCCCTCCACGGTGGCCTGCACCATGAACCTGTAGGTCTGGCCGATTTTCCAATCGTACTTGAACCTGCTCTGGCCGCCGGTGCCTTCGCCGCCGAACCGCCCCACCTGGACGCCGTCGCCAGCGTAGAGCGTTTCCACGCGCTGGGCGGCGGGGACGCTGCTCTGGTCGTTCTGCGCGCCGGGGTCCCACACGGAAAACAAAACCACCTTATCCTGGCCGGGGCGAAACTCCTGGATGCCGAAGTAACCCTGACGGAACCCGCAGGCCATGAAATAGCTGTTGGCGACGGATTCCTCGACCGTCAGCTCATTGTAGAAGACGGTGGAGGGCGGCCCCTGGTACCTGAGGTGAACCGAACGCGCGGCGCGCGGCTCAGCGGGCGTCTGCGCGCACAAAAGGCCGGGCAGGAAGAGGGCCGAAAACAGGAAAACGTTCGAAAACCGGCTCACCATAAATACTCCTTTGCGATCAGNNCCGATGGGGATGTAGACGATGGTTCGGCCGGCGCGCGAAGCGATGGTTTTGAAGATGGACCGCGGCGGTTTGGCCGCCACATAGACGACGTGGCGGTGGATGGAATAGTCCAAAGCGGCCAGCAGCAGGCGCTCGGATTTCGATTCGGCGAATTCGTAATCGGGGTCCTCCCAGACATCCACCATGCGCCGCGGCGGAAGGCTGAGCAGAAAGCCGCCATATTCGGCGCGGCCAATGCCCGGCCCCACCAGGTTGTCAAAGGGAAAGGTGGAGTAGAAGGCCATGTCCGATTCGTTTTGGTTCTCGCCGAGCCAGGTGGTCAGATAGGGATAACGGTTATCCCGATCCTCGTCGAAGATTACCACCACGGCGCCGACGTCGCCCTGAATCTTCTGAAACTGGCGCACGTAAATGCGGCCCTCATACCAGTTGCGGATGGTCTCGCGCATGTCGATGCCGTCGAGGATGGAGGTGGTGAACGGCTCGACGCGGACGCGCTCCTCCGAGAGAATGCTCTTGCCCTTCTTCTTGAGGTAGCGGCCGTAGTCTTCGATGACGAGGTCTTCGGGCGGGTAGGAGCAGATGCCGGTTCCGTTCAATTGGCTGGCCCACTCGCCGGGGAACTTTTCTTTCTTGCGGGGCTTGAGGCCGAAGGGGCGCAGCTTGCGCTTGGGGCTGGGCAAGCGGCGGCGGAGGCGAATGCGGCGGGTCTCGGTCCACATTTCGTCGCCCGTGATGTGGACGGTCATCACGCCGGAGTCGATTTTCTGGGGAGGATAGCGGCCGGCGGCTTCCCACACCTCCCAAGCGTAATTGTCATCGGCGATTCCGCGGGCGGCCACGGTCAGATCGAACAGGCGGGCGGCCAGTTCGTTGCCGGCCAGCGCCAGGTTGCGGGTGTAGCGAGCAAGCAGGCGGCGCTGCCAGTGGGCGATACGCTCTCCGGCGTTGGCTTCGTAGGACTTCTCGGCCTCGCGAAAGACCGCCAATTGGGCATGCCGGCGGTCGATGAGGGGCGTGTCCGTCATGGATTGCCGGAAGGTCTCATATCGCCACTGGAGGGCCGGGTATTCGACGGCGATTTCCGCCAGCGATTCGGGATGCGGGTTGAAGAGCTCGATGCCTTCGCGCCGCGCGCGCGCCAGGGGTTGCGCTTGCGGCTCCTCCATGGCGTCGAGCAGGGGATCGAGCAGATTGAGCGACGCCACCACGAAGACGCGCGCCTCCGGGTTGGTTCCCTGGAGCTTCCAGGCCAGGCCGGCGGCATGGCGGGCGATCTCCGCCGAGCGCTGCTGCGGGTAAACGCGGTAGGCCTCGACGTAGCGCGCGAGTCCGATATGGCGCACGGCATAGGGGTCCGGGTAAGCGTCCTTGAGATGCGGGCGCAGGCCGGCCTCCGGATCGGCGAATACGATCTCGGCGCCAATTTCGAGACCGGTGCGGATGGCTTCGGTAAAAGGGTCGGCGGGTTCGACCAGGACGTAGACGGCTTCGGTGTCGCCGGAGGTTTCGTCCGGGTAGAAGATCACGGACATTTCGGGCAAGCGCGCGACGCCGCGAGTCCAGGCGTCCTGCAAGGCCAGGGGCAATTCGAGGGCGACCACCTGGGGCCGGTCCCGCAGAATGGCTTGGCGCGCCTCGATGGCGAACTCCAGGCGGCCCGGCACGACGGGGAAGTAGGTGAACCGCCCGCGCGTCAGGCTGCCCGCGTCAGGAAGTGGAACGCCGGTTTCCTCTGGCATAGCGCAACGCATCCTCTCCCAACACCTGGACCAAAGCGAGTTCGAGGGCCTCGGATTCGTGAGACCGCTCGGTGGCGAGGCTCTTCAGCTTGATGGCGAAACGGGCGACGTTGATGCCGTCGCGGACGGTGAAGCGCTCGTCGGCGGCGTGGGCCACCTGAAGAAAATCGGTCACGTAATGAAGGATGCGTTCCTCGGCGAAGGGCAGGTTTTCGCGGAGAATCTGGTACTCCTCGTCGCGCTCGGGGAAGTCGATGAAGATCTGCGGCTGCAAGCGGGAATGGATGTATTCGGGGAGTTCGAAAGTGGACGCGTCATCGTTCATGGTGGCCACCAGGCGGAACTGGGGGTGGGCGCGGATTTTGACGCCGGCCACGATGGATTCGACGTAGCGGCGGTTATCGAGCAGCGGGGCGAGGCTGGCCCAGCTTTTCTCGGACATGCGGTTGCCCTCATCGAGGATGGCGATGCCGCCTTGAATCATGGCGGTGGCGAGCGGCGAGGCGACGTAGCGCAAACTGCCGGCGCTTTCGAGGACGGGCGTGACCAGCAGGTCCTCGGGACGCGTATCCATGGTGGCCTGAAGGATGTACGCATCGCGCCCCATGCGCCGGGCGGCGGCGTAGGCCAGGGTGGTCTTGCCGACGCCGGGCTTGCCGAGCAGGCGCGGATTCATGGGCAAATCCTGCTCGTTGACCACCATCCAGGCTGCCAGAAGCTGCCGCATGAGTTCATCCTGCCCGACCCACTGGACGGCGATTTCGTCCGGATGGGCCAGGTGCAGGGTGACGCCTTCGATCTCGACGGTCATATCCTTTCATATTATGGGGCGCCGGGGGCGGACAAAGGCGGGCTGAAATCCGGGAGCTTAGGGGAGCTTCGACGTGGCTGCCGCCGTTTCCGGCGCGGAGCCGGCGCCGAAGCTGAAGTGCAGGACGATTTCGGAGGGCACGGGACGGCCGTCGAACTGCGCCGGAGCGAAGCGCCACGAGCTCGCGGCGTCTGCCGCAAGCGTCACCAGATTTTCGTCGCGGGGCGCCAGGAGTTCCACCCGGGTGACCCGGCCGGACGCATCCACGGCGGCCTTCAGATCCATTCGCTCTTCGCGCGCCAACGCGGGGTTCGAGTCCGCCGGCAAAGCGAACCGAACGTCTTGCAGCGGGCGAGGCGGTACAAATCTGGGATTGTCCGCGCGGGACCGATCCAGTCTGCGGAGTCCCGGGACCTTCCGGATCAGGCGATGGAAGCCGTTGGGCGGGGCAGGCTCATAAGTGGCTGTGGCATCGCAACAAGGCGCTCCGAGAAGCGCCGAGATCCGTCCTGCATCCAGCTTAGGTTGGGCGATAGGAGGCGGCGGGGGAAGCGCGGGACTGAGGGTCGGGCCCGCCGTGTTTGCCGCCAATGTCGTTGGCATTACAAACGGTTTTGCGGACGCGTCCGCGCGGCGCGCGGGTTTGCGCGAGTTCGCGGGCCGGATTGGCGCGGGCGTCCGGGGCGCTGGAGGCTCCACGGCCGGCGGGACGAAAGGGGAGGGCCGCTCCGGCTCCGAGTGTGGAGTTGGGCTTGAAATCACCGCGTAGAAAGCCTGCTGAGAGGGCCGCCCGGAGGTTCCCGAACTGGTTTGCTCATGACCTTTGCGACGGCTGCAGCCAGCGGCCAGCAGCGACAAACCGAGGGCCAGCGCGAGCCCCCGGCGAAGTGGTTCGCTCATCACCTTGTCCCCCGGCTGAGTTGAGCAAGCACAGAGCCAAAGTCGACGAAGGTGCAACTGATTCTAAAACCAGGAGTTGCCGGGCAACGCGTGGGTCCCCGGCTTCCAGGATGTACAAATTACCCTCCGCGGAGTGAGTGCGGCTCGCAAGAATGTCCGCTCCCAGTCGCCCGGCGTCCGCCCTTACCGAATCACCGCGGCCTTCGCGCTCCCATAATACAGCGAGTTGAACAGCAGCTTGAAAGTGGCGTGCGGCTGGGCGCGGAAGGCCACTTCGGGTCCCAGCAGAACCACTTTGCCCTGACCCACCGAGGCTTCCGCCACGGCCGTTCCGCCGTCGAGATATTGCTGGCCCCAGGCCCAGCCGCTATCGAGCAGCGCCGTGCCGTTGAACCACGCCACGGGCGACGTGTGCTTCAACTCGGCGGTTGGCTCCAGGCGGAACACCGGGCTGCTGTCGAAGAACACGTCCACCGTGGCCGGCATGCCATAGGCCACCGGGTTAGTGTTGTCGATGGTGGCCTTCATCAGGGAGCCGGGGATGTAGAACTTCTCGCGCGGCAGGGCACGCTCCACGCCGCCGGCGCCCATCTCCACCAGGTAGTTCTTCACCGGGATGCCGAACAGCTCCGCCATGCTGGTGGACCCGCCGATGGTCACCACCGTTCCGCCCGCGTCGACGAAGCTCTTCAACTGCGGGATGGTCTTATCTTCGGAGATGCGTCCGAGGGAAGCGCGGTATTCCTCCGGGACGTCTTCCGGGTTCGCCGCGCCAAACCCGCCACCGCCGCCGCCGCGCCCACCGCCCGCGCGCCGGAAAGCGCCGTCGGTGAAGACCAGGACGTCGAACTTATCGTTCAACCCGCCGGCGTCGAGCGTGGCGGGATAGACCACCTGAAAGGGGAACTCGTACTGCTCGAAAATCCAGCGCGTCCAGCCGGACGGCATGATGCCGCCGTACTGGTCGTAGAGGCCGATGCGTATGGGCTTGAGCTTGAGGGCGTCGCCCGCGGGCGCCTTGGCGGCGGCCTGCACGGGAACGCCGAGTTCCGTGGCGGCGCGCTCCAGCACCGCGCGCGCCGGCGCCGAAGCCGGAACCCAGATGGCGCCGGGGGACAGGTTCTGTTCCGGCTTGGTGAGCCAATAGACGTCGCAGTTCGCCTTGAGCAGCCGGTTGACCACCGTGAACGAGTTGACGATCCGATGGTCCACCAGATAGCCGGCCGGATTGGACACCGTCTGCACCGTGGCGGGCGGCGGAGGCAATAAGCCGCTCACCTTCTGGAACGGGCCGTCGAAAGCCTCCAAAATGCGGTCGAACTTCACGCCCATCTGGAAGGCCAGCGTCCAGCCGGCGATGTCGTAGGGCGGATTCGGAGGTCCGCCGGGGTAGGCGAAATCATTGGGGTGGTCCTGCGGCTCGAACATATCGAGGATGTGCGGCCGGAAGGCTTGCGCGGTCTTGACCACCAGCGATCCCGCCGGGTAGCTCTTGTCCGCCACCTGGAATGGCGCGGTGGCCTTCAGGATGGCGATGCCGTTCTTAATGAGCGCGTCGGCGAACTGGACGGCGGTGGGAAAATCGGGCTGGTCGGAGGGAATGATGTATCCGCGCGGATCGCGCATCTTGGGATCGTGCAGCACGGTGTTGTAGAGTTCGGAGGGAACCACGCGCGCGGCAGCCCCCGCTAAGGGCGAATCGCCGCCCGCGGCCGCCTGCGCGGCGCCCCCGCCCCGGCCTCCGCGCCCGCCGCTTTGCGGTAGCGCCGCCGCCGCGGCTTCGAGCGCCGCAATGCGCTTGGGAGTGATGGTCCAGGTGTCGCGGCTGCCCCTCTCGATGGAGTTCCTGCCCATCTGGTAGATGTTATAGAGCCAGGTTTCGCGGTAGCGCGAGGCGATATCCAGAATGGCCCGGTTGTTGGTGACGTCGTAATCGATGGACTGCCGGTAGTGCCACGTCTGCGGCGCAACCGGCATGGGCCAGTCGCCTTGCGGCAATTGCTTCTCCGGCACAAGCGCGATATTCATGGGCGTGGGGCTGCCGATGATCTCGGTGAGAATGCCGATCATGTTGTGGAAGTAACCGACCGTGCGCAGCCCGCCGTTCCACCACGTGGAGTAGTTGGAGCCGGAGCGCATGGCGCTTCCGCCCTTGCCCTCCGCCACCAGGCGGCTGTGCATGGCGGTCGCCACCATTTCGATTCCCAGCGGCACCAGCGGGTCGAAGTAATAATTAAACGGATCGCGGAACGGCGGCATGAAGATCACGGCGCCGGTTGGCCCGGTCTGGTGGTGGTTGTACACAATTTGCGGAAACCACTCCTGGAACATGACGCGGTTCATGTTGGTGGTCTCGGGCATGTTGGACATGTAGAAATCGCGATTGTCGTCGTGCCCGATGTACTTGTTGTAGAGCCGCGGCAGGTTGTTCAGGCTGCGCTTGAGCGGGTCCTTGTCGCGCATGTACCAGTTGGCGACAATCTCCTGTCCATCCGGGTTGGCCTGTACGCACAGCAGAATCACGTCGTTCAGGAAGCGCATGGTCTCGGGGTCCGTCAGGCTGACCATCTGGTAGACCGTCTCCATGAGCTGCTGCGACCCGACCGTCTCATTGGCGTGCAGCCCGCCATCGATCCACACCACCGCCTTGCCCTCGGCGGCCAGCGCGCGAGCCTGTTCGTCGGTGAGGTCTTCGGCCAGCGCCAGCCTGCGCGCGATTTCCCGGTAGCGGTCGAGGTTCTTGAGATTCTCGGGCGAGCTGACGATGGCCATGTACTGCGGCCGCCCTTCGCCAGTCTGACCCATGGTGACGAGCTTCATGCGGTCGGACTCGGAGGCAAGCGTTTTCCAGTAGGCCTCGAGCTGGGTGTAATTGGCCATCTGGTAATCGTCCCCGATGTTGAACCCCAGGGCGTCCTTGGGCGAAGTCACCTTGGGCGCGGTCTGTGCAAGCAGGGCGGACGCGGAGAGAGCCACCGCGGCGGAGAGCGCCAGCCAGCGCGAAGATCGGCTTTTCATATTATAACCAGAGTGTAATTCAATTCAGTGGGGCGGCCCGGGGGTGCGAGGCCGCGGCGCGCAGACGGCTCAACTCGTCCACGATTGACCGCCGCACCTGGTCCCGAAGCTCGGCGCTGCGCTCCGTGCCCCACCCATCGACGGCCACAGCCGGGAGGACGTTGAGTTCGACGGTCCGGCTTCCGCCGAAGATCCAGGAGTTTCTCGGCAGGGCGCCGGCCGAACCCTCCACTACCAGCGGGAGGATGGGGACTTGCTCCCGAATGGCCAACTGGAACGGCCCTTCGCTGAAAGGCAGAACCTGGCCGTCGCGCGACCGCGTGCCTTCGGGAAAGCAAACGATGGAGCAGCCATGGCGCAGAAGCCGGGCGCATTGCAGCAGCGCTTTAGCGCCTTTGCGCCGGTCGGAGCGTTCGACGGGAACGTCTCCCGCCATGCGCAGCATCCACCCCAGCAACGGGACGCGGAAGAGTTCGGCTTTGACCAGCCATTTCGCGTCCACGGCCAAATGGGAGATCACCGGGATATCGGCCATGGACTGGTGGTTGCTCACGATTACGTATACCTGGCCGGCGACGAGGTTCTCGCGCCCGGAAACGCGGACTTGCCATGGGTTGATTTTCGCCAGGGCGCGCCCCAGGCGCCGGAACCAGCGTCCCGTGCGCAGATGGCGCGGATCGCGGTCAAAGAGCCGGACTACCGCCAACAGCGGCGTCCACGAAAGGACCAGAACCGAAGACGCGGTCCAGATCCATATCGAGCGAAGCAGACGCAACATGCCGTGGGCCTCAGGATCCCACCAGCCGGTCGTAATCCGAGTGGGCGCCGATCCAAACCCAAATCATCTTACCGTCCTTTCGGCGGCCGAGCGCTCGATAGTGATCTCCCACGCGAATGCTGAAACGATCCTGGTTTCCCTGCAAACGCCGGAAACGGAGCGAGGGATGGTGCGGGTTGCGCCGCCACAGACGATAATTCTTAATGGCGAGTGTCTGAACTTCAGCCGGCAGCGCCTGGAAGAGTTCCCAGAATCGCCCGGTGGCAACGGACTTCACTCGTGGGACGGCCACTCACGGAGAAGGTCCGCCGCCGATTCCCTTTCAGCCTCGTCAAATAGGAAATCGAGCTTGCCCGCGGCCGAGTCGCCATCCATCTGCGCGTCCCATCGCTCTTGCTCGCGCACGCGGAACCATTGGACGATGCACCGGTATTCTTCCGGGGGCAGGCCATCGATAGCCGCTTCGATCTCCTCAACTCGGCTCATACCTGGAGTCTATCACCATCTTTTCCGCAACTTCCCAGCGCCATGATATCGTGAGCGGGTGCACTTGGCGGACCCACGGGCGGATCTCACGGAGGCCTTTGGGGGCGGCGGCGAGATTCGCGTGGCGGCGGCGCCGGGGCGCGTCAACCTCATCGGCGAGCACGTCGACTATCACGGCCTGCCGGTTCTCCCGATGGCTCTCGGCAGGCGCATCCGCCTGGCGTACCGTCCGCGAACCGACAGCTTGATCCGCGCCGTCAGCGCGGGGTACGACCGCCGCGAGTTCGAGTGGACCCCGCAACTGACGCCGGCCCGCGAGGGCGATTGGGAGAATTACGCGCGCGCCGCGGCGCAGGCGGTGGGGCGCAAATGGGGCGCCGGCGTGGGCGTGGATGCCGCCATCGTGTCGGACCTTCCTCCGGCGGCGGGATTGTCTTCCTCTTCCGCCCTGCTGGTGGCCTTCACGCTGGCGCTGCTCGAAGCCAACCAGCGGCGCGCGACGTTCGAGGAATTGATGGAGATTCTGCCCGAGGGCGAACAGTTTGTCGGCACGCGGGGCGGCGGCATGGATCACGCCGCTTCGCTGGCGTCGAAAGAAGGCTGCGCTTCCCTCATCGGCTTCGAACCGCTTACCGTGCGAGCGATTCCCATGCCAAGCGAGTGGGGGTTCCTGGTGGCGCACAGCCTGCGGACGGCTGAGAAATCGGGGCCGGTGCGGGAGGCCTACAACGCGCGGCGGCGGGCGGGAACGGCGGCGCTCACAAAGCTGGGATATGCGTCGTATCGGGAAGCGCTGGAGGATTTAGCGAAGAAGGCAGACCACGAAAGACGATGGTCTGCCCCACTAGCGGAATTGGAGCGCGACGCGTTTCTGCATGTGACCGGCGAGGCGCTGAGGGTGACCGCGGCGGTGACGGCCATGGAAGCCAGCGATGCCGCCGCCTTCGGCCGCCTGCTGCTCGAATCGCACGCCAGCCTTCGCGACCGGCTCAAGGTTAGTTGCGCGGAACTGGATTGCCTGGTGGACGCGGCCATGGAGTCCGGCGCCCTGGGCGCGCGGCTGACCGGCGCGGGCTTCGGCGGGTGCGCCGTGGTGTTTGC
>PLGA01000235.1:5145-8453 GCA_003139735.1 Bryobacterales bacterium | reverse complement strand
TGTTTCGTCCCGGCGCTGTTCTTTGGAAAGCGGTCCGGAAAGAGCACCGCCGAATTTTTCGCCTCAGGGCGGTCGGTGCCCTGGTGGCTGGCCGGGATTTCCATGGTGGCCACCACGTTTTCGAGCGACACTCCCAACCTGGTGGCGAACATCGTGCGAACGCAGGGAGTGGCCGGCAACTGGCAATGGTGGGCCTTCACGCTGACAGGCGTAGCCACGGTGTTCTTCTACGCGCGCCTGTGGCGGCGTTCCGGCGTGCTCACCGACCTGGAATTCTACGAGCTGCGCTATTCCGGCAAGGCCGCCGTCACGGTGCGCGGGTTCCGCGCGATCTATCTGGGCCTGTTCTTCAACTGCATGATCATGGCGACGGTGAACCTGGCGGCCTGCAAGATCGCCGCCGTGCTGTTCGGGTTCGACCGGTGGCAGACGCTGCTGGCGGTGGGCTTGCTGAACGTGGTTTTCGCGGCTTATTCGGGCCTATGGGGCGTGCTGGTCATCGACATGTTCCAGTTCTTCATCAAGATGTCGGCGGTGATCGCGGCGGCCTATTTCGCGGTGACGCTGCCGCAGGTGGGCGGCATGAGCGGGCTGGTGGAAAAACTCTCCCATACGCATGGTCCGGGCGGGCTGAACTATCTCAACATGCTCCCGGATTTCTCGAATACCTGGACGCTCGCCGTGGCCATCTTCATCATGCCCCTCACGGTGCAGTGGTGGGCGGTGTGGTACCCAGGCGCCGAACCGGGCGGCGGCAGCTACATGGCGCAGCGCATGCTGGCGTCGAAAACCGAGAAGGATGCGCTCGGCAGCACGCTTTTCTTTAACGTCGCCCATTACGTGCTGCGGCCGTGGCCGTGGATTCTGATCGGGCTGGCGTCGCTGATTGTCTACCCGCAATTGTCCGATATTCAGAAGGCCTTTCCGCACCTCGACCCCACGCTCCTGGGCCACGACATCGCTTTCCCGGCCATGCTGCGGTTCCTGCCCGCCGGATGGGTGGGGCTGATGCTGGGCGGGCTGGTGGCCGCCAATTCGTCCACCATCCTGACGCACCTGAACTGGGGCGCGTCCTACCTGGTGCACGATTTTTACCGCCGCTTCGTGAAGCGCGACGCCCCCGAGAAACACTATGTCATGGCCGGCAGGCTGGCCACTATCCTGCTATTTGTCTGCTCGTCCTCCCTGGTCTTCGCGCTGAACACCGCCAAGGACGCCTTCGTGCTGATCCTCCAGGTGGGCGCCGGCACGGGCTTGCTGTACCTGCTGCGGTGGTATTGGTGGCGCATCACCGCGTGGTGCGAGATTGTGGCCATGGTCAGTTCTTTCGCCATCTCTGTGGGCTTCCTGATTATGGGCAAGAACGGGATTGTGGTCCCCTCCGACCGGCAATTGGTGATCACGGTGGCGTTCACCACCGTCTGCTGGGTGATCATGGCGTACGCCGGTCCCCGTACGGATGAGGCGACGCTGGTGAAGTTCTACCAGAAGGTGAGCCCGATCGGGCCGGGTTGGAAATATATCCGGTCGATTGCGGGCGTTTCCCAAGCGGAAGCGGCGGAATATGCGAGGCGCGATAACATCCCGCTGGCCTTCCTGGGCTGGTCCGCCGGATGCGCCATGATCTGGTCGGCGCTGTTTTGCGTGGGCAATTATCTATATGGAAGAATGGGCCTGGCAACCGCGCTGTTAGCGGTGTTCCTTGTGACCGGGACCGTTGTGATACGCGTGGTCAACAAGCTCTGGAACTGACTCGTCAGCGGCCAGAGGGGACCACCGTCACTTGCGCCTTCTCATGCCCGCTCTCGCCGAGTGTCACCGTCTTGGCGTACCTCGCGAATGGTCCGAGTGACTCGGGCGGATCGTTGGCCTCCGGCGACGCGGCGTCCCAGGCGGCCACGCGGTACTCACCCGGCGGCAGGTTCGCGAAATAGAAATTGCCGTGGGCGTCGGCGTTCCCCGTACGCGCCGGCAACGCTCCCGCCACCGGCGCAACCACGATGCCGGCGCCGCCCGCGGGCTTGCCGTCCGCGCCGGTTACGGAGCCTTCGAGCACAGCCGCCGTGCTGCTGAGGACAATCTCCAATTGGCCATCGCCCGTCAGTTCGAAACCTGTGCGCGCAACCTCCTGGCCGGCGTAACGGACCGACTTCACATAACAGTTGGCGGGCAGGTTCTGCGTGTCCAGCGTGTAAACCAGCGGGAAGATGCCGGTGGCCGTGAACGTTCCGTCGCTCCCAGGATTGAGCATCGCGCGCCCACCGCCGTCCAAGGATGCCAGGGAAACGAAGGCCGGCCGCACAAGCGGGCCGCCGCCATCCATCTTGATGGAACCCTTCACGGTGCGTCCCGCGCCCAATTCCAACTGGGTTCCCTCGATGGACGCGTCCTTCACCTCGATGGACTGGACCGCCATTCTAGCTGATGGTCCGCTCGGTCCAACGGAGAAGCCGCTAGTATAGACTTGCGCTCCCGCGACGCCTCCGCCAATGGGACCGGGCCGGGCTATCAGACTGTAGGATCCCGCCGGGACCGCGGATATTTCGAAGCTGCCGTCGCGGGCCACGCGCNNTGACTTTCCGCCAGGTCATATCGATGTTACCGGCTGTGGCGCCAGTCGCCAGCTTCACCGCGGTGGCGGCAGCCGGCTGCGCGGCATTGGGATACCACATCGAAACGTAGTCCGTCTCGGCTTCGGACGGCAGCGGTCCGGTGATGGAATCCGCGATGGCGCTGCGGGCGGCTGTCCGCGCCACGCTGACGTAGTAGTCTCCGGGGGCGAGGTTGGCGATTCGGTAATTGCCCAAATCGTCGGTTTGCACGACGGCCGCCGCCGCCAGCCGGCGCTGGCCCGTTTGGTTTCGATAGCGGAAGGCCTGGACCCGCGCCCCCAAAACAGGCTCGCCGGATTCGTCCTTTACCGTTCCGGCAATCACGCCCTCGGGGACCAGCTTCAGAACGTAAGCCGAGACTTGCTGCCCCTCGCCCACGATCACCTGGTTGGAAAGACTTCCCGGCACGCCAGAGCCTTCCGCGATAAACCGCTGCTCAGTCGCCGAGAGGAAGTAACTTCCCGGCGCCAGGTCCGGAAACGCGAAGGCGCCCCGATCGTCCGTCGTCACGCTGGGCGCCCGCTCCGGGGCGGCCGTGTTGAACTGTCCGCGCAGGCTGACGATCACGCCCGCCATCGCGGAACCGTTGACGGCATTCACCACCTTGCCCTCCAGGCTTCCCTTGGCGCCGGGAGCAGGCGTTGGCGCCGCTGTGGCGCCGGTCTCGGAAGCCGGAATGGCGGTGACCTCAACCGT
>PLGA01000235.1:0-5127 GCA_003139735.1 Bryobacterales bacterium | reverse complement strand
TCCCGGGCGGAGCGAGGCGAAAGTCGTCTGCCCGGCCGGACCCGCCGTGCCGTTCACGCCGCTCAAGCCGTTCATGCCCGTCCCCCCGTCTTTCGGCACAGGCATGATCCGCGCGCGCGGCGCGGGATTGCCGTCGCGGTCCACCACCACCACGCTCAACGTCGCGCTGTAAGGGGCCAACGTGAGATCGAGAGACCCGCTTTCACTCACCGTGAGCGCGCCTTCCGGCGCCGCCTGCCCGCGGTACAAGATGGACTTCACGTAGCAGCGGCCCACGGTGCCCATCAGGTTGACGGAATAAATACCCGGCGCCACGCCTTTCAGCGTGAATCTCAAGTCGTCACCCACCGTGGCCGGCTGCGGCATAGGGCCGTACATGACCACCCCAGGCCCCCCAGGCGGCCTCAGGCTGACCTGCATGTTGGCGGCATTGCACTCCCCGAGTTGTTCGTACCTCACAGCCCCTTGCAAGTCGGCGTTCGGCTTCACTTCCAGAGCAACGCCTTCCAGGTTCTGGTCGCGCACTTCGATGGGCATGCTCGCGCTGGCCGCGGAACCGGGGGCCCCGGCGCTGTTCCTCTGCGCCGTCAGTACATAGGATCCCGGAGGCACGCCCGTGAACACGAAAGAGCCATCCGGTTGGCGCTGTGGTCCGAAGAAGCCGCCGCCCAGCACCGCGGATGGGTCTCGCATCCTCAAATTCGGAAAGGGGCCCATGGAATTCTGCGGCGCTCCCGGGTCGGAAACCGTAACGTGAATGCGGAACGCGGAAATCTTCGTCAGCTTGATATCGATCCCGCCGATAACCGCGCCGTCCGCCACGTGCACCGGCGCGGCCTCGCTCGCAACCGCCGTGCTGGGGTGATAGGTGGTGGCGTAGACAAGCTGCGGCTGGCCGGGCGAGGGCTGCCGGCTCCCCGTCATAATCGCGCGGTTCTGGTTCAGGTAGGCCGTTGCAACCAGATAGTCGCCCGCGCTCAAGCCGGCGATGCGGTATTCGCCCAGGTCGTTGCCCTGCACATTTCCGCCGTTCATTACCGGCCGCCCGCCGTTCGCGCTTCCGGCGCGCTGCGCGTAGACCTGCGCCCCCATGACGGGGTCGCCATATTCGTCGATTACCTTTCCCGCGATGACGGCTTGCGGCGTGGCGCGGACCACGTAACCGGTCAGTTGCTGGCCTTCGCCGAGCCACAGTTGCACGTTCGGGCCGCCCATGCCCATCCCGTTCTGGGCGACAAATCCCTGCCTTTGCACGGTGACTTGATAGCCCCCGGGTTCCAGGTCATGGAAAGCAAAATGCCCCTGGTCGTCGGTCTCCGTCTGTGGCTGCGGCAGCTGTGTCCGCGGCGGCTGGCCCGGCAGCGCGGCGCCGCTGCTGAAGGTGCGCTGCAAGGACACGGCGGCCCTCCTCACCGGCGTCCCGTCGGCGCCGCTGACCACTTGTCCTTCCACCGAGCTCCGTCCGCCGGTCTGCGCGCCTAACACGGAAGCGAGCGCAATCGAACATGCGAGGATGTGGATCGTCTTCATGGTAAGTTCCTCTTTGAGNNTTTGAGGCAGTTACGGTTTGCTTTCCGCCTGGGCAACCTCCGCGGCGCCGATCAACGTGAGCGCGACGGCGGGCGGAGTTCCCGGCTGCACGGTCACCACCTTGCCCTTGGCGCCGTACAGCTTGAGTAGCCTGGGGTCGGCCTGCAGTTGATAGACGTCGAAATCCTCCTTCCAGGCGGCCGCCCGGTACTCACCGGGCCGGAGCGCCGGGAAGACGAACTTGCCGTCCGCTCCGCCCACCACGCCTTGGGCGGACGCGGCCGGGCCTCCGTCGGAAGGCATCAAGGTTACCAGGGGGTAGCTTACCGGCCGGCCGGCGTCATCCGCCACCGATCCCGTCAATTGAGCCGCACCCACCGTGCTCACGGTAACTTCGAGGGAAGCGCCGTCAACCGGCTGAAAGCCCGTGGCCGGAACCTCCTGGCCGCCATAGCGGACCGATTTCACGTAGCAATCGGGCGGAAGGCGGCGAACTTCCGGAATGTAACGCAGCGAGAGCACGCCGTCAAATACCAACGAGCTGCCGCCCGAGATGGTTACGCTGGGAGCGGCGCCGGGGAAGCGTTCCACGGATCGCAGATGCACCGTGGCTCCGGCAAGGTTCACGTTGCCCTCCAGCTTGAGGGTTCCGCGCACCTGCCGCGCGGGCGTCACGTGGAGTTTCAAACCTTCCACGTTGCCCGAAACCTCCAGCTCCTGCACGCCCGAGACGGGAAACTCGGCGCCACTGCCGGATTCAAGAGGCGCTATCGACAAGAAGCCCTGACCCTGCACTCCCTGCGTGACAGGAGACTCGTTTGCGCAAAGCGCGCCTGTCAGAAGATAGGAACCCGCGGGGATCTCGAAAATCGTAAAGCTGCCGTCCTGTGGAGCGGCGATGATGCTGCCCAACAAAAGAGCATTGGACGCCAGTGAGCCTTTCGGTACGATGCCCACGCAGGGATGGCCCCAAACCCGGCCATTGGCGCCGGCCAAATAACCGCTAATCCGGTACACGGGCGCCTTCCTGAGCGTGAAATCGGCCTGGACCGTCTCGCCGCTTGACACGGTCAGCGGCTGTGCATGATCCGGACCGGGCGAATCCGGGTAGTACGTGGTGGGATGCCCCATTCCCGGCGTGAGATCCGGCTCCATTTGCGCCAACGCGAACGGATACGCCGCGCTCACGATGTAGGCGCCGGGCGCGAGGACGGCGCGGTACCCGCCGAGGTCGTTGGTATAGCCGAACTGCGTAGGCTCCCCAGCCTGGACCGTGCGCGTCCAGCCGCCATAGAAGTACCTGTAAGTCGTGATNNCACTTTGCAGGCAATCACCCCAAGCGGCGCCAGCTTGAAGACAATGTCCTTCACTTGCTGGCCCTCGGCCACCGGAAGCGTCTCCAGCGCCACGCGGTGCTCACCGTAGGCGGCGGTTTGGAATCCCGCATGGTAGGCGGATATCAAGTAGTTGCCCGCGGCCAGGTTATGAAACGCAAACCGGCCTTGATCGCCGGACGAGACGTGCACCGGGGGCAACAACGGAGGACCGTCGTGGCCGAGCACGCTCTCCGCGTACGGGCCGCTCAGGGAAACCATGGCGTCTCTCAACGGAGCGCCGGTCTTGAGGTTGATGGTTTGGCCTTCGATAGATCCGGTCGGGGCTTGCGCGCGGGCTGGCAGAATCCAGATAGCAGCGGTAAGAGCAAGGGCGACTCGAACAGTCAAGTAGCGCCTCCGGGTGTTCACTTACAGGATACACCCGCTGGAAAGGCGGCAAAGGCCCTTTCGGGCTATGAGGCCCTAAACTAGTTTCATGGCCGCGTGATTAGGTTCTTNNCCCCACGGAATGGAGTCGTTTCTAGCGGTTGCGGCGCTAGTACTTCAAGCCGAATCCGTATTGGAACAGCGGGTCGCCGTTGGGAGTGTTGACGTTCAGAGGCAACTGGGCCATGGTGCGCGGCCACGTGAATGAGAGCTTGCCGGTGGGCTTGTAATCGCCGAACAGCACGTCCGCGACGCCCTGGCCTTCCGTGCCCGGCAGCCATGCGGCCACCAGCGCGTCCGACTTATCCAGTACGCCGCCGAGGATCATGGGCCGGCCGGACACCAGAATAGTAACTACGGGAATGCCGGCGCTCTTCATGGCGGCGACGGCGTCCTGGTCCTCCTGGGCGAGCGACAGGTCGGCGCGGTCGCCGCGGCCTTCGGCGTAGGGCGTTTCGCCGATGACCACTACTCCCACGGTCGCTCCGGCGGCGCCCGAGCCATCCTTCGAGTAAGTCACCTGAGTATCTTTCGAAACTGTGTTCTTAATGGCTGTAAGTATGGTGGTTCCGCCGGGCGTAACCTCGCCGGCGCGGCCTTGCCATGCGATGGTCCAGCCGCCGCACTGCATGCCGATGTCGTCGGCGCTCTTGCCGGCCACGTGAATGCGCGCGGCCTTCTTCGAGAGCGGCAGCGCCTTGCGGTCGTTCTTGAGCAGCACCAGCGACTGCCGAACGGCGTCGCGCGCCACGGCGCGGTGCTCGGCGGACCCGAAGTATTTGGGCTGCAGAGCGCGGTTGGCGAGCGGCGAACGGCTCCGGTCCATCAGCCCCATAGCGAACTTCACGCGCAGAATGCGAGTGACCGCGTCGTCGATGCGCGCCATGGGCACTTTGCCCTCGCCCACGAGCGCCTTCAGATCCGCGATGTATTCGCGGTGGTGGTTCGCGTTAGCCACCATGGCCATGTCCATGCCGGCGTTGATGGAGATCGCGATGGCATCCTTGTAATTCGGAGCGACCTGATCGATGGCGTTGTAATCTGAAATCAGGAAGCCTTGGAACCCAAGTTCCTGCTTGAGTATCTCGGTCAGCAGGCGATGACTCGCCGAACACTTCACGCCATTCCAACTGCTGTAGGAGGGCATGATGGAGCCGACGCCCGCCTCGACCGCCGCGATGTAGCCTTGCAAGTGAATCCTGCGCATGGTGGCTTCGTCCACCTTGGTATCGCCCTGGTCGAGGCCGCGTCCGCGTTGGGCCGAGCCGAATGCCGTGCCGCCATCGCCCATGAAATGCTTGGCGCAGGCCAGCACCGCAAGCGGGTCGCCCAGGCCGGCGCCCTGAAAGCCGCGAACCGCCGGCCCGGCCAGTTCCCGGACCAGCGCGGGATCTTCCGAAAAGCCCTCATAAGTGCGGCCCCAGCGGATATCCTGCGGCACGGTCACGCACGGTCCGAAAGCCCACTGGATGCCGGTGGAGCGCACTTCCTCCGCCGTGGCGCGTTCCACCTTCTCCACCAGCGCGGCGTTGCGCGTGCAGCCCAGGCCGATATCGTGCGGGAAGATGACCGCGCCCAGCACGTTGTTGTGGCCGTGGACCGCGTCGATGCCGTAGAGAAGCGGGATCTTGAGGCGGGTCTTGGCGGTGTGCGCCTGCACGCTATCGTACAGATCCGTCCAGGCCTGTACGCTGTTGCCCGCCTGCGGGTCCGTATCGCCGCCGCTCAGGATCGATCCCAGGAACAGGTTCTCGATATCCGACTGGTCCCGTATGCCGCCGTAATCCGGCTGAGTCATCTGGCCGATCTTCTCGTCGAGCGTCATCTGCGCCAG
>PLGA01000599.1 GCA_003139735.1 Bryobacterales bacterium | reverse complement strand
CCGGCAAGGCCAGCGGCGCGGCGAGAATCGAAAGGACGAGGATGAACCTGAAACCGCGCATACGTACCGCGTTGCTACTACTTAGAGTACGACGGCGCGCGCGCAAACGTTACCTTCGAGCGGTTTGACCCGCCTAATATCCCGCTTGGAGGACGTCCCGCGGCTTGGCGCCCGGCCTGGGGATTATGATCCAACCGATTGATTATAAAGCGGTTTCAGGCTATTGGAAAGAGTTTGAATCACAAGCAGCCCATCGCGGCGGAGGCTCGGTTCACGAGACTCGAAGATAAATCGGTTCCGCGGTCCGAGCTGCGGCGCCGTCACTCGGGATCGCGGGCAGGGAATGCTAACGGAACTTTAATCCTCCTTCCCGAAACCGGGCGCCCGCCCCGCCGTCTATCAGTGGGGCGGGCCGGGGTACCCACGCCGTTCGTGGGTCCGCCTGCCTTCTTTCTGGAGTTCTTATGGCGCGTGGCGGAACCAAACAGCCGCTAACACGGATCAGCGGCCAGACCATCGTCGATGAGCTGATCCGCAACATGGAGCTTGGCCGGCTGGAGATGGCTTATAGCGTCCTGCTGCCGTGCGTGTTCAGCGTCTATCTGCATCCCGAGGAGTACCAGCGCCTGGCCAGCGTTCAGGACTTCATTAAGGAGGATGCCCGCCGGGCCCTCGCCGCGCGCATGTCCGCATGGAACAACGCCAATTCCCTGTTCCGCCGCGGCAGCGCGCACAAGCCGCACCGGATCGCCCAGAACGACTGGTGGATCGAGCTATTCAGCGACTCCGAAGGCAGTGTGCCGCAAGGCGACGTGGAGATCCACTCTGAGTTGAACGACGTTCCGCAGCCCGGCTACCGCGGCGCCAAGACTACCTTGATCGACCGCGAGCCGTCCGTCACCGCCGCCCGCGTGGCGCGCGACCGCGCCGGCACGCGCCACCCGCCCGACAAGGTGTTCGCCGAGATCCGCTACCGCGACGATTCCGGACCGCAGACCTTCCTCGTCACGCAGAACGAAATCAGCATCGGCCGCGGCGGCGAGGATCTCTGGGTCGATCTGCCGCTCTACGCGAGCGATGAAGTGTCCCGCGAGCACCTGCGTCTGCGGCGCGACCCGGCCAGCGGAAGGTTCGTAATTCAGGACCAAAGCCGCAACGGCACCTGGCTCAATGGCCGGCGCTTGACCCAAGGCGTGGAGGAAACCCTCCCCGAGCGCGCCGAAATCGGCATCGCCGAAGTTCTCAAGCTCTCCTTTGAAGCGAGGAAGTGAGGCCCTGGTGCAACTCTACCGCCTGCACACGCCCTTCGTGATCGCTTTTCTGGCGTTCGTGGCGGTTTTCGTCTTCGCTCACCTGAGGGATCGCGAATGAAGACCGCCGCTAGACTTACCGCCGGCGCCGCCACCGATCCGGGCCTGGTGCGCCAGTCCAACGAGGACCGCTGCTGGATGGACGTGGAACACGGCGTCTTCCTGGTGGTGGATGGAGTCGGCGGACAGGCCGCGGGTGAGCTTGCCGCTGAGACGGCTGTCGCGGCCGTCCGAGAAACCATCGGCGCCGCAGGCCGGGCGGAAACTCGAATCCGCGGGTCCATCCTCCACGCCAACAATCGCATTTACGAGCTGGCCCAGGCGGAAGACGCCCGCCGCGGCATGGCCTGCGTCCTCACTCTGGCCATCGTCGAGGAGGGCGAAATCGTCATCGGGCATGTGGGCGATTCGCGCCTCTACCTGGTCTGGAACGGCGGCATCCGCAAACTCACATCCGATCATTCGCCGGTGGGCGAAGAGGAAGATTCGGGCGCGCTCACCGAGACGGAAGCCATGGCGCATCCGCGCCGCAACGAAGTGTTTCGCGATGTAGGGTCGCTTCCGCGCTCGGCGTCCGATCCGGGTTTCATCGAGATCCGCCGCTGCTCGTTCCGCGACGACGCCGCGATTCTGCTGTGCAGCGACGGCCTCACNNCCGCCGCCCTGGTGGAAGCCGCCAATGCGGCCGGCGGACGCGACAACATCACCGTGCTCTTCGTGGCCGGGCCTGGATATCGCGCCCGCGGCGAGCCGCGTTCCGGCGTCACACGGCCGCGCTTCTCCACTACGCGCCCCGGCCGCGGCGCCCGCCTGGNNCCGCCTGTTCACCGGCCGCGCCGCCTTCCTGCTCTACGGCCTGCTGCTGGGCATGCTGGTATGGGCGGCGCTGGGGTTCAAAGGGTAACCGATGACCGCGCCATCCAAACTCGGGCCCTATGAAATCGTGCGGCTGATCGGGCGGAGCATGACCGACGTGTATCTGGCCGTCGATACGGCCCGGAACCGCAAGGCTGCCCTGAAGCTGATTCCGCACGCCGAAGATTCCAATTCGCGGTTGATGATCGAAGCCGAACGCCGCGGCGCCGCGATCCAGAAGGGACTGAGCGGAATCGATCCGCGAGTGGTTGAGATTTACGACTTCGGAGACCTGGACGGCTATTTCTTCGTAGCCATGCAGTACGTCGAAGGCCGCAATTTGGCCGAAGTGCTGCGGAGCGAAACCATCGTCGATCCCAACCGCGCCGCGGTGATCGCGCTCGAAATCTGCGAACAACTCGTCAAATTCCATAACTGGGAATCGGCCGTGGTGCACGGCGATATCAAGCCCTCGAACATCCATCTGGGGCCGCATGATACCGTGCGTTTGCTTGATTTCGGCATCGCCAAGACCCTGCGGGCCGATTGTGACGCCACCGCGCACCTCTTCGGCAGTCCGGGCTACTGCGCGCCGGAGCGCCTGTTGAACTCGCAAGTGGACCAGCAGTCCGACCTCTGGGCCGTGGGAGCGACGCTTTACGAAATGGTGGCGGGCCAGCCGCCGTACCGCGCCGAGGACACGCGCCGGCTGGAACGGCTGATCCGCTCGAAGCGGCCGCCGCGCGCCCTGCCTCCGAGTTGTCCGCACGCCCTGCGCGCGATTATCGGCAAGGCCCTGGCGCCCGATCCGTCGCGGCGCTACGCGTCGGCGGGGGAGTTCCAATTCGATCTACAGGCGTTCCTCGAGCGCCGGCCCGTGCTCGCCGAAATCGAGCGGCGTCCGTGGGCCGCCAATGCCACCATCGAAGTTGCGCGCGCGTGCTTCCGCCAGGCCACCAAGACGCTGCTGCGCGCGCGGCGTGCGCTGAAGGCGGCTCAAGCCGTGGCTTGGTTTGGGGTTGGCATGGCGTTGTCCGTCGGCGGCACGCTGGCCTGGCACTCCTGGCATCCGCGCACGGCCACAACGCTTACAGCCGCCCGGCCGGCTCCGCCAGTGGTTCCCGCGCCGCGGATTCCCGATGGCGAACTGCCTGAGCTGTATGCCTCCGAAGCCGGTCGCATCATCGCGGCCTATTGCGCCGGCAGCGAGCCCGCGCTCGCCGATTTCGATTGGAACAAGGCGGAAATCTACCTGGCGCGCGCCGTCGCCCTGGGCGATACCGCCAGCGCCACCAAAGGCGAGCTGGCCTTGGCCCGAGGTTACGCCACGCTCGAAAGGGTAGCCGGTGACCGGTATTTCGGAATCGCCAGGGCGCAGTCGGTTGCCGCGGCGCGCGCCGATTTCACCGAGGCTGCGCAACAGATGCCGCGCGACGCCGATCCGCACCTGGCCCTGGCGCGGCTGTACGTCTATTCGCTGCACGACCTGGAAAAGGCCCTCGCCGAGTTCGCCGCGGCCCAACGCCTGGGCGCCGCTTTGGGACCCCGCGAGATCGAGCAGCAGGCCGACGCCTGGCGCATGCGCGCCGAGGGTGAAGCCGCCGTGCGGCCCCAACTCGCCCGCCGCGACGCGCAAACAGCCGAGGCGCGGTACCAGAGGATTCGCGGCTTCGACCAGGTGGAAGCTCACTGGAAAGAGCTGCGCCGTTTGCATTACGGCGCCGTTCGCAAACCCGCGCCGGGGAGGCGTGCATGGCGGTAACCCAGAGTTGGACCGCGCCCGGCGCCACGCCCAGCGTCCTCGCCGTGGAAAGATCTGGGATGCCTCGCGGCAACTGGCTGTGGCTGCTATGCGCCTCGTTGTTGGTGGCTGCCGGCCTCGGCATGGTCTACGGCGGAAAGTCCCGAAGCTTCGCCGCGGCCGGCCGGCTGGTCCAAATCAATGCCGTTTCCAGTCCCCAGGAACTGGCACCGCTGCTCGAATCGTTTCAAGACCGCGAGCAGCGGGAATCGGCCGCGCAGACGGTGTTCGATTTCCTGGAGCGCTCGCGCCCCCTGGCGAACGTGGGCGCGCTGGTCGCCGTGCGGGCGCCGGGACTGCCGCGCCGTTCCTTGCTTCCCCTGGCGCGCATTAAGCCGCTGATGGCCGTGCGCACGCCCGAGGAATTCCGCCGGCAGTTCCTGTTATGGGCCGCGCTCTATTTCGCCGGCTTTCATCTGGTGGCGCTGGTCTGGCGCCTGGCCCGCTTCCGCGGCGATACGGCATTGCTCCCGGCCTTGCATCTGCTTACCGGCATCGGCTTCATTCTGATGGCCGGCATGCGCGATCCGCTGCGCGATACGCTGGAGTTCCGCAAGTTCGCTCTGGGGGCCGTTCTTGGCTGTGCCGTGCTGGCGCTGGCCGCCCTGCCCGCCTTCGATTACCGGCGGCTGTCGGATTGGTGTTATACGCCCTTGTTCGGCGCGCTGGGCCTGTTCGGCTTGTTGCTGCGCTTCGGCCGCGGTCCGGCCGGTAACGACGCCAAAGTGAACCTGGGCCCCTTCCAACCGGTCGAGCTGATTAAGATTCTGCTGGTACTCTTCCTGGCCGGCTATTTCACGCGCAACTGGGAACGCCTGCGCGATCTGCGCGAAAGGCGCGTCTTGGCCGGCTTCTTCCGCCGGGTTGGCCTGCCGCGCATAGAGCACGTCGCGCCGGTTCTCTGCGCAACCGGCATTTCGCTCGTGATGTTCTTCGTGCTGAAAGACCTTGGGCCGGCCCTCGTAATGTTCGTCGTCTTCCTCAGCCTGTTCGCCGTGTCGCGCGGCCGCCCCGGCCTGGCGCTGGCTGGCCTGGCGCTGATGGTTGGCTCGGTTGCGGTCGGTTATCGCCTGGGCCAGCCCCGCACCGTGGTCGAGCGCATCGACATGTGGCTGTCGCCTTGGGACAACGACGTTCGCGGCGGAAATCAACTGGCGCACGCCATCTGGGCCTTTTCTACCGGCGGCCCATTCGGCTCCGGACCGGGCTGGGGCGATACCGAAATGATTCCCGCGGGCAACACCGACCTGGTGCTGCCGGCCATTGGCGAGGAGTGGGGCGCCGTTGGCGTGGCCACGGTTTTCCTGCTGTTTGGGTTTCTGGTCGCGCGCGGTTTTCGCGCCGCTGTGCGCGCCGATACCCACTTCGGTTTCTTCCTCGGGCTGGGCCTCTCGACCCTCCTCTCGAGCGAGATGCTGCTGATCAGCTCCGGCGTGCTCGGCGTGCTCCCGCTCTCCGGCGTCGTTTCGCCGTTCCTCAGTTCCGGCAATACCGCCATGCTGGCCAACTTTCTGATTTTCGCTTTGCTGGCGTCCATTAGCGCGAGGGGCTCGCGGTCCCCACAACCGGGTCTGCTGCCGGCCTCCGCACGGCCGCTGCAATTCGTCCTGGCCGGCGCCGCCGCCGTGCTTCTGGTCTTTGCCGTTCGCTACCAGGTCGTGGCGGACGCAGCTTATCTGGCGCGCGACGCCCGCACTTATGAAGAGGATGGCGTCAAGCGCGCGCAGCGCAATCCCCGCATGAACTCGCTCGCGCGCGAGATCCCGCGCGGCTCCATCTACGACCGCAACGGGGTCCCGCTGGCCACCAGCGACTGGGACGAGTTGCTCCGTCATCAGGCCGAATACGCCGCGCTGGGCATTTCGCCCGATGCCGCTGCCTCGCGCTTCGAGGCCCGCCATTATCCCTTTGGCTCCGCCACCGCGCACCTGATCGGCGATCTGCGCACGGGCGAAAACTTCGACGCCAGCAACACGTCGCTGGTGGAGCGCGATTCGAACGCCAGACTGCAAGGCTACGAGTACTCCGAGTTGGCGCCGCTGGTGCGCCATCGCCATCAACCCGGCAATCCCGATATCGCGCGCATCCTGGCCCGCGACCGCACCGTACGCCTGACCATCGATATCCGCCTTCAGCTTCGGGCCCAGCGGATTCTGGAGCGCCGCTTGCGCGCGGCGGGCGCATCGAACGGCGCGGTCGTGGTGATGAGCGCGGTCACGGGCGACCTGCTGGCCATGGTGAGCGCTCCCGCGCCCGATCCGCCCGCCGCCCGCTCCGCCGCGGCCACACCCGATGAGCTGTTGGACCGCGCGCGCTACGGCCAGTACCCGCCCGGCTCGGCTTTCAAGCTGGTCACCGCCATCGCTGCGCTGGTCAAGGATCCCGCGCTGCGTTATCGCACGTTTCTCTGCCGCACGCTTGCCGACGGCCGCGCCGGCGCCATCATCCCCGGCTGGAACCGGCCCATCAAAGACGATATCGGCGACCGCGCGCACGGCACGCTCGATATGGAACGCGCCATCGCGGTCTCCTGCAACGCCTATTTTGCGCAGTTGGGCGTGCACGACGTAGGCTCGCTGGCGTTGGCCGATACCGCCGCGCGCATGGGCTTTTCCACCGGCGATCCGACGGAATTGCGCAAGGCGCTGCCATTCGCCTCCTACGGCCAGGGACCGGTGCTGGCTTCCCCTTTTAAAATGGCCCGCGTGGCGGCCGCCATTGCCGCCGGAGGCCGCATGCCGGAAGGCCGCTGGATCGGCGATTCCAGTAATCCGCGCACCAACGCTCCCCTTGCTGTACTGCCCGCCGCTCAGGCCAATTTTCTGGCGGGCGCCATGCGGCGGGTGGTCACCGAAGGGACGGCGCGCCAGGCCATGGCCGGAACGCCCCTCTCCATGGCCGGCAAGACCGGCACAGCCCAACTGGACGTGGGCGCGCCGCACAGTTGGTTCGTCGGTTTTGCGCCTTACGATGGCGATGCTTCCAGCCGCCTGGCCTTCGCCGTCCTGGTGGAGCACGGCGGTTACGGCGCGCGCGTGGCCGCGCCCATCGCCCGCGAGGTCATGGAAGCCGCGCGAGATTTGGGTTGGATGCCATAGGTGGCGATATGAACCTGACTGACTTTCTCGAACGATTCGGCCGGACGGTTTTCGAAAGCCCGCTCTCTGGCGCGCCCGCTCCGAAGCGCGCCCCGGACGAGCCTCCCGAGCTGGCCGAGATCCGCCTGGCCGTGCTCGACCAGGTCCGTGAAAAGAGCTACCGCTCCGGCGGCCGTAAAGTCTTCCCTTTCGACCTGGTGCGCGTGTGCATGCGCGGCGTGGAAGAGAGCCGCCGCGAAATCTTCGCGGGCCGCTTCTTTCAGCGCTACCTGGAGCAGGAAGTGCGCAACGCCCTGCGCGACGCCNNCGCGGCGAGGACTGGCTGGTGGTGGAAGCCGCGTCGCAGGAGCAGGCTGCCGTCGCCGCTCCGCCCATGGCGCGGCTGGTGGTGCGCGAAGGCCGCGCCAATGTCGAGACGGTGCAGCTCGAAAAAGCCCGCACCAACATCGGCCGCGTGGTGGATGTCTATCGCGACCATGGCCTGTTCCGGCGCAACGATCTGGCCTTCGCCGAAGACACCGAAATCAACCGCTCCGTTTCGC